>JBIITO010000002.1:0-53494 GCA_044340465.1 Crocinitomicaceae bacterium | reverse complement strand
ATTACGTGCTATACTTGGTGACGGTGGTGCTAGCGAGAAAGTTGCACAATCCATGTTGAAAACTATGAACTCTTAGGCTAAATTGGCGTAAGTGGTCATTGTAATTTTGTAAGGTGAATCGAGTTACTCTTCTTGTTTTTATAATTCTGAGTCTGCAGATTATGGCTCAGCAATTGAGAATTGGGCTGTTTCGAGATAATAATTTACAGCGTATTTCGTTTTCTTATAATGATGGTAGTTATTCAATTATTGCTGATACCAACGATTTTGGGTCTATACTACCCAATGAATTTATTGAAGTTTCGTTCATCAAAAAGGGTAGTATCTCTTTAAAGAAAGGAGCCTATGAACTGGGTGTTTTTTCCAAAATAACAATCATACAGAATCAATCGGGAACATCACTTATACTTGTCCCGAAATCGCCCAACCTGAAACAACGTAAATACAAAGATGATTTTGAACTGACCGGAGCCTCAAAGGGAATTACTGTGGTGAACCTGGTAGACATAGACAACTATTTGTCTGGAGTTGTTGAATCTGAAGGTGGCACAGGAAGACAAATGGAATATTACAAGGTACAGTCAGTGATTAGCAGAACTTATGCGTTGAAGTATCTCGGAAAACATAAAAAAGAAGGTTTTGATCTTTGTGATCGAACGCACTGTCAGGCTTACTTGAACATGGTTCGATACACACCTGAAATAGATTCAGCAGTATTATCAACACATGATGTCGTTATGGAATCAATAGATGGAAAACTGATCGATGCATATTTTCACGCGAATTGTGGCGGACAAACCTGCGAGCCTCATTTAATCTGGAACGAGGAGATAGATTATCTGACGACATTTAAGGATACATTTTGTATATATACAAAACAGGCAACATGGGAAAAACGCATATCTCAGAAGGATTGGGTGGATTTTTTGGTTCTGAAATACCGCTATCCGATTTATGATAGTTTGTGTGCATCCATGGCGTGTAAGTTTGATCAACCTGAACGAACAGGGTTTTATTTGCATCCCATGTTTGGTATTCCTTTGCGTGATATAAGAGATCATTTTGATTTGAAATCTACGTTCTTTTCCTGTTATCCGGAAGGAGAAGAAGTCGTACTTAAGGGAAGGGGATTTGGCCATGGAGTTGGGTTATGTCAGGAGGGCGCCATGAAAATGGCTAAACTTGGATATACTTACGATCAGATCATCAGGTATTATTTTCCAAAGGTAATATTGGTCAATTACTTTGATGAGCGCTATTTTAGGCTGAATTAAATGGCAGCGCTATTTTGTTACAATTACTTCAATAGGGCCGTTTTTTCGGACAAAATCAATGATTTTTTTATTTTCGTTTGGTCCGGTTACAAAGCATCCATGACTTCTCCCGAGATAACCATGTGTTAGCAGAAAGCCTTTTGTGGCATAAGGAGCAGAGTGAAAGACGATGTCTCGGTTGTAGGCGTTCGAATTAGTAGAATCAAGACCAATAACTCGCATACTCAATCCATGGTCACCGTAGTAAATTTCCGATGTTACATAATGGCCAATACTCGACTGAAGTGAGTTTTCCGTATTTGAAAAAGAACGGGCATATACCAGCCCGGAGTTTTTTCCATGTGACACGTAGGTGTTCAATAAAACTTTATCCCCCTCCATAAGCCAGAGTCTTTTTCGAAAAGAGGGTTTGCCATAATCAATGAGGATCTTCCCTGTAGTTCGTGCTTCCTTGATTGATCTCTTTTCCTCGACTTGCATTTTTTCAGGAATGAAGAAAATGATGCAAAGCAAGACGATTATAGTCACGGATAAAAATACAAGAACACTGAAGATGAGTTTCTTATTAGACATTTCTGTTAATCAAGCTGCTTATAAGAACGGTTTTTATTCATAGGAGATCACGAAGATATCTTCGTTTTTCTGCTTGAAGAATTTTTTTTCACGGGCAAAACTTTCCAATGCACGAGTCGTGCGTAATTCTCTGTAAAGTGATCTTGTGGAGTCTAATTTTATTTTAACCTCATCTCGGGTTGCTTCTAGACGGTAAAGCTTTCGATTTTGATTCACTATGGTGAAAATGTCCACATCATCCAGAAAAAGAATGTAGACAAAGAATATGAAACCCGCAACGAAGAACTTGTTCTTGTAATATTTGGCGTATCTCCGTATATCCATAGAACAAAAGTAAGGTGAAACAAGTTGCCAGTAATGCTAAACGGTAGTAGTTTTGAAACGCTGCGTGTTAAAATGAAAAAAGTCCTTTCGGGTTTCTGGTCAATTTACAAGTGAATCATATTTTTCTTTGAACTCAGTATCATTTTCAAACCACTGGGCCACTTTGTTCATTGTTTCCTTAGCCTTTTCGACTTGCTTTGAGGCAACATAACATTCAGCAGTTTCTATCACTCCTAATTTAAGTAGGGTTTGATCTGCTGCGGACCAGTCATCTATAGTAGTAATACCTTTCAACATTGTTTCGGCTTCCTTCCAGAGAACGTTAGCCCCACCTTTATCTGCTTTCCGATACTTTGTCGCTCCATCAATATATTTAGCTCCAATGGGGTTAGAGGTTATTTTATAGTATTTTAGAACCCAACCAGATGCTTTGTTGTAATCTTTTGCGGATAGATCATTACTTATCGTTTCTACCATCGAGGCCTGAAACTGCCCAATAAATTCAATATGATCATTCAGTAGTTCAATACTGTCTTTAGCTATTTTCAGAGCTTTAGAAAGTGCGCCTATGGCATCTTTATAGGCATTTTTGAACTTTTCATCAGCAGTTCCCGACAAGGAAATCTTGTACAAACCTTTGGAAAGGTATATGAATGGAATGGGGTCTTTTTTCAAGTCTTCTTTCATGGTATAGGACTCAGCACTCTTAACGAGTTTTTCGTAATTAGCATCCGCAAAAAGAATCTGTAGGTCATCATAAACCCCAGGTTGAGCAAGTGAAACTTTCCATAAAAAGAAGAAAATTAAGGTAGAAAGAATATGTGTCATCCGTTTCATTTTTCGCAATTACTTTCAATTTCTGTGCCGAAAGTACAAAAAGAATTTGTTAACGACAGAGACTCATAAGCACGACTTCACTATTCAACACTTTTAATTAAAAGTTGGAGGATTTCCTGAGCAGCCTTTGAAATTTTAGTTCCCGGCCCAAATACCCCAAATACACCAGCTTTGTAGAGAAATTCATAGTCTTGCTGAGGGATTACTCCTCCGGCAACTACCATTATATCGTCACGACCAAGTTTTTTTAATTCATTAATCACCTGAGGGACGAGTGTTTTATGTCCGGCAGCTAGTGAGGAAACTCCGAGGATATGCACATCATTCTCTACCGCCTGTTTCGCAGCTTCAGCTGGTGTCTGGAATAATGGACCAATATCTACATCGAAGCCCATATCAGCGAAAGAAGTTGCGATCACCTTCGCGCCTCTGTCATGTCCGTCCTGACCCATTTTTGCGATCATGATACGCGGCCGTCTTCCTTCAAGTTTAGTAAATCGTTCTGTTAATTCTCTTGCTGATTGAAAATCATTGTCTTGCATTGCCTCATGTGAATATACGCCCGAAATAGATCGGATAGTTGCTTGATATCTACCAAATGCTCGTTCCATAGCATCAGAGATCTCCCCTAAGCTTGCCCGATTTCTTGCGCAAACCAAGGCTAATTCAAGTAGATTTCCATTTCCATTGCGTGCTGCTTCTTCTAATAACGCCAAAGAAGCTGCTACGGCCAGTTGATCTCGTTGTGAACGCATTTTGTTCAATCGCTCTATCTGAGCCGTACGAACTTTTGTATTGTCAACTTCAAGAATATCAAGTTTTTCTTCATAATCAGTAATTTGATATCGGTTTACACCAACAATTACGTCCTTACCTGAGTCGATGCGAGCTTGTTTTCTTGCTGCTGCTTCTTCAATGCGCATTTTTGGAATTCCAGTTTCAATGGCTTTGGCCATTCCGCCTAATGATTCGACTTCTTCGATCAGCTTCCACGCTTCCTCTGCAAGTTCTGCGGTTAATTTCTCAATGTAATAACTGCCTCCAGTGGGGTCAATATGTGTAGTTATTCCTGTTTCCAATTGCAAAAACAGTTGTGTGTTTCGGGCAATTCTTGCTGAAAAATCCGTTGGTAGAGCGATGGCCTCATCTAAAGCATTCGTATGAAGTGATTGTGTTCCTCCAAGTGCTGCTCCTAATGCCTCGATACATGTTCTTGCCACATTGTTAAAAGGATCTTGTTCTGTTAAACTCCAGCCGGAAGTTTGACAATGAGTTCGGAGCGCGAGTGATTTCTCTTTTTTCGGATTGAATTGTTTTACAAGTTTAGACCAGATGAGTCTGCCAGCGCGCATTTTGGCAATTTCCATGTGATGATTCATTCCAATCGCCCAGAAAAAGCTCAAACGAGGAGCGAAGTCATCGATCTTCATCCCTGCATTCACACCGGCTCGCAAATATTCTAATCCATCAGCCAATGTATATGCTAGTTCTATTGCAGCTGTCGCGCCTGCTTCTTGCATGTGATATCCCGATATCGAAATTGAATTGAATTTCGGCATGTGCTTCGAGGTGAACGCAAAAATATCCGATATGATCCTCATAGAGGGTGCAGGTGGATAGATGTATGTATTTCGCACCATGAATTCTTTAAGGATATCATTTTGGATTGTTCCGGAAAGTTTCTCCATTGTTACACCTTGTTCCTCTGCGGCTACAATGTAAAATGCCATAATCGGAATAACAGCTCCATTCATGGTCATGGATACAGACATTTCATCTAATGGAATCTGATCGAAAAGGATCTTCATGTCTAAAACGGAATCAATCGCGACACCAGCTTTACCGACATCTCCTACAACTCGTTCATGATCAGAATCGTAACCTCTGTGAGTTGCCAGGTCAAATGCTACGGAAAGGCCTTTTTGACCAGCGGCAAGATTTCTTCTGTAAAAAGCATTTGATTCTTCGGCTGTCGAAAAACCTGCATACTGACGAATCGTCCAGGGTCGGATGGCATACATGGATGTGTACGGTCCTCTGAGAAAAGGAGCTATTCCTGATACGTATCCAGAATAATCCTTATCAGTTAGGTCTTCCGGGCAATAATATGAATTAAGAACAATATTTTCTGCTGTTTCATAGGTGTTTAAGGCTTCTGAAGGATTCTTTACGGGAGACTCCTGAATGGTTTTGTAGTTTTCAAAAACGGCTTTTTTCATGCGTTCAGATTTACATCACGTTCGATAACCAACGTTTCAATTTCTAAATAAGAGGAGGGAGGAATGAATTTTACATCTAGCGATTCAGGATTGGGGAATTTATTCAATCCGATGAGGATATTTTTTCCACTTTTGAATTGTGCTATACGAAGCGTTCTTTTTTGATTCACTTTTTCAACGAAGTACTGCAAGGATTCTGTTTGGTTTATCCCTCCCAAGTTCTCCATCTCTTTGAATAACGACCAAGAATTATCACACAAACCTTTGGTAAGAAGTTCTACTGCATAACTACCGCCCAGTGGGTCATTTACCGCATCCAAGTGACTTTCCTCTTTCAAAAGCAATGAAATATTCAATGCCATGCGTTCAGCTAATAGACTTGGAGTAGAAGTAGAAATTGAATCATAGGGATAAATCATCAATCCATTGGCGCCACCTGAAATTGCTGACAATCCTTCAGTGGTTTGTCTCAAAAGATTAGTGTAAGGATCCTTGAGGGATTTATTTAGTCCAATCGTATGAGCTGTTATCATACAATTATACGAGCATGTATGATTTGGATGATAGGCATCAATGACATTTGCCCATAATGTGCGAAGGGATCTCAATTTGGCTATTTCCACAAAATAATCTGAACCAATACCTGTTGAAAAATGGATACATGCAGCTGCCTCATCAATGGACAATCCACATTCGATTAGCTTGAACAATATGAAATGACCAACAGCTAAGTGAAATGAAATCTCCTGAAAGGACGATGCTCCCGTTGAGAGTATTTTGTGGCCCTCAATACTAAAAACAGGGTATTGTTTCGACTTGAGCGAACGACCAATTTCTTCAATATCAGAAGTACTGAAACAAATAGGATCCAAATTTAATCTGACCGTACAAGGGATTTCATCTGAAAAAAACTCATTCAACTTTCTCCATTGATTCAGTGTAGACATTCTGAACTGTATTTCAATAAATTCCAGTCTGATTTCTTGAAGTAATTGGTTTAAATCTGTATCTTCCTTTTGTAGGTCGAAAAGTAGGAGATCACATCCTTTCATCAAAAGTTCCAACGCTTTTTTGTTCGCAGAACGCTCGTCTGATACCTCAATATACGCACCCACCTTCCAAACATTATCTGTTTTGTTGAAACCCCGAGTGTAAGGAAAATTCCCTGGTAATTGGGAGAGATCTCCCAACATGGATGAATGCGTATAAGAGTTGATTTTTAACTCCTCGATAGGGTCAAATTTTGATAATCTTTCGAAATCATCCGCCGACATGTCTTTTTGTATACGTTCTATCCAGTGCTCATAACCGGGTATTTCAAAAAGTTCTTGAATATTTAACATGAGTGGGTATATGACGTTTTAATTGTCAAATATACGTTGCATTTAGAAAAAAAATAAGAAGGTACTAGAATATTGCTCTATAGACTTATTTATACCACGACTAATACATAATCTAAAAAGAGAATCACTTGTTATTAAATAGGATACATAGTTGTAGATAAATCAAGTTTTGGATTAACCTAGAGTTTGCCCAAAGCATTCCGAGAGCACATGTTGAATTAATTCAAACGAACTCGAAAATGAGTTCGGAAATTCAAAAATTAAGATGAACATTGAAGGTTAATGATTTCGAAGAGCGCAGAAGGTTCGTTATTTGGATTTCGATTTTCTTTTTCAAAAGAAGTGAGTTTAAAATAGAGAGATCATAAATCTCATAGTTCAATTCTCGAATACTACTTTTAAGTGTTTAGAATAGGCCGAATTGTTTAAAATGATGTGTAAAATGCTTTGAATGTGCACGTAGCCATTGTTCATAATTCAAAGGGCCATAATAAGGATGGATTTCTGTAGAATTCGGGTTCTCATAAAAATGTTCTTCAAAATCGATCCATTCGAGCAAGAATTCATCTATTGCCAAGGCTAATTCTTCATTTCGCATGGGTAAATCTTTATTTGCAAAAGGAACTTCAGAATTCTTTGGTATTTCTTTATCTGATGACAAGATTTCCTGCATCTTGGAGATGCTATCCTCGGGAATTTGTAAGCTTAATTTTAATTTTCCGGACGAAATTTTAATGGAATCACTTAAGTGCTCAACCATCTGCTGTGCTGACATTGCTCCCCATTTTGCTTGAGTGTTGGGTGTTAGCTCATCCAGTTTGTTTATCAATAGGGTGATATCCAGTTCTAAAAAGGCAGGTTTCATTTGAATCCTTTAATGATGTTTAAACTGCTTGGTATTACTTGTACATTTAATTCTTCACGTACATCGAATGGCTCTCCATCATAATGAGCAATGCGTTCTGTCAATCGAATGCGGGCCTTCTCAAACGTAATGACTTCAACAAAACGAGACAGGTGAGAGGTGCGTTTAAAAAAACGATACACTACTCCAGGTGCAGTAAGAAAGGAAAACGGTTTCAATAGGCACAACTCAATCTTTCCGTCTGTGATGTTGGAGGTGGGAGAAACAACAAAACCGTTACCAAATTCTGAAGCATTGGCGATGGTACAGAGTATCACTTTCTGTTGATGCGATTCCCCATTGACATCGATCAGAACATTAACCGGTCTGAAACGACCAAATTCTTTGGTAACTAACTTAACATAACTCCAAAATCCCCTTTTGACGGATTTATCGAACTTCTTGGCAATGACGGCGTCAAAACCATATCCGCCAATTCCGAGGAATGGTTTGTCATTCACGACCACGGTATCCATTCTCAGGCTTTCATCTTTGTTGATACATTCTATTGCCTTTGCAAGATCCATAGGGATTCCTAAATGCCTAGCCAGACCGTTTCCAGATCCACAAGGCAAAATAGCCAGTTTTGTTTGTGTGCCAATGAGGGCGGTTCCTACTTCATGAACTGATCCGTCTCCACCAACAGCACAAATAATCTCGATTCCTTCCAGACTCGCTTCATAGGCGATTTTTTTTCCGTGTTTGCGGTATTCTGTGTGCGCAATGTCGTAATCGAATTTGGAATGGTCCAGATGGGTTTGTATTAATTGCGGTAGTTCGTTTTTGTCTCCGACACCGGAAATTGGGTTGATAATAAATCGGATCTTTTGCTTCATTCTACAGCTGTCTTATTACCAATCAAATCCCGGTTGTAGCGTTGAATGATGGCTTTTAATCTATTCAATGCATACTTATCCTGAATATTTTTCGCTTCAGGAGAAAGTGGGGTTGATTTCAAAGTTGTATTTTTTTTGTGCAAATTTCGTGCCTTTTCGTCTGAAAGATAATAGATCGACCCGTTTAAATAATATTGAAAGGTGCCTTCTAAATAGGTTATTCCTTCCGGTGTTTCTTTTGAATAAAGCGAGTTGCCGTAGCTGTAATAGGTGCATTCAATGTTAAGGAGGTCTAATACAGTTGGCATAATATCGAGCTGTTGAAAGATCCTTTTCTCCCTTTTTACTGGTAATCTTCCTGAAGGATCGAAGAATGCAATCGGTATTCGGTACATCATTTCCCTCGCACTATATACAGGTGAATTTGTTGCTGGTGTATGATCTGCCACCAAAACGAATAAAGTGTTTTGATACCATTTTTGTTTTTTAGCTTCCTGAAAGAATTTTTTTAGAGCATAGTCTCCGTAGTTGATCGATGCGCAGATCGGATGTGGACCTTTCATCACTTTTTTGCGATAGTGAGGCGGAATAAAATAGGGGTGATGTGAAGAAAGGGTGAATAAAGTTCCGAAAAAAGGTTGTTTCAATTTTGATAATTGTTTTGCGGTCCATGTATTGAAATACTCATCCAGAATTCCCCAGGTGCGATCAAAATGCCTGTCGTTATTGTATTCGTAACGACCGAAATAATTTGAAAAACCAGCATGGGCGGCAAATCCATTGAATCGCATAGAACCATTCGTTGCTCCATGGTAAAATGCCGTAGAATAACCATGTTCCCTCAGAATTGAGGCCAGTGAATGTATCCTGTTATTTCCGTAGGGAGACGATATGTAAGGGTTATCCATTAATGTTGGGATGGATGCAATGATAGCTGGTACAGCTTCTATTGATTTTTTGCCATTTGCAACCCCGTATTCAAAAGTGAGAGAATGGTTTAAGATAGAATCAAAGTAAGGGGTATAGCTTTTTCTGTCATCTAAAGGTCCTGCCCACTCGTTACCAAAGCTTTCAAGAATGATGATGACTACATTTGTTTTGTCCTGAAGGATTTGTTGCGGTTGACTTGTTCGAATCGGATTAAAAAAATGCTTTTCCTTCTTCAATGAGAAAAAATGCTTTTCCTCAAGACGGGCTTGACCAAAGGATTTTACCATGGTGAAAGGCGTATTGAGAACGAGAGCAGTATTTTCTGGTTTCGTGTATTGGGCTGCTTCCATTATCCCTATGGGGCGCAATTGAATACCACCTCGCGCAACAATTAGAGCAAGTGGAACTATTGTCAAGAATTCAATTAGCACCGCTTTCCAGTTGAAAGGTTGAAAAACCTTGTACTGCGTGCGACGAAATAATCGTTCTGTAAACCATAAAAATAAGGTCAGTAGAACGATCAAAATCCAGAAATCCTTGACGAACGTTGAGGCCAACTGGAGGAAATCATTTCCTGCGCCAAGAATCGAAAAAAGGTCGGCAGTGGAGCGTTTATTGGTGTATTTGAAATACTCAAAATCCATTAGGTTCATGGATAACACCAGCCCGCTAATAAACAGAAACAGGAGTTTTGATAATCGTTCTTTGATTTTGAAAATACGCTCCTTTCTAACCGGAACTAAATGCAGTAGGATAAATGGTGAAAAATAGAGCGTAACTGTTATACAGTCAAACCAAATACCGATTAGGAAGTCTAACACGGTAACTTGCACAAAATGAGTCAGATTAAATAGATAGAACAGAACCCTAGTAACGGATAATAAAAGTACGACGATCCCTAATCTCAAAAATAACCTTTTCGGTCTGCTTAGATAGGAAATACGCTCACTCATTGAATCAAAAGTACAAATATTCTGAAGTTTATTTAGGGATGTATTCCAGTTGATTGGTGAGCAGAAAGACAATAAAAGCTCCCGAAGGAGCTTTAATCGTTATTTGAGGGCATCAGCTTTTTGTCTCGCTGTTGCCATGATCTGGTCAGCTTTCTGATTTCCTTCCTTCTCAATTTTCTGTGCCTTTTCTTCTACTTCTTTTTTCAATTTTTCTCCAGCTATCTTGGCGCCTTGCTGTTTTAAGGGGTTAGAACCGGCCTGTTTCATCAATTGATCTGCCTCCTTTTTGGACTGAGTCCGAACTGCATCTGCAGCCTTTTTGGCTTCCGCCTTTATCTTATCGGCTTGTTTTTGTGCATCGTCTAAAATTTCCTGTTTCTTGGCATTAAGATCTTCTTTTATCTCTTTCACTTTCTCATCAACGACAGCTTTAACAGTGTCTTTGACTGCCTCTTTTACTTTGTCAATTACCTGATCTTTAAGATTACCCGTTGCCTCCAACAATGCTTCTTTGAAGTTAGCAGTGACTATGGGATCAGTTATAGTTCCAACCATTCCAACTTTTACTGGAAGAACATCTGGAATACTGTTCAGGTTCAGTTTCGGTGAAAGGGAATTTACCTTGCCGACTGCTTGTTCAGCAGCTTTGATAAACTCACTAGGAATTTCTTCTTTTGGTATCAACATTTTGAGAGTATAATCAATTTTCTGGTCAAATGAAGTATAACCGGAAATGTTTGTTTTTATCTTACCTATTTGAACATCAAAAGGCCTAACCACTACTTTTCCATCTGTGAATTGGAATTTCAGTTTAATGTCCTTTAATGTCTGAGATGATAGTTTACTACTATTGAGCACTTCACCTATTTTTTCCATGGGTTTGAATCCTGAGATTTTAAGGGTGCTTGTTGAAAGATCCCCTAATCCTGATAGTGAAGCATATATCGGTTCTAGATTGGTAGTCAGATCTGATTTCATCTCGAAGTTAGAGCTGATCTTTCCAGTTGCATACTTAGCGATAGGAGCCAACTTTTCCACAGTTACAAAATTGTCTGCGAGTTGCTTGATGTCAATTTCCTTTAATCTATATGCAAAATCCACTTTTGGTTTGCTATGATCTTTGGTGCTGTAACTTCCTTTCAAACCAACCATTCCTCCCATGGTATTCATGGTGAGATTATCCAGAGATGCAACTTCTTCTTTGATACGAACGGCTCCTTTCAAATTTTTAATATTCATTCCGTTATAGTGCAAATTGGTTATGGTAGTATTCAACAAAAAGTCGAGGTTATCAGGTATCAAGGTCGTTTGACTGTACATTTCAGTACTTGAAGCTGTTTCAGCCTCCGCAGGGGCTGATTCTGAGGCTGGCACCAGGTTCATGAGTTGATCAAGATCAAGGTTATTACAATTAAAACTGAAATTCCCTTTCAGCAGCTCATTTCTGAAAACATAACCCATGTAGTTATCGATTGATCCTGCCATAGCGAAGTCGGATTTCCCGGTAACAGCATTTAATTTCTCGAGAGACAGATTCTTTGGCGAGAAGCGGAATAACATTTCTTTAATAGCAACCTGATCGTTGAGGTCTTTCGTCTTGTAAATCATGTCCATCAACTCAAGTGCTCCTTCAGCCTTGAATGCCTCATAATCGCCTTTGTCCAACGCACTCATTCGTCCGTTTATGTTGACATTCGCATTCATTTTTCCGTTGTAGGATTCCCCTTCAGCCATGGGTATTATCTGCTTTAGCGTAGAGAGATCCATTTTTGCTATGATTTTAGTAACGAGTAGGGGATCCGTCAATGGATTGCGCATCTTTAAGTTCGCATCGATCGTATTTCCAACGAAATCTGCATGGAATTTATCAACGTCGAGCGTCATTTTATCCAAATTCTCTCCTCCTTCAAATTTAGATCCTGCCTTCACAAGGATATTGCTGATTGTTCCAGGAAGATCAGGGTACTTGATGGATGCTTTATCGATGTTCAGTTTGAAATCCCATCCCGGCATGTTCTTGTCGTCCATTTTACCTTTTACGGTTCCTCCCATTGCTAAATTTCCTTTAGTGATCATGCTTTCGTAGCCCGATTGGTAGAAACTCGGAATAAGTGAAAGGAAATCTTTGAAGGTAGCCTTGGATGCATCCAGCTTGATGTCCATATCATCATATTCTTCTAGCATCGAATAGAATCCGTCGATCGAAAAGGTCAGTGCATTTAGCTTGAATTCATTCTCCTTGAAGGTGAATTTGGAGGTCTTTTCGGTGAATTCCATCAGTATGTTAACTACTGCGTTCGTTTTGACCTTTGTCAAGTAATTCAAACCATCCATTTCATAGGTGAGCTCATCCATGCTGGTAGTGGTTTTGAAATCAATTACATCTGCGGTAAGGTCGCCTGTACCTGTATGATCCAGATTTTTAATTTCAGCAAACATATCTGAAGACTGATCATCATAACGGATATTAGCCTTGGTGATACTGTATTCTTTCAGGGAAAGTTTAAAATTGGAAGGTTCTTCTTTCTCCTCGGGTGTTTTTACTGAATCCGGTTTAACGATGTCATAGTTAGCTGTTCCATCCGCTAGAATTCGTATGTCAAATTTAGGTTCCTTTAAGTGTATGGCATCAATTTCAACCTGGTCACCTGATACCACGCTCCAAAAACCAACATGGGCGGAAAATTGCTTGATATTTGCCAGTTCAACTCCTTTGAATTTACCGATACCTTCCACTTTGGTATCATTGAGCTCTAACGTCATATTCGGAAAAGTGCTAATGAAGGTTAGGTCGAAATCACCCATGGACACCTTCGCATTCAGAGATTTATTGACCTCATCAAAAACCATTTCTTTCAATTCATCCTTGAAAAAAATGGGAATAGCTATCAAAATAATGATCAAGAGTAACAAGCTGATAAATGTCCATTTCAAAATACGCTTGATGAGACTTTTCTTAACTGGTTTTATTTCTTGTTCACTCATGTTATAAGGACTTATTTTTAGATATTTGCCATTATTGAAAGAAGTAAAGGTAACGAAAATATGAAAGGATTATTAGGGCTAATTTTTCTTTTTTTTGGTATACCATGGGCATGTGCTCAGCTCGAAATAAGCGCAAATAACAAAGGGTATAAAAAATCAAAAGAAAAGAATTCTGCGGAATCCACGACAGCTCTATTTCTTGCCGCTAACTGGTCTCGAACTGGCAGGAAATTGATTCCTAACAGTGGTTTGTTTGCCGAACCTTTGGGAAAAAGGGTGGATGAAAAAAACCTTAATACGTGGTCCTATTTTCTCGGTGTGCGAGGTGAGATAAAATCCGGGATTTACTGGGATGGAGGCTTGGCTTTTCTTCAAAACGGAGAATCGTACGATTACAATGATCCCGCTACAGATTCCTCATTCAACTATAAAACCACCTTCACCTATATTGGGATGCCTCTGAAGATCAATTACGCTTATGGTAAGGCCTTGAGAATTTGCGGCGGGGCAGGATTACTTCCTCAAATATTTTTCGGTTATGAACAGAATCAGCAATGGTCAAGTCCTCAAAGCGGAAGTTTATCAAACGATATTACGATTAAAAGTGGTTATAATAGTTTTGTTTTAAGTGCCGTTGCATCATTAGGTCTTGAACTGTCGATTCAAAAGAATTGGCGTATTTTCGCTGCTCCCGAGCTGCGTTGGCAGCTGAATTCAAGTTATTCGAGTCAGAATGCCTATATCCACAAAGGAAGGGCTTATGGGGTTACGTTCGGATTGATCCGAAATTTATAGTGTTGTATGAAGATTTGTGAGGTTATTTCTTATTTAGAGAGTATTGTTCCAGTTTCGAGCCAGGAATCGTATGATAATTGTGGTCTTTTGATCGGCGATCGAATGGCGGAAGTAAAGGGGGTATTGCTTTGTCTGGATAGTACCGAAGAGGTTGTTGACGAAGCCATTCGCATTGGCGCAAATATTATTATCGCGCACCATCCGATTATTTTCAAAGGGCTGAAGTCGATTACGGGGAAAAACTATGTAGAACGAACGTTGTTAGCTTGTATAAAAAATGATATTGCCCTATATACCATTCACACCAACCTCGATAATTATCGTTTTGGCGTGAACAAGGAGATCTGTGATCGTTTGGGATTGTCAAATACTTCTATTTTGTTTCCCAAATCTGAAGTACTGTACAAGCTGGTGGTTTTTGTACCAGAGGGTCATCATGCAACAGTAAGTAACGCCATCTTTGTTGCTGGAGCTGGAGAAATAGGGAATTACAACGAGTGTCAGTTCTTCATCCAAGGGACAGGGACTTATCGTCCCATAGGTGCAGCGCAGCCTTTTTCGGGAGAAATGAACGAACTATCTAGTGATCCGGAAATACGAGCTGAATTTCTTGTTCCAGCGCACAAACTGGGTGCAGTGATTGCTGCAATGAAGTATGCACATCCCTATGAGGAAGTGGCGCACGATATTTATCTTTTAAAGAATTCGAATCAAACTGAAGGCAGCGGTATGGTTGGCTATTTGAATGAACCTTTGAATGAACTTGATTTCCTGCAAAAGATCAAAGAAACATTCAGCTGTGCCTCCATCAGATATACTTCCCTGACAGGAAGAAAAGTGTCAAAAGTTGCTGTTTGCGGAGGGTCGGGTAGCTTCTTACTGAAAAACGCAATAGCTTCCGGGGCAGATTTTTTTATTACAGGAGATTTCAAATACCATGAATTCTTTGATGCCGAGGGTAAGCTCGTCGTTGCGGATATCGGACATTACGAAAGTGAACAGTTTACTCCAAATTTATTGGCAGAACTATTAAAGAAAAAATTTACTACATTTGCCGTTCGTTTAACGGAAGTAAATACAAATCCAATAAATTATTTTTAGCGCATGGCAGCAACTGCAACGAAAAAAGAAGCTTCAGTAGAAGAGAAACTGGACGCATTGTTTGAATTGCAAAAGATCGATTCTGAGATCGATAGGATACGCACTGTTCGTGGTGAATTACCACTCGAAGTTCAGGATTTGGAGGATGAACTAGAGGGCTTGGAAACACGTATCAACAAGATTCAAGATGAGGTAAAGGAGCTGGAAACAGAAATCCAGGATCGTAAAAATGCTACCAAAGATGCCGAGGCAGCAATCGCCAAGTACAAAGAGCAACAAAATAACGTTCGTAATAATCGTGAATTTGAATCGCTTGCAAAAGAGATCGAATTCCAGGAATTGGAGATTAAACTTCACGACAAGAAAAGCAAAGAAGCGAAGTTAAAGATCGAAAGCAAAAAAGAATTGTTGACTGAAGCGAAAGAGCGTTTTGAATTCCGTCAGGGAGACTTGAAAGGCAAAAAAGCTGAATTGGATGAAATCGTAGGAGAAACTCAGAAAGAAGAGGAAGAATTGGTGAAGAAATCTGAGGAGGCAAAGAAAAAGATTGATGAGCGTTTGGTGTTTGCCTACAATCGTCTAAGAAGTAACGCTAAGAATGGTTTAGCTGTTGTACCTGTTGATCGTGATGCGTGTGGAGGTTGTTTTAACAAAATCCCACCACAAAGACAATTGGACATCCAATCCAAGAAAAAAGTGATCGTTTGCGAACACTGCGGACGAATCCTTATGCCTGTGAATGAATAATTGAAACTAAATATAAATGAAAGGGCCTTCGAGCCCTTTTTTTGTGACCTAAACTAGCATGAAATTCAAAGATTACCGCATAGTCAACGAGATCAAAACACAACTGGAGGTACTCGGGTTTAAAAAACCTACAGATATTCAGTTTAAAGCTATCAAACCCATTCTCGAAGGAGAAGATGTGATGGCTGTAGCGCCAACCGGAACGGGTAAAACGGCCGCATTTGCGATTCCTGTTCTTAGTAAAATTGTTTCATCAGGTGGTAAAAGAAATAAAGGAATTCGTTGTCTGGTGATGGTTCCAACTCGGGAACTGGCCAAACAGATCTCGGGAGTTTTTCGTGAAATTGGTGCGAAAACAAACGTGCGTGTCCTTGGGCTTTTCGGTGGAGTGGAACAAGAACAACAAATTCGCACTTTGAATAATGGTATAGATGTGTTGGTAGCTACTCCCGGGCGTATGTTCGACCTGATCAGTCAGGGGTTTATTGATATTACCGGAGTTGAATTTTTAGTATTGGATGAGGCAGATCTCATGCTGGATTTAGGCTTCAATAAGGATATTAAAGACGTGATGAAGCACATTCCGCGCAAGCGACAAACGTTGTTCTTCACGGCAACCATCAGCAAGAAGATCAAGTCACTTGCCTACGATGTGGTGCGTGATGCCATTCGCATTCAGATTGCGCCGAAAAATCCGGTATCGAAGAATGTCGATCATGCAGTGGCATTTATTGAAATGGATGATAAACGACACTTTCTTGAGAACATCTTGAAAGAGTACGAAACCGAAAAATTCATTGTTTTTTCACGAACTAAAGTACGTGTAGAGCGTGTGGTGGCAGCCATGGCACGCGCAGGTGTGGAAACTGAAGCCTTGCATGGCGGGATCGAACAAAAAGAACGCTTCGCTATTCTAGAACGCTTCCGAACCGGGGAAAATCGAGTGCTTGTTACTACCGATGTAGCTGCACGAGGTATTGATATTCCTTCCATGGATTATGTCATCAATTATGATTTGCCCGATAACCCAGAGAACTATGTGCACCGATGTGGTCGAACAGGTCGAGGCACGAGTAAAGGACAGGCGCTATCTTTTTGTAGCGAAGGAGAGATAAGTTTGCTTGAGCAGATTGAAGCATATACCGGAGAAGAGATCGAACGCTATGACCTCAACGAACAGGATTACAAAGAGATTCTCGAAGACTTGGATGATCCAACTTACAACTGGCAAAAACTGATCGACCAGACCAACAAGCATGATGGAACAGATGACACCTGGTAATTCTATTTAGTTGTCTTTCAATTTTTATCTTTAATTCCAAATTCGTCCATCAGTTCTAAGCCGTAGATTCGTACTGCATCAATAATTGATATAGCTCTTCGGCCGCGGTCGGTGAGGTCATATTCTACCTTTGGCGGAACAACAGCGTACACATTTCTGGTGATAAAACCTTCTTGTTCTAGTGAGCGAAGTTGTGTGGTGAGCATTTTATGCGTAATTCTTGGTAGCGCTTTTTTGAGTTCACCGTAACGCATAATCTGATCTTTTAATCGCCAAAGAATGGGCATTTTCCATGTGCCACCAATTCTGTCCATGGCAAATTCCACCGGATTATAGTAGCGTTTGTTGTCGTAAATGAATTCAGGCATTAACTTAACTGTTTGTTAATCAAAATACTTTCCAAAAAGTAAGTATCATATTTGAAATAGAATATGAATTTCTAAATTAAGTTTGATTTTTAATTCAACATGAAAATTGCAATTATAGGAACCGGAAACGTTGGAGGTGCTCTCGCTACGAAATGGGCAAATAAAGGCCATCACATTTATTTAGGTGTGCGTGATACATCCAAATTCAAAGGACAGGAATTGTTGAAGAATCAGAATACAAAAGCTTTATCGATTCAAGAAGCTGTTCAAAAAGCAGAAGTGATTGTGTTGGCAACTCCTGCTATGATGGCAGTTGAAGTGGCGCAAAGTTTGGGAAACACAACAGGAAAAGTGATCATCGATACAATGAACATTGTTATGGGAAGAGGTCCGGAAGGATTTTCCAATACAGCTGAAGCTATTTTAGCGCATACAAACACTACGGATGTCGTAAAGTGCTTCAATACGACGGGTTTTAACAATATGGAGAACCCGAATTATGGTGATCTGGTATTGGATGCTTTTGTTGCAGGGAATAGCTCAAAAGGAAAGGAGATTGCACAACATTTAGCTATTGATGCAGGATTTGCAAATTGCTACAACGTAGGAGGAAACGACCGTTTCGAGTTGATGGAAAAATTCGCATTTTTCTGGATCAACCTTGCGATGTTTCAAGGGCAGGGGAGAGAAATTGGGTTTAAGTTGTTGAAGCGATAGGTTTTCCTTTAATAGAGAAACCCAAACAACCACAGCGGTATTTTTTCCTGAAAACCAATTTCGATGTCGTCGGCGGCAATAAAGGCATTTTGAATTCCTTGGATCTGTTCTTTGGTTTTGTGTTTTCCGCCAATTTCGAAAATGGTTGTTTGGTCAATTTTAAAATCACCTTTTTCAGCGTATTCTATCAGGTGTTTGTATCCAAGCTGATTGGCGAAAAACGTTTCTCTCACGTGACCGATCTGTATATTATGGGGTGCAATGGTATAAAGTAAATTCGTATTGTCCAGGTACAGTTTATCCGGTTTTTGTAAACGGGTGATCCCTTTAGCGTCTTTAAAAAGTTGCATGGTCAAGCCACTTTCCTTTAAATAGTGAAAATAGGAAATAAGCGTATTACGATTGATGCCAATGCGTTCCGACAGTTTAGTGACGTTTGGTTTAAAAGGAACGGAGGAAGAAATGACTAGCAATAATTGCTTCAATTTTATGATGTATGCCGGATCAACTTGTCGTAAAGCGGGAAGTTCTATTTCCAGAATGAAATTTACAATCTCCTCCAGACGCTGATCGTAGGTGTTTTGGTTCTCCCTGAAGAACGGATAATAGCCCGTTTTTAAATAGCTTGAAAAGTATTTGATGGGTTGAATAGCTTGAATTATTTCCGAGGCTATTTCTACATGATTCTCAATGATATCAGATAAAGTCAATACATTGAATTCATGACCATGAGCTAAATTCAGATATTCGCGAAAAGAAAGTCCTTGCATAGAATACATGACAGCTCTTCTGCTCAGATCTGCTCGAGCGTTTAATATTTCCAATAGTGAGGAACCTGTAAAAACGATCTTGATCTCCGGAAAGTCATCGTAGATGTTTTTCAATTCTTGTACCCAGTTTGGGTATTTGTGAATTTCATCGATGAATAATGTTCTGCCGCCACGCTTAACGAAGTCGTCGACGAAGTCTACCAGATTTTGTTCGCTAAACCAAATATTGTCAAGAGAGACGTACAATGCGCTATCGTCGTTGGAATGATTTAGCTTGAGGTATTGTAGTAGGATTGTTGTTTTACCTATTCCTCTTGGTCCACGAAGTCCGATCAAACGGTCTGACCAGTCAATTTTATTGTAAACACTTCGTGTAAAGTTTGCCTGCAACTGTGCTAATTTTTTTCGATATCGTTCAAAGAGGACTTCCATTTGATTTTTATGTATACCAAAAATACAAATAAAAAATTAATATATTAATCAAAATAGTTGTAAAATGCTTAATGTAATAAGCAAAATACATCTATATCGTTAGATCTATAAATGTATTTTTGTTCCATTCCGCTAGTAAGCAAGCAGTAGGAATCAATTTACTAAAAATCGATTTGAAGATTTGTGTTAGTCTTTCTGACTTTCTTCTGAATTATTTCCTCTTGTGAATTCCAAATAGTAACCGATTAAGAAAAAATCCCTGCCTATCTCATCATTGATCTTAAAGTCAAATTGATGTAAATAGCCTACTTGGATCCCTGAGGTTTTGTTCAAGTGAATATTCAATCCGGTCATGAGTCGGTTTCTTTCAAAGTATGGTTCTTTGTCAGTAAAAAAGAGTTCGTTGTTCACATTAATGGCGACCGAAAAGTCCGATTTTGATTTCAAAATAGGGAAGGATAAGCCCAGACGGTAGCGGTATCGGTTTCGATAGCCTTTACTAGTGAATCGACTCTCCAGGCGATACCGTTGTTCTATTTTATACGATCCAATTTTCTGTATCAACAAAATTTGAGGCCAGATCCTGAATTCATCATTGTTTTTAGGTAAAAGAAAGTCACCACCTTCCCTATAGGTCTGATAACTTCCCGCTCCGAGGGTAAAACGAATTTGCGGTCTGAACTCATAATTTATACCGCCCTTGTATTCATAATAATGGAAATGATCGTAAAACTTAAGTGAACGGATCTGACCTTCACCAAATACACTCCATTGATCATTGAGTCCGAACTTTACGTTTAAAATATTCCAAGATCCCAAACCAATCGTTTGAGCAGACAGGTTTAAGGATTGGAGAAAAAGTGCTAATAGCCAAAAAATTCGGAAAAATGCCATGTTTTAAAAAATGAATAGAATCCAAAAGTATGGAATCACTTATTTTCCGTCAAGCATATTTAGCACATTGCCGCTACCGTCTGTAATTATTGTTTTTGCGTTTGGTGATGTGGACAGCTTCATGAATGCCTCAATTTGATTTAGTTTGATAATGTTGGGAGTCAAGCTGGCATTCAAAAGTTCATTTGCGGATTTATTCGCTTTTGCTTCAATTTCAATGCTTTTTGCTCTACCCTCGGCTTCAATTTGCATCGTTTCGGCTTTTGCCTGAGCCTGAATTACATTGGTTTTTTTCGCTCCTTCGGCTTCAATGATCTGTCGTTCAACTTCCTTTTTCTGACGATCCAGAACGAATTCCATTCGAAGGGCTTCTTGTTCAGCTTCCAATTTTGTCTCTATGGATTTCGTTAGTCCGGCTGGTAAAGAAATACTTTTGAGAAGAACAGCCTCGATAATAAATCCTTTTTCTTCGCACACCTCGGCTAAGCGTTTCTCGATCTCTTTTTCTATCTCGTTCCGCTTGGCACTGTGCATATCCTTTGCATAATAACGTGAACAAACATCCGAAGCAGCCGATCTGAACACAGGAAGAATGAGATTTTCTTCGTAGTTCAGTCCAGTCTCCTGAATGATCTTCGGAACATCATTTGCTTTTATATGATACAAAATGGAACTTTCCGACAGAATCGTCAATCCTTCTTTTGAAGGAAGATTTTCTTTGATGGACAAATTCATGGTTCGAACATTTACTTTCACCACCTTGGTTACGAACGGATTATAGAAAACAGGTCCCGGTTGCCTGATCTTTCCGTTGATTTTTCCTAAGGTGGTTTTGATTCCTATTTGACTCGGCTTTACGATCGAACAACTTGTCAAGATCAGAGCTAATGTGAGATAAATAAATTTCATGGTCTGTTTTTTTAAATGAAACACCCAGAACATTCATTTGGTTGTGTTAAATAATCCTAAAATGAAAGCTCATAAATTTCTCATAGCCAATTTAATGAAGCGAATTCTGTGCAGGTTTCTGACCGCACTCATTGTAAACAAAATGAAAATTAGATTTGAAGTAAAACCAAGAAACAGACCATTCCATCCGAAGAGTATGGTAAGTGCAGGGGGCAGCAATAGCACATTCACTACACAAAACCAAAAATTTAGATGAATTAGAATCGTCTCTGTACGTCGGTCTTTTCGTCGATCTTCTGAGGCTAATTTATTGTCATAAAATCGGATCAATCGTTTTTTAACTTCTCCTCTATGGTTCGTTTTAATGGAATGATCTTTAGTCTGAGTTAGATTTCTTATGATTCCACTTGGGTCATTAAGTTTTCCAGCTTGATCAAAGAAACCGGAAAGAAAATCCAACGCTTCATTCAATTGAATGGTTTTCGATTCTGCTTCAGGGTGGTGGTTCTTATCCGGATGCCAGGTCTTGGCTTGTAATCGGTAGGCTTGTCTGATTTTTTTCCAAGACTGCGTAGGCTTAAGTTCAAGAACATGAAAAGCATTTAAAACCCTTTGTTTCTGAACTTCGTATCGCACTTGTGGGATGAATTTTAAAGGATGTTTACTTCGCGCTCGAGCGTTACACCAAATTTTTCTTCCACATCCTTTATAATATCGGAGGAAAGCTGAAATAGTTGTTCACCGGTAGCACCACCGTAATTCACTAAAACCAATGCTTGTAATTTGTGCACGCCAAAGTTGTCGAAGGTTTTTCCTTTCCAACCGGCTTGTTCGATCAACCAACCAGCCGCAAGTTTTCGTTTTCCCGACTCAGCAGCATAGTTTGGTGCATCGGGGTTGTTTTTGAGAATCACATCTACTACAGACTGCTCCACTACCGGATTTTTAAAGAAACTCCCTGCATTACCAATCTTTTTTGGATCAGGCAATTTGGACGACCGAATAGCAATTACGGCATTGCTTATATCGCGAATGGTAGGATTAGTGATCCCCATGTTCTTTAATTCACTCTCGATAGCTCCATAACTCGTATTCAAACTGGGTTTTTTCTTTAATTCATAAGTGACATTCAGGATAATATATTGATCTTTTAGTTTTCTTTTGAATACGCTTTCTCTGTAGCCGAATTCACATGATTCTTTATCGAAGGAATGAATCTCACCCGTCTCGATTTGATAAGCTTCCAGCGAATGAAATACATCTTTGATCTCAACGCCGTAAGCTCCAATGTTTTGCATCGGACTGGCGCCTACACTGCCGGGGATCAGACTTAGATTCTCAAGTCCGGCGAACCCTTTTTCAATGCAATGGATGACGAAGTCGTGCCAAGTCTCTCCTGCGCCGGCCTTCACTAACACCTCATTTTCATTCTCTGAAATGACCTCAATTCCTGTTAGTTCATTTTTCAGAACCAGGCCATTAAAATCTTTTGTTAACAGGATATTACTGCCTCCTCCTAGTATCAATAATGGGGCTGCATCCGGACGGTTATTTAATAATTGTTTTAGGTCATTTATAGATTTGAAGCGTGCAAAATATCGCGCATTCGCATGGATACCAAAGGTATTGACAGGAAACAGATCAGTGTTCTCTTGAATCATGCCGTAAAATTAGTGAATTGTCTGAACCGCCGGAGTAAAGTCTGTATTCGTTCTTTCGATGTATTTTTGTGGTGTGCAATTAAGAAAAGTTTCTCTTGGGGAGGTGAATGCTTTTAATAGAAATACGCTCATGGAGCTTATTGGTATTGAGTGCATTGAAATTGGTGATAACTATCTGGTGGCGACTATGCCCGTGGATCATCGAACACATCAGCCCATGGGATTGTTACATGGGGGTGCGAGTGCTGCTTTGATCGAGAGTATCGGTTCAATGGGGTCTACTTTGCTGATCGATCTTTCTAAAGAAGTTCCGGTCGGATTGGAAGTCAATGCCAATCATGTTTCCGGAATTAAGGAAGGATTTGTTCGTGCGGTAGGCAAGGTGGTCCATGCAGGTAAGAAAACACATCTCTGGCAAGTGGATATTTTCGATGGCAATACGGAAAGATTAATTTGTACTGGGCGCTTGACGGTTATGATCATAGAACGTAAATAGTGGATGAATTAAGGTATCGTTTTCCGGGAGAAGAGGTTCAATATCTCAAAGGACACTTTAGTGAAGTGGTGAACTTCGAAGGTCTTGAAGGTTTTGTTCTTACCGATCACAGTGGTCAAAAGAAATTCTATTTCAAGGAAGGATTGGATCCGGTCGGGTCGATCCAAAAAATAAGTATTCCTCATACCGTTAGTAAAGATGAATATCTTCTTCAAGGGAGTGGATTTTTGGATGAATTAAAGCAATCAGGAATAGAAAAAGCGGTTTTTTCCAGGGTTTTGAAAGTCGTGACCGATGCTCAACGAGTGCAAGTATTCGAGCAGTTGGAAAGATCCTATCCTAACGCATTTGTTTATCTGTTTGAATCAGAAAAGTTAGGATCCTGGATGGGTGCCTCTCCCGAGATTCTTGCCTCTTGGGAGAAGCGTGTATTCACTACTACGGCTCTGGCCGGTACTTTGCCCGCAGTCTCGTTAATGAAATGGAGTGAAAAAGAAATTAGAGAGCAGCAGGCTGTTACAGACTTCATAATAGGCATTGCAGGTGCTTACACAGAAGAGATTGAATTAGGTGAACGACAGAATGTTGTAGCCGGACCTGTCAGACATCTACGAACAGAAGTTAAGTTTCGGCTGAGCAAAGACAAGTTATGGGAGTTAATTTCTAATCTGCATCCAACTCCTGCCGTCTCGGGTTTTCCCCGCGTTGAAGCATTAGAATTGATCCGTAAGTACGAATTACATGACCGTAAATTGTACACGGGATATCTTGGAAGGATCGGGGATGATCGTGCTCAGCTTTACGTTAACTTGCGCTGCGGTGAGTGGATAGGGAATGATTTCTTTTTATATCTCGGAGGAGGTTTCAACGATCGTTCCAACATAGAAAAGGAATGGGAAGAAACAGAAAATAAGAGCAGAACGTTGCTCAACATACTTCAAAAAGGTAGTTTTGACCAATGATCTCCTCCGACAAACGCACAGTTCAGTTAATCATTGATCAATGCCTCGCGCATGGTGTGACACATTTTGTGCTTTCGCCCGGTTCCAGAAATGCCCCTTTTGCAATTGCTCTGGATGCGCATCCATCAGTGGAGTGTGTTGTCATCCACGATGAACGAAGTGCAGCATTTTTTGCATTGGGAATGGCGCAACAGCTTGGAAAACCTGTTGGTATTGTCTGTACTTCAGGATCTGCACCGCTGAATTATTACCCGGCTGTAGCGGAGGCCTATTACCAATGTGTTCCGTTGGTGGTTATCACAGCAGACAGGCCCTATGAATGGATCGATCAGGGAGATGGACAAACGATTCGTCAGAAAAATGTTTTCGAAGAACACGTCCGCTACAGTTGTCATTTTCAGGAAAACGTGCAGTCACCAGATGAGCGCTGGTATGTAGAGCGCGAAACCGCCATCGCTTTTGCGGAAGGTAACGGGTTCTGGAAAGGTCCAATACATTTTAATATCGCTTTTCGTGAACCTCTATACGGAACAATCAGAGAGGTGGAGCGTGCTTCGCCAAGAATCATTCATTCTGAAAAGAGTGATTTTTCTCCATCTTCAGCTACTGTTTCTGAATTACTTAAAGGATTGCAACTTCAGAAGAAATTAGTGATCGTCGGTCAGATGGAACCGAATCCAGGATTTTTAAAGGAGTTGAGTGAGTTTGCTTCGGACAGTTCAGTTGCCGTTCTGGTGGAGAATACATCTAACGCTGTCGATCCGGCATTTATTCATTGCATTGATCGTACTTTGAACCGTATTTCGGATGCTGAAATGGAGAATTTTGCACCGGATTTAATCGTTACAGTTGGTGGAGCAGTAGTCTCCAAGAGGATCAAGTCATATCTGAGAAAAAATAAACCTCAATTCCACTGGAAAATAGGCAGTGCTTTTCCTTATATGGATACGTATCAAAGTCTGACACATACCTTCGATACAGACCCTTCTGCATTTTTCAAAGTATTGAATGGCATGACCCATAAACGTTCTGTTTCCAACTATGGTGGAAAATGGCGTCAGTTGGATCACTTTTCCCGAATGCGCATACCTGATTTCTTTCAAGAGATTCCCTATTCAGACATGCTTGTTTTTCAAACACTGTTCGATGTTCTTCCTGAAAAATGTCAGTTGCACATGGGGAATAGTTCTGTGGTAAGGTACTGCCAGCTTTTTGATCCTATTACTTCCGTAAAGTATTGGTCGAACAGAGGTACAAGTGGAATTGATGGTAGTACAAGTACTGCGGCGGGGGCATCGTACATTGCTAAAAATGATTTACATGTTCTGATCACAGGAGATGTTTCGTTCTTTTATGATAGTAATGGTTTGTGGAATAGCTATTTAAAGTCTAACCTGCGTATTGTCCTTATTAATAACGGAGGTGGGGGTATCTTCCGTATTATTACTGGTCCTGCTCAATCGCCTCAACTGGAACAGTATTTCGAGGCCGCGCACTCCCATTCAGCCAAAGGTATTTGTGAATCCTATAAAGTCAACTATGAATCAGTGGTTGAACTAGCTGAATTGGATGAAAAAATGGTGCAGCTGTTTCAACAAGCAAAAACAGAACGACCTTCGCTTCTTGAGATTTTTACCGACGCTCAATCCAATGCAGAGGTGTTGGAAAGATTTTTCAGCTTTCTTCGCTGTTGAATATCTTTGCCTAAATTTGAAATATATTTTTAGTTGTGGAATTTTTTGAAGCCCTTTTTTCGTTCGATGGTTTGATGTATTTCCTTATTCTTTCCCTTTTGGAGATTGTATTGGGAATCGATAACATCATCTTTATTTCAATTGTTTCAGACAAGCTGCAATTAGAGGAGCAGAGGAAGGCGCGGAATGCAGGGCTATCTTTAGCTCTTGTGGTTAGATTGGTATTACTTGCTGCGGTTTCCTGGTTAATGCAGTTTACCGAACCTATTTTTCCTAAAACAGACATTGCTTTACTGAAGCATTTTACCGTACAAAGTCTTGTGCTTCTTCTGGGAGGCTTATTCTTAATATACAAGAGCACGGTTGAAATGCATAGTGCTATCACCGGTTCTGACGCATCTCAATCTGATACAAAGGCCAAGCTTAGTTCGGTGATCGTACAAATCATTCTCATCGATATTGTTTTTAGTTTTGATTCTATTATTACTGCGATTGGAATGACGAATAATTTAGAAAGAGAAACCGGTCACAATCCACTTATTATTATTTATGCATCGGTTATTGTTTCCATGGTCGTTATGATGTTGTTCGCAAAACCCATTTCAAATTTTATTAACGCGAGACCAACCATTAAAATGATTGCTTTGGGCTTTTTAGTTACAATTGGAGTTATTTTAGTTGCAGAAGCATTCGGACAGCATATTCCAAAAGCTTATATTTACTTCGCGATGGTTTATTCATTGATTGTGGAATTTCTCAATATCCGCATGCGAAGAAATAATAAAGGAGCTCAAACGTGACGTCTGCTGAGGCGCGCATTTTTCTGAATGCGGATGCTTATGAGGATATAACGGATGCTTATGAGCAAACTCTTTTCGATCAAAAACAGTATTTTCTGTTAAAACCTTGTATACCAAAAGTTGATGTGTCCAAAATGGAAAGGTTAAAGCTTTATCATGAGGCCTCGACTATTTTAGGACTAGAAGTTGAAGCAAATTATCCTGCTCAGCAGATTCTTTTTTCAGAGGCTTCTTTGATTGAATTCCATCGGAGCTACTGGGAGCAATTGAATCACGTCAAAAAGCTTATTTCATCCGTAAATGGATTTGATCAGTTAAGAGCATATGCGTATTATCGATATCAATTATTTTGCGAATATGCTTCAAAATGGCCTTTTTTTACTGAGTTTAAGGAAGGTCTCTTACTTTCTTCAGAACCCGATCCAATGCTCTTTTTTGAGGAGTTGAAGCAACTTGAAAGCAATGGAATAAGTACATTTGCAAGCCTTGTTGAATCAGATGTTCAATTGGGTCTTTTGGTTAAGAAAGAATCAACTAGATTACATTTAGTATACAATTCGAAATAAAATGCATGACGTCCTTGAGAAATTGAAAATACAGCTGGAGCAACAGGAATGGCCGGATGTATATATGTTCAAGTTCATCGTTCCCAATGAGTCAGAAAAAGTAGCTCAGGTTACAGCGCTTTTTAACAACAGTACAGATATCGTTATGCATCCTTCTAAAACAGGAAAATATATAAGTGTTACGGCCAAAGAACTGATGCTTGATGTCGACTCAATCCTTGAGAAATATGAAGAAGCTGCTTTAATTGAGGGTTTAATTGCTTTGTAATATGGTGTTAATTGGATTTTCGATAGGTCGTGTTTTGCTTGGGGTTCTTTGTGTTTCTCTGGCAGCTTTGGTTTTGATTATCGCATACCGAAAGTTGTTGGCTTATCTAGGAAAAGGCGCCCCTTCACCCAAGGATTATTGCATTTTATACAGCGTTGAAAATGATCCCGTAACCTGTGAGGTGGAGATCTATTTTACAACTACATCAGAAAAACATGTTGCAATTGAATTATATGATTCGAGCCTTATTTTGTTAAAAGTGTTGCGGGAAGGTGATTTTTCTTTAGGTGGACACATCATCCGTTTTGATTCAAGAACCTTACCGAATGGAGATTACTTTTACGGATTACGTACAGAAAATCAAAAAACGGTTAAAAAGATGAGGATTGTCAATTGACACTGTCATTCTGTCAGACAAAAAAGATTGGCAAATTAGTTGACAACAGATAAAATGAATTAATTTTGACCTCTTTTGGGGCAACTAAAAACTAAGATTATGGCTTTAGAAATTACAGATCAGAACTTCGAGGAAGTAGTATTGAAATCAGATAAACCGGTAGTGGTTGACTTTTGGGCAGAATGGTGTGGTCCTTGTCGTATGATAGGTCCCGTAATTGATGAAATGTATTCAGAATATGAGGGAAAAGCCCTGATTGGAAAGGTGAATGTCGATAATAATCCCGGAGTTTCTGCGCAGTTCGGTGTACGTAATATCCCTACAGTACTATTTATTAAGAATGGAGAGGTAGCCGATAAATCCGTTGGAGCTGTTCCAAAAGCACAATTGACAGCTAAGTTGGATGCGATCCTTTGATAGAAATTTAAGATAATGTTCGGCCGCTCACTATGGGCGGCCTTTTTTTCATCCGTTAAACCATCAATATGGATTCATTTCTTCGAAGGCTTAAATACTATGGAATAGGATTCGGGTTCGGATTACTTTTCGTGATCTTCTTTTTTAAGAATAGAGGTTGTTCATGGTTGCCTTCAAACAGGGTTAAGGATAGTGTTCAGGAACGTGTTCTGGTTTTACCTGAAGACCAAAAGAAAACACTCACGCTCAAAGGGATTAATGTGGCGGACATTGTGCATGTCATCGAGAATGGTGGTGTAGATTTTTCGGCGAGTCTGAAAGATACCAACCCTAAAGTTTATTTAATTGAAGGTAAGACTATTAATGGAAAAGAAGTTAAACTTTATGTGACACTGCCTTCAGAGAGTTTCGTTTCGGAAGTTCATATCAACGAGCCAACCATCAAAAAAGTTAAAAACACAGTTACTGGAAAGGGAAATATGATCTCATTTCCAATAGATAAACAACTGGTCTATTTGGATTCAACTCAAACCCTGGAACGCCAGAAAAAAGAATTTGGAATACGCAATGGTTCTCAACTATTGAATTGGATAAGGAGATCAGGTGAAATAGATTTTTCCCAAACAAATTTCCGAGTTAAACCAAAGGTGGAACATGTTATTTCCTGTAAGGATGATAAAGGAAGGGATTTAGTCCTTAAAGCAGTTTGGTACAAAGAAAAGATCAATGTCATTTCAATTGCTGTTGTTGATACTTTACAAATAGTTCGATAATTCAACGATGTCTGTTGATAAAAGAGACGCTTTGTCTGAATGTTGAATATATGTTTTTTTAATTTTGAACAATGGAATTTTCAGCTGAACAGATAGCAGGAATCCTCGGAGGAACCGTTGTGGGTAATGCGTCCATTACCGTTACAGGATTGGCAAAGATCGAAGAAGGTGTGCCTGGGGCGTTATCTTTTCTTTCTAATCTGAAATACGAGGAGTACATCTATGTGACTGACTCCAGCATTTGTATTGTTAATAACAGCTTTCAGCCCTCCAAACCCTTGCCAGGTACACTTACGCTTGTAAAAGTGGAAGATGCTTATGCATGTTTCGCTAAATTACTGGAGGTGTATTCACAAATGAATAAAAAGAAGCCTGCGATCGAGCAACCATCATTTGTCGCTTCCTCAGCGAAACTTGGAGATAATCTTTATTTGGGAGCATTCGCTTATGTAGGAGAAAATGCGGTGATCGGTAACAATGTCGCGATCTATCCAAATGCCTACATCGGAGAGAATGTGGTTATTGGAGAAAATTCAGTGATACATCCAGGAGCCTCTGTTTATGCCGATTGTAAGGTGGGGGCAAATTGTATTATTCATGCGGGCGTTGTTATCGGAGCCGATGGTTTTGGGTTCGCTCCGGATGAGAAAGGAGTGTTCCACAAGGTGCCGCAAATTGGAAATGTGATTGTGGAGGATGATGTAGAGATCGGTTCCAACTCCACCATAGATCGAGCTACGATGGGATCGACCATTATCCGAAAGGGAGCAAAGATTGACAATTTGTGTCAGATTGCTCACAACGTGGAAGTCGGGAATCATTCAGCTCTTGCTGCTCAGGTTGGGATTGCCGGTTCGGCCAAGTTGGGGGCACATGTCATGGTTGGTGGACAAGCTGGAATCAGTGGACATTTGCACATAGCAGAAGGAACTAAGATCGTTGCCCAATCGGGAATTCCTTCCACTGTTAAAAAGGCAGATACCTTGATGGGGTCGCCGGGAATTCCTTTAGATGATTTTAAAAAGTCCTATTTCGGCTTCCGAAAGCTTCCTTTTATTCTGAATAAAATTCAGGAACTGGAAAAGAAAATAAAAGAGTTAACCAAAGATTGATCTGAATGGCTGAAAAGCAACGCACGCTCAAATCGAGCATCAAACTTCAGGGCGTAGGTTTGCATACAGGAGAAAAAGTAAACTTGGAGATCTGTCCTGCACCCGATAATCACGGATATAAATTTCAGCGAATAGACCTGGAAGGCGAGCCTGTCATCAAGGCAGATGCCGATTTAGTTGTTGCCACAGATCGCGGGACTACGCTTGAGTTCAAAGGTGCACGAGTTTATACTACAGAACACGTGTTGGCAGCGCTTTATGGATGTCAGGTAGATAATGCGTTGATCCGTCTGGATGGTCCTGAAGTTCCAATCATGGATGGGAGCTCTTTGCCGTTTGTGAAAGCGATCGAAGAAGTGGGTTTTGAAGAGCAAGCAGCTGAACGTGAGTATTTTGTTCTGACAGAAAATATTCCATGGGAAGACACTGAAAAAGGAATTGAATTCCTGGCTGTTCCAGACAATAATTACCGAATTACGGTAATGGTGGATTACAAATCACCGGTTCTGGGAACGCAACATGCTTCAATGTATAATATCACTGAGTTCAATTCGGAGATCGCCCCATGTCGTACGTTTGTATTCTTGCGTGAATTAGAGTTTTTAGCTACGAACAACCTTATTAAAGGGGGGGATCTCGATAATGCTATTGTCCTCGTCGACCGTGATGATATTTCCAAAGAAGAATTGAACCGTCTTGCTAAACTGCTTGGAAAAGAGAATCTAACAGTTAACGTGGAAGGTATTGGCGTGCTCAACAGTACGAAGTTGCAATTCGAAAATGAACCCGCTCGTCACAAATTGCTTGATATAGTCGGCGACCTTGCACTAGTGGGCAAGCCGATCAAAGCGCATATTCTTGGTGCAAGACCGGGGCACTCCGGAAATGTCCGGTTTGCTAAAGTGCTAAAAGAACAGATCAAAAAGCAGGAAAAGGAAGGTCGTAAGTTCGATCTGACAAAAGAGCCTCTTTACAATATCAATGATATTGAGCGTATGCTTCCGCATCGGTTCCCGTTCCTAATGGTTGACAAGATCATGGAGATCCAAGAAGAATCAATCGTGGGAGTGAAGAATATTACCATGAATGAACCTATATTTACAGGGCACTTCCCAGGAAACCCAGTTTTTCCAGGAGTTTTACAGATAGAGGCGATGGCACAGGTTGGAGGTATTTTTGCTTTAAGTAAATTGGAAGATCCTCATTTGTATTCTACCTATTTTATGAAGATTGATAATGTGAAGTTTAAGCAGAAAGTACTTCCGGGAGATACGATTGTGTTTGAATTATTTTTACTTTCACCGATAAGACGAGGTTTGGTAGAGATGGGTGGAAAAGCCTATGTGAATGGCAAAGTGGTATCAGAGGCTGAGATGCTCGCTCAGGTAATTAAAGATAAAGTATAAATGATCAGTAAACTGGCGCAGGTATCCGCAGGTGCTTCTCTGGCTGAAGAAGTTGTGGTTGAACCGTTCTCTACTATCTACGAAAATGTTGAGATTGGTGCCAGAACTAAGATACACCCTAATGTCACCATTTATCCGGGTACTAAAATTGGTGATGATTGCGAGATCTTTCCCGGTGCAGTGATTGGTGTTATTCCGCAGGATCTGAAATTCGATGGAGAATATACTACAGTAGAAATCGGTAATAATACCAAGATTCGTGAATGCGTAACCATCCACAGAGGCACTAAAGATAAATGGAAGACTTCAATTGGAGATAATTGTCTTTTAATGACTTACGTTCATGTGGCACATGATTGTCAGATTGGTAACAATGTGATTTTAGCAAGTTACGTCGGACTTTCTGGTCATGTTTTGATTGATGATTACGCTATTCTGGAAGGAAAAGTGGCAGCTCAACAATTTGCCCACATAGGAGCACATACATTTATTGGAGGTGCCTCCCTTATCCGCAAAGACATTCCCCCGTTTATTAAAGCCGCTCGTGAACCTCTGACATTTGCAGGTGTGAATTCAGTTGGACTTCGCCGTAGAGGTTATTCAGATGACCAAGTCAGGGAGATCGAAGATATTTACAGGATACTGTATGTTCAAAATAACAATATCTCTAAAGGAGTTGAGGCTATTCGCGAGCAAATAGCACATTCTACGTTACGAGAATTAATTCTTGGTTTTGTAGAAGGGTCTGACAAAGGGATCATTCGTGGAATGATTTGATCTTGTTCAATTTAGTTCAAAATAAATGTTTCATCGGGGAGAGATTGTAGAACTCACTATTGAAGGATATGCCTTCGGTGGTAGGGGTGTTGCACGAATCCCTTCTTCTGAAGGGAGTTATGTAGTGTTCGTGGATAATGCTTTCCCAGGTCAGAAGGTACGTGCAAAAATTGATACGAAACGCAAGAGGCATGCTGAGGCCAAATTGTTGGATGTGATCGACCGTGCGCCTGAAGAAAATCTCGGTCGTTTTCAGGAGATTTCAGGAGGACCGTACATATTTGTGCCGGTTGAATTACAGGAATCTGCCAAGAAAGCTTCAACGATCGAGACTTTTTCAAGAATTTCAGGAATTCGGGACCTTGAACAGCGATTTGATACGTTTATAAGTTCGCCGGAAGATTATTTCTACCGAAATAAAATGGAATACAGCTTTTCATCGATCGAGCATGTTCCGTTAACCGGTGAAGAAATAGATGATTCCTTTGCTATAGGTTTTAAAAGAAGAGGCACCTGGTGGAAGGTGGAAAACCTGAATCAGCCCAGCGGACTTTTTGATGAGCAGTGGGAAACCATCTTGAAGGAAGTGCGCGAATATTTGATCTCGTCCGGACTTCCGGCTTGGCATCCGCCTAAAAAGACAGGTTTTTTCCGTCATTTGGTGGTACGTAAATCGTTTGATCAGGATCAGCTTTTGTTGAATCTGGTTACTTCTTCGGAAGAGCTGGAAAAGTTTGATCTCAAAGGATTTTCTGAATTTCTTCAAGCTAAATTGGAGAATCGACTTGCCGGATTTTTACATACGGTAAACGATAACGTAGCGGATAGGGCGAAAATAGAAAATGGAGAGAGTAATCTCTTGTTTGGAAAGCCTGTCGTTGTCGAAAAACTCCTGGGACTGGAATTTGAGATCTCCATGGAGAGTTTCTTTCAGACCAACCCAAAAAGTGCAGAACTGCTCTATACTAAGGCGTTGGATTATGTTTTTGAAGAAAAGATTCCTGAAGATAGCGTGGTGATGGACCTTTTCTGTGGCACGGGAACTATTGGTCAGCTGCTGGCAAAAAGAGGTGGTAAAGCACGCATTGTAGGGGTAGATATCGTCGAAGAAGCGATCGAAGATGCGAAACGTAATGCACAGCGCAATGGGATTGAAGGAATCGAATTCTATGCGGCTGATGTGGGTAAATTCCTGAAGGAACATCCTGAATTCAATGGAAAGATCACTTCGATCATACTTGACCCGCCTCGCGCAGGAATTGCACCGAAGACACTGCAAAAAACCATTGATTTGGGGGCGGAAAACATAGTTTACATTTCGTGTAATCCTTCAACTCAAGCAAGAGATACGGATCTTTTACGCCAAGCAGGATATGAACTTGAAAAGTTTTCGCTAGTGGATCAGTTTCCACATACAGGTCATATTGAGTCCATTGCCAAATTCAAGAAGAAATGAATGCTGAGATCATATCCATCGGGGATGAATTATTGATCGGGCAAACGGTTAATACCAATGCTTCGTGGATCGGGATGGAATGTTCCCTGCGAGGTATTCGTACCAATTTTGTGACAACGATCAGTGATCAGGAGGAGGTCATACGAGATACGGTCGATCAGGCAATAAAGCGTTCACAGATTGTATTTATTACCGGTGGACTTGGTCCAACGAAAGATGATATCACGAAATACACCCTGGCTGCTTATTTTCAAACAGAATTGAAACGCCATGAGCCAACCCTAAAGCGAATTGAGGAATTTTTCACTGCGCGTAATCGCCCGATGTTGGATGTCAATATCCGACAGGCCGATCTTCCCGTTGATGCAGAGATTCTGGAGAACGTGAACGGAACAGCCGCAGGAATGTGGTTTGAAAAGGATGGTTGCATCGTGATCAGTATGCCGGGTGTTCCCTATGAAATGAAAGGGATCATATTGAATGAGGTGTTTCCAAGATTGGAGAGAAGGGGAGGATTACCTTCGTTATACCACCACACGTTAATGACACAAGGAATAGGTGAATCTTTTCTGGCGGATCGGATCTCAGATTGGGAAGAACGGGTTGAGAAGGCGGGATTCGGATTGGCCTATCTACCTTCTCCTGGGATGGTGAAATTACGATTGACCTCCTATGAGGGAGAAAAACGCCGCTCTGAGATCTACGCGCTATTTAAGGAATTAAAAGTTCGTTTTCCCGAACATGTGTACGGAACCCAAGATACAACTCTTTCTGAGGTGGTTGGAAAACTACTCAGAGAATCATCTAAAACTGTTGGGACAGTCGAGAGTTGTACAGGTGGTGCACTCGCTCATAGTCTAGTTTCGGTCTCTGGTTCCTCTGATTATTTTCTGGGTTCCATGGTGACGTATGCGAATGTATTAAAGACGATTCTAGCCGATGTTTCAGAACAAGATTTGACCTATGCCGGAGCGGTTAGTTCGGAGGTTGTTACCCAGATGGCTACAAATGGCAGATTAAAACTTGGGACTTCTTATTGTGTTGCAACTTCTGGAATCGCTGGGCCAGATGGTGGTACAAAGGAGAAGCCGGTGGGTACAGTTTGGATTGCAGTGGCCGATCAAAAAGGTGTTGTCTCTCGTTGTTTTAGATTTGCTGACAATAGGGAGCGCAATATTCAAATGAGCGTGCTTTCTGCTTTAAATATGCTTCGATGCAGAATTTTAGGGCTGGAGAGCGAAAAAAAGTAAAAAACTATTGTTCTTTTTAGAAAAATGTAGTTTCTTTGCACCCCATTTAGAATTAGGATAAAACAATTAAAGATGTCACGAGTTTGTCAACTTACGGGTAAATCGGTAATGGTAGGGAACAATGTTTCTCACTCTAACCGCAAAACAAAGCGTAAATTCTACCCAAATCTGGTTTCCAAGAAGTTTTACCTTCCTGAGGAAGATTGCTTCATTACATTGAAGATTTCTACTTCGGCGTTGAGAACTATCAACAAAAAAGGTATTACAGCTTGTGTGAAGGAAGCACGCGAAAAAGGGTATTTGAAGTAATCCTGTTCTACCCGTTGGGAAACGGTAGACGTTAAAAAGAATAGAAATGGCTAAAAAAGCAAAAGGAAACAGAATTCAGGTGATTCTTGAGTGTACTGAGCACAAGGATTCAGGTATGCCGGGTACTTCTCGTTACATTACAACGAAAAACAGAAAGAATACTCCGGATAGAATGGAGATTAAAAAATATAATCCGATCTTGAAGCGTATGACGGTTCATAAGGAGATTAAATAATTGAGTCATGGCAAAGAAAGTAGTAGCATCGTTACAAAAAGGTGGCGGAAAAGAGCACACGAAGGTTATCAAAATGGTAAAATCTGATAAATCAGGTGCCTACACCTTCAAAGAAGAGATCGTCCACAACGATAAAGTGAAAGAGTGGTTCACTAAGAACTAAGTTTAAACTGAATCTAAATATTGCAAAGCTCCTTTTTTGGGGGCTTTTCTTATTTTTACCTTATGGCATTTTTTGGTTTATTTTCAAGGGACAAGAAGGAGAGTCTAGATAAAGGACTCGAGAAGACAAAACAAAGTTTTCTATCGAAGCTAGCACGCACCATTGTAGGAAAATCCCGAGTGGATGATGAGGTGTTGGATAATCTGGAGGAAGTATTGATTACATCCGATGTGGGTGTCGAAACAACCATAAAGATCATTGAAAGAATTGAATCGCGTGTAGCTAGAGACAAGGTTTTGGGAACCAATGAACTTCAAACAATTCTCAAAGAGGAGATTGCGGCGTTGCTAGAAGAAAATAATTCCGGGGCAACCGGTTCGATTGAATTTGACAAGCCTGAGAATGATCCCTATGTGATCATGGTGGTTGGAGTGAATGGTGTCGGTAAAACGACGACTATTGGAAAGCTGGCTCATCAGTTCAAAAGTGCAGGTAAAAAGGTTGTTTTGGGAGCTGCAGACACCTTTCGTGCAGCTGCAGTAGATCAGTTGATCATTTGGTCGGAACGAGTGGGAGTGCCAATCGTTCAACAAGGAATGGGAGCGGATCCTGCCTCGGTGGCGTTTGATACATTACAATCTGCTAAAGCCCAGAGTGCGGATGTGGTGATCATTGATACAGCAGGGCGTTTGCACAACAAAGTGAATCTAATGAATGAGTTGAGTAAGATTAAACGAGTGATGGAAAAGGTCGTTCCGGGTACTCCGCATGAGATCCTTTTGGTGTTGGATGGTTCTACAGGACAAAATGCCTTTGAACAAGCGAAGCAATTCTCTCTTGCTACAGATATAAATGCTTTGGCGATTACAAAGTTGGATGGTACCGCTAAAGGCGGTGTAGTAATCGGAATATCAGATCAAATGAAGATTCCGGTAAAATATATTGGAGTAGGTGAAGGGATGAACGACCTACAACTCTTCGATAAGCATGAATTCGTTGATTCGCTGTTTAATTGATCTAGAGATGAAAAAATTAAAGATCAACGGACACGGCCATTTGCTGCCTGAACCTCATGAAATCCCTCGATTTATGAGGGATAAAAAACTGTTCTGGATCGATGAAGATAAGAAATTCATGTGTCAGGATGATTGGTCCAGGCCAATCACAGATCCCAGTTTCTTCTTCAACGAAAAATTGGAGTGGATGGACCGATATGGAATCGATCATGGCGTGATGCTCAATTTATCTCAGGTTTATTGTAATGGATGGGAGCGTCAGGATGCGATTGATGCAATCCGCTGGCAAAATGATTTCAATGCCAGTATTGAGCAGCGTCGTCCGGATAAATTCACTTGTGGATTTGTTGTTCAACCCTTGTACATGGATGATGCCTTAGCTGAAATTGAGCGCTGTGTGGAGGAATTGAACTTGTCATTACTTTGTTTACCAACTCATTACCTGAACAAGGATGGTGAGTGGTTGTCTGTAGCTGATGAAAGTGTCTTTCCTATCTTTGAAATGGCGAACAAATACAAGTTAGCTGTGGAGATTCATCCGTATGACGGAGAGAAGATGGTGAAATTGAAAGATATCTATTGGCGCTTTCACCTCGTTTGGATGATGGCTCAAACAGCAGATACATTGCATGTATTTACTCTTAAAGACCTTCTGAGTAAATTTCCGGAGGTACGTACTTGTTTTGCGCATGGCTGTATGTTGGCTCAGGCAAATTATGGTAGGAGATTGCAAGGTTTTGATGGCCGTCCTGATCTGTTTGAGGGAGCGGTAAACCCAAGAGAGTCATTGGGACATCCTAATTTATTCTTCGATTCGTTGGTGCACGATTCCTATACCTTGCAATTGATCAAAACGCGTGCAGGTGCTTCACAGATTGTTGCAGGGCTGGATGATCCCTATCCTTTGGGGGAAATGGAGGGAGTTGCGCGTTCTTATCCCGGTCGTGTAATCGATTTTGCCGTGGATGCGGGAATATTGACGCAAACGGAATCAGATCAGATCTGGTCGGATAATGTGTTGGGATGGCTTGGGAAAGATATCCGTCCTTGACGAAGCCCGACGAAAAGGCTACATTTGTGCTCTTCAAACGTTTGTTATGTCTCAAAAACCTGCCATTCCAAAAGGAACACGCGATTTTTTACCGGTAGAAGTAGCTCGGAGAACGTATATTTTTGATACGATTCGAAAAGCATTCAAAACGTATGGTTTTGAGCCTATTGAAACGCCTTCTTTTGAGCTTTCCGGAACGCTTTTGGGGAAATATGGGGAAGAAGGTGATCGGTTGATCTTTCGGATCTTGAATTCAGGAGAAAAGATGAAAAAGGTGGATCTGGAAGCTCTTTCACAGGAAAATCTGCCAAGATTCGCGAATAGTCTGTCTGAAAAGGCACTTCGATACGATCTTACAGTGCCATTCGCCCGTTTTGTGGTGCAGCATCAGAATGACATCGCTTTTCCGTTTAGACGCTATCAGATTCAGCCTGTGTGGAGGGCTGATCGTCCACAACACGGAAGATATCAGGAATTTTTTCAGTGCGATGCAGACGTGGTCGGGAGTGATTCTTTGTTGTACGAACTCGATTTTGTGCAGTTATTCGATGAGGTGTTGACGGATTTGAAGCTTCCTTCGTTCACAATTAAGATCAACAACCGTAAGATACTTTCTGGAATTGCAGAGGTGAGTGGAGCCGCAGATAAATTGGTTGATATTACTGTTGCAATTGATAAGCTGGACAAGATCGATGAAGATGGTGTGGTCAAAGAGCTCGAAGAAAAAGGAGTGGCTGCTACGGCCATTGAGCGAATAAAACCGCTTTTTACGTTTACTGGAAGTAATGCGAATAAACTGGATATGATGCGGACTTTTCTTGCGTCCAGTGAAATTGGAATGAAAGGGATAGAAGAATTGTCCTTTGTTCTGGATCAAACAGTTGAAATCGGTCTGAAGCGTGCTGAAATCGAATTTGATATTACGCTTGCCAGAGGATTGAACTATTACACCGGAGCGATATTCGAAGTGAAAGCCAACGGCGTCAAGATGGGTAGTATTTGTGGGGGAGGACGTTACGATGACCTTACCGGGCTTTTTGGAATGAAAGGGATGTCAGGTGTGGGGATTTCATTCGGTGCAGATCGAATTTATGATGTACTAACAGAATTGGAATTGTTTCCGGAAGAGACCTATAGGGGATTGACATTGTTGTTTGTGAACTTTGGTGAGAATGAACAAACTCTGAGCCTAAAATTAGTTAGACAGTTACGCAACGCAGGCATCGCTTGTGAGGTGTATCCTAATAGTGCAAAGCTTCAAAAACAGATGAAATATGCTAATGACCGCAATGTGAAATACGTTGCTCTTCTGGGTGAGAATGAATTACAAAATGGAGTTGTACAATTAAAAAATATGCGTTCAGGTGAGCAACTTTCTTTAACTATTGACCAGTTGGTCGGGTTTGACTGGAATGTTTAACTAAAGGTTTAATTTGTGATACATTTTGTATTGAAAATCAGCATTATGTGTTTGTTTAATTAAATTAATACTTGAATTAAATTCAATGCTGAATGAAGGTAAAAACACATAAAGATCGCTTGAAAAATACGTCTTTACTTGGATGAAATTTATATAACACATTCGAACTCAAGAGTAGGCTTAAGTAAGATTTCGATGCGATAAAATGAGTAGATGGTGATTGATTAGTTTGAAGTGTTGTAAAGGAATCTTTTGCTATTTTGTACTTGCATTAATGGTTCGGAAGGTTCAATATACTGTTCTGAAGTTGTATCCAAAGAATACTTTGATATGTTCTAGCATAAATTGTACTTTGTTGTTTATCTTAAGAAGATGGAGTTTTGTGTAATTTTAGAACTTATGTTTTGTGTCGCGAAATTGTTTTTGTGACGTTTAAAACATGCATCATTGGCTAAAGATGATGTATGTAGTTGTGTGCTATTTATTTAAAGTATTAAGTTTACAAAACAAAAGTTATGGATATGACTGAATTTGACGAGACAAATGTGATTGAGCAAAAATCAAAGCGTCCTAATTTTTTGACTGTATTGTGTATTCTAACGTTGATAAATACTGGTTTATCAGTGATTACCGCTCTATTGTCTCTTTTTCATGGTCCAATTTCAGAGGACGAAATGAATGAGCAACGGGTTCAATTCTTGAAATCTGCTGACGAGATGCGAACAATGAATATGCCAGCATTTGCTGAAATAATGGAGCAGATTCAGCATATGTCTGAATCTGCAAACTCACATTTTTACGCGAACACATTGGTTTCACTTCTTATTCTTTCCTCGGGCATCTTAGGAGCAATTTTCATGCTTAAAGGAAAAAAACTAGGGTTTCATTTGTATATAGGTTATTCTTTATTAGCGGTTCTTCAACTTTATTTCTTTACATCTCCGGCTGATATTCCTACGATCGCAGTGGTTTCAGGCTTGGTTTTCTCCGGATTGTTCGTCTTTTTGTACTCGCGAAATCTTCAATGGCTGAATACCTCAGAGATCAAGAGGGATTCCTAGGCATACAAAGCTTAATGTTCATTTCTTTCCTTACCTTTGCACCCAAATTTTGAGTGCCTTATGATCTCTGTAAATAATTTATCGCTGCAATTCGGAAAACGTGTATTGTTCGACGAAGTGAACGTTAGATTCGTTAATGGCAATTGCTATGGCGTTATCGGTGCAAATGGAGCGGGAAAATCTACGTTCTTAAAAATCCTTACAGGTGATCAGGATCCAACGACGGGGAGAGTAGAGCTTGAACCGGGTAAGCGATTAGCGGTATTAAAACAAAATCACTTCGAATTTGATGCGTTTCCGGTGCTTCAAACCGTAATTATGGGACACAAACGTCTCTATGAGATCATGACGGAGAAAGATGCCTTGTATGCAAAGCCTGATTTTTCAGATGAAGATGGCATGCGTACGGCTGAATTAGAGGGCGAATTTGCGGATCTGGAAGGTTGGAATGCAGAAACAGATGCTGCAACACTCTTGAGCAACCTAGGTATCGATGAGTCAAAGCATTATACACTTATGGAGGATCTTTCCAGTGAATTGAAAGTGCGTGTGTTGCTTGCTCAGGCGCTGTTCGGTAATCCGGATGTTCTTGTACTGGATGAGCCTACCAATGACTTGGATCTCAAAACGATTGGTTGGTTGGAAGATTTTCTTTTGGATTTTAGAAATACGGTAATAGTGGTTTCTCACGACCGTCACTTTCTTGATACTGTCTGTACGCACATTTGTGATATCGATTTTGGTAAGATCAATTTGTTTACCGGAAATTATTCATTCTGGTATCAGTCTTCTCAATTAGCAGCAAGACAACGTGCAGATAAGAATAAGAAGGCCGAAGAGAAGAAGAAGGAACTTATGGATTTCATTTCGCGGTTCTCTGCAAATGCCTCCAAATCTAAACAGGCGACCAGTAGACGAAAAATGCTTGACAACCTTAATATCGAGGAGATCCAGCCTTCAAGTAGAAAATATCCCGGTATTACCTTTCATCAGGAACGTGATGCAGGGAATCAGATCTTGAGTATAGATGGATTGAGTAATTCAGTTGAAGGAACAGCGCTATTTAAAAACTTGTCCCTGATTGTCAATAAAGGAGATAAAATCGCATTCATTTCCAAAAACTCGCTGGCTTTGACCTCTTTCTTTGAGATTCTTAATGGGAGGATAAAGGCAGATACAGGTGAGTTTACGTATGGTACAACTATCAATACGGCATATATCCCTAATGACAACAGCGAGTATTTCTCGGAAAAACTTCCGTTGATCGATTGGCTGCGACAGTATGCGCAGACTGATGAAGAACGAGAAGAAGTGTATCTGAGGACATTCCTTGGTCGAATGCTTTTTACCGGAGAAGAAGCGCTTAAAACGGCAAATGTACTTTCCGGAGGAGAAAAGGTCCGTTGTATGCTCTCAAAAATGATGCTCGCAAAAGCAAATTTGTTGATGATGGATGAACCAACCAATCACTTGGATCTGGAATCAATCACTGCGTTGAATAATGGTATGCAGGAGTATCAGGGAACGATTTTGTTCACCTCGCATGACCACGAATTGGTGAATACCGTTGCAAATCGAATCGTTGAGATTACACCAAATGGTATCATTGATAAAATGATGCCTTATGACGATTACCTTGCTGATGCGAAAATAACGCAGATGCAGGAAGAATTATATACTTGATTTGGACTTCAAGACTGCATGCTTTCAAGGACAAATGACTTCCCACAGTTGGATAGCATGTCTTCTGAGATCTTAATCTAGTGCGTTTGAATGTGAGGATAAATAGGTCAATTTATTAAACGGTGTTCAACCGAATATCTTTTTATCGAGTGTTTTTTGTAGTACGTTCTAATTATTGCCTGGTGTCTGGCCGAGCTTTTTTAGTAATGTTATAATTTTTGAATTTTGCCCCATCCGGTCGAGTATTTCGGGCAAAGCGAAGAAATGTATCGAGATCAGGGGCAATTATTTCTAATTTCACCGTTTAAAACAATCTTCATTTACATAAAATGGTTTCCTACACGTTTTCCATTGATCATCCCAGCCAGCAATACATTGGGATTAGTGTTCGGTTCAATACAACCTTAGATCAAACAATTATTCGTATTCCTTCTTGGCGTCCGGGACGATATGAGTTGGGTAATTTCGCCAAAAATGTCAAGGGTCTAAAAGTCTACAATCATCATAATGAAGAAATAGACGCCATAAAATTGTCTAAAGATGCGTGGATCGTTGATTCCTCTGAAACCAGTTCTATCCGCGTTGAATATCAATATTATTCAGCAGAACTCAACGCAGGCTCAACCTTTGTTTCGGCTGAAATGTTGTATGTTAACCCTGTAAATTGTTGTATATATACAACTGATAATAACCAAGAAGAAATTAGTTTAAAACTATTAATTCCAGATGATTGGAAGGTTGCAGGCTCGATGATTCGAGAGGGGGATAGTTATAAGTTAGCTAATTTTGATGAACTGGCAGATTCGCCTTTCATCTGTTCTGGAAATTTGATTCATGAAACATATGCTTCAGGTGAAACGACTTTTCATTTGTGGTTCAATGGAGAAGTAAAACCTGATTGGGTAAAATTAATAAATGACTTCAAAGCATTCACAGACAAACAAATTGAAAAGTTTACTGATTTCCCCGTTCAGGAGTATCATTTCCTGTTTCACATTCTTCCTTACAAGGCATACCATGGCGTAGAGCATACCAGATCAACCGTTATTACACTTGGTCCAACGTACGACGTTTTTGGATCGCTATACAAAGAGCTGTTAGGGGTTTCCTCTCATGAATTGTATCATACCTGGAACGTAAAGACCATTCGTCCTATTGAAATGTTCCCTTATGATTTCTCAAAAGAGAATTATTCCCGACTAGGATATATTTGTGAAGGTATCACTACCTATATGGGCGATCTTTTCCTTTTGAAAAGTGGTGTTTTCAATCTTCAACAATACCTGAACGAACTTTCAGCTCAATTTCAAAAACACTTTGATAATCCGGGACGATTTCATTATTCAGTGGCAGATTCGTCTTTTGACACATGGTTGGATGGTTATGTTCTTGGTGCTCCTGGTCGAAAAGTATCTATCTACACGGAAGGTTGTTTGCTTGCCTTTGTTACAGATACCATGATCTTGAAGGCAACTTCGAACAAATATGGTTTGGATGAAGTGATGAAACGCCTGTATTTTAATTATGCGCTTCAGGGACAAGGTGTAGCTGAGAATGACTACAAGAATGAATTGGAGGCTATTTGTGGACATCCATTCAATGATTTCTTCAAAGACTACATTAATGGAACATCCTCATATGAAGCAATTCTCTTGGAGGCACTGGATTTTCTTGGATTAGAGCTGCATCAAACAACTGCTTCATCCTATGCGGCAGGGAGGCTTGGAATGAAAGTGGTGTCAAGTGGAAATACTGTTCTCGTTTCAGCAATGTATCCAGGAGGTCCGGCCCAATTGGGTGGATTGATGCTGAATGACGAGTTGATTGCGGTGAATGGAATGTTATTCGCTGGTGATTTGGAAAAATGGTGTGCATATTTTGATGGGGATGAAAAAACCTTTACCGTTAAAAGGGCTGGACGGCTTTTGGAGATAAAGCTGCCTGAACTGCAACGAAATTTTTACATGGAATTTGCAATCAAACAGAGCCCCGAACCGAACGTTTATCAGCGTAAAGCTTATGAAAGCTGGTCAAATTAAGTAGCTCTATTAGACATGTAAAAGGAATCTGAGCGATTTGATCGGATTAACTTTCACGGCACTTCCTTACGTTGATAACGTTTGAGGTAAATTAATTTATGTTTAAATTTAAACTAAAGAAAGAAATGAGGTCACTTCTACGATCGTTAAAAAGCAGGCAAAGCAGAATTCTGTTTATACTGTTTTTATTTTGTGCCTTTACCTTTCGGCTCATTTATGGAGTTTGTGCTGAATTTTGGTTCGAGGATGAAATACAGATCTATCTATTAGGGCTTAAATATTTTAGTACTGGACATTGGCCATTTTTCGGTCCAGACATTGTTTATTCAGAATCACAGTTGCCGGGTGCGCTTCAGTCTCTTCTTGTCGGTCTGCCATTTTATGTGCTTAAAATACCAGAGGCGCCATACATCTTGCTCAATGGGTTGTCTTTTGCCGCGATAGGTATATTGGGAAAGTTTGTCAGGAAACGCATTCCAGGCCTACCCAAATGGTTTGTTTGGACTTGGTTGTTTACAGCTCCATGGCTCTTGAATTTTTCAACCCATGTTGTCAATCCGTCTTATGTTTTGCCTTTTTCAATTCTTTTCTTTGTTTCATTTTTTGAGCTCCTTCCCAAATTAAGTGTTGGAATGTTTCAGGCACGCACATCTTTCTTATGGATGGGTGTTGCTTTAATTGGGATTTTCCAGCTACATATGTCATGGGTGCTTCTTTTGCCATTTATTCTGCTTGCTGGGTATCTTCATATAAAACAATCCGAACTCAAGAATATTTTAATAAACCTAGCATACTTTTTATCGGGATGTCTAATCTCAGGGTCTGTCCTGATTCCAACCTATATGGAATATGGTTTTGGTTTGGGAACTGGCGGCACAGCATCGAACCTTACTTTTAATGCTCAAAACGTAAAGGAGATCGGTACCGTGATCATACGTTACGTTTCTTTTGGTTCATTTGAGTCAGCTCGATTTATAGGTACGAATACAGCAGCGAGATTGAAGTTTTTAACAGATTATTGGTGGGCCGTTCCGTTTGTTGTTTTTACTGTCCTGGTAGGTTTTTTTCAAGTTTTATGGTTGCTTTTTTCCGTGTTTCGAACATTGGATTTCCAGGAATGGAAGGAAATTAAGTTACTGGTAGCCAGTTCCTCCATACTAATTTGGATTAGCTTTTTCTTTTCGATTAAAGGGCCTTCTTCCCATACCTTTTATATTATGCTTCCGTTGATGATGATTTATTCTTTTTATTGTTGGGAGACCTTACTAAAAAAGGGTTGGATACGTAAGATGGCTGCAGTGTTTCTATTCTCTGGTTTTATTTTTAATTGCTGTGTAGCCCACAACAACTTTACAACAAAATCAATGTACATGGATAGAGAAAAACCTTTGAATGCTATCCGTAAGAAAAATTACCGCCAATTGGGAGAGCGACGAGCATATGATAGAAATCACTGATTTTCTCGTGAATTAAAGGAACGGAGTTTGAACTGCGTTTAAAACTTATAGCTCACCCCAACACTTGGAAGAATAGGAAACTGATAGATCTTCTCCGAAGTCACTCTGTTCACGTAAAAGATATTGTTTCTATTGTATGCATTCGTTAGACTGACAATGATTTCCACCATATCCTTATTCTTTAATTCGAACTTCTCTGTGAGTGTAATGTCGAGTCGATGATAATAGGGTAGCCTCGAACTGTTGAATTCACCTAAGATGGTGGTAACAGATTGAGGGTTCGTTGTTGTGTAGTCTGTATTTACACCTCCATTAAAGGTTTCAGCTTGATATCCTCCTGCAGAAGGAGTAAAGGGAAGTCCTGAGCCCAGATTCCAGCGCACACTGAGTTCGAGATGTTTGGATTTCCCAAAAAGGTAGGATCCAACGAGATTGATGTTGTGTCTTCTGTCAAATAACGGGTAGTATTTCGTGAAACCATCCCATCGCGTGGAGTGGCCGTATGAATATACTCCCCAAAGGAAAAGTCTGTTTTTGTTATATTTTAAAAGGAAATCAACTCCGTATGAGACACCATCCTCAATCAGAAAGTCTTTTTTGTATGTATCGTCTATGTCAGCAAATTGGGCTATATCTTCATATAGCTTATTCTGGTTAATATTGGATAGTTGGGAGAAATACTTATAGTATCCTTCAATGTTGAGGGTGATGCTCTTTGTAAGATCCGCTTCGGTTCCAAAAATAGCATGCCAAGCATATTGTATTCCATTTCTTACTTCCTTACTGTTCAGGAACTGGTTTACGAAGGTCGTTTGCACATTTGTTGGAGCCGACAGTAACCCATTAAAAAGGTTGACGATGTCTTTGTCTGAAGATGCAGAAGTGAAATTCTGAGAGAAACGTCCACCGCTTATTTTTATCCGTAATTTTTCTGTGACATTGTATTTCGCTCCGAAACGTGGTTCGATAGAAACAGTTCCTAGAGAGGCATATACCTGCGCGCGAATACTGGGCTGGATAACCCAACGATTCTTTACCAAACGGTAATTGTAATAAGCTCCAAGTTCGGTGTTGAAGTTAGTCGCAGAGATCATTCGTTTGGCTTCATTGTAGGTAATGAATTCCGTGTTGAAACCACTGAAGTTAAATCCGTAGTTCATTTCGCCTTCGTTTCGCAGAAAGTAGGTAAAATCGAAGCCCAGATCGAATCCTCCAATCTTTGAGAATCTTGGTTCTACGGCTGTTTCGGTAAAACTTGTTTCGAATGAGCTTCCATTCACATGCCCTTTGATCATCATCGAAGAGCTATTAGGTACCAAAAGAAAATTCATTCCACCTCCGGCTGCTTTCCAGTTGAGATCAGCAACTGAATAATTTACAGAATCCGTATTTCGAAAACCGAAAGCGCTGAATTTGGATCCTCCATCGCTATTGAAGGTGACCTTACCATAAAGATCTGTAAAGTTATAGGGAAGTCCATTGGGATTATCAACCAATTTGTAATAGGATTTTGAAGTGTAATCCAGTAAACTGTGTTTTGAGGAAAATATATAAGAGCCTGGACTCGTGCCAGTTTCATTTTTTTTACCAATTGGACCTTCTAGTACTGCTTTTGCTAGGAAAGGTGAGACAGAGAACTTACCTCCAAATTCTTTTCGGTTACCATCTCGGTATGAAATATCCATTACAGATGATATGCGACCGCCATAGCGTGCATCGAAACCACCTGTGTAGATGTCCACATTCTTTACGAGTTCAGTTTCGAACATAGAAAAGAAACCTATGGAGTGAAAAGGATTGTAAATAGTCATTCCATCCAGTAATATCTTGTTTTGTATCGGTGTTCCCCCACGAACGTACAACTGACCTCCCTGATCACCGGTTGTGACAACTCCCGGTGTAACGGAAAATGCCATGACTACGTCGTTCTCAGCACCAATCTTAGGTATACGCTCCAATGCTTTCTTATCGAGTTTGATTTGCGACATCATCACCTCATTCTTTTTTTGTTTGGATTCAGCTGTGACGGTGATGTCTCCGATCTCTTTTATGGATGATTTCTCCAATTCGATCTTTACATCGAAAATTCCTTTGGCGATTTTAATCTCAAGGGGAATAATGACTTCATTATAGGCTGGATTATCTACTTTGAGAAGGAAGCTTCCTATTGAAATCTTTGGAATCGAAAAAAAACCATTAACGTCTGTTAGGGCTCCGGCGATAAAAGAACTATCGGAACTTTTCAGGAGTCGTATCTTCTCGAAACCTATTGGTTCACCACTAGATTTTGCATAAATAAACCCTCTCACTGTATGATCTTGAGCAAACAAGACCCCATTAAACAGAATGTTTAGTAGAATAAAGGAGAACCATTTCATGTTTAAGGATTCTTTTGGAGTTCCGAAATTAAGATAATCCCTCAAATTGAAGGTCTGCAAATTGTAAAACAATGTGAACGGTCGGTTTGATTATTTGAGCGGTGGGGGAATTCAAATTTAGAGTTTAGAATTTAGAATTCAGAATTCGAAAATTTCTCTTGTAAAATCTTCGAATCCTCAAGTCCTCAAGTCCTCAAGTCCTCAAATAACTTTTAGCTCTATCCCAATAAACGTCCATTTCTTCCAAATTCATTTCAGAGATGTTCTTACCATCCTCAAGGATCATTTTTTCCATGAGTTGGAATCGCTGCATGAACTTTCTGTTCGTTTTTGCCAGGGCATTTTCAGGATTGATATCCTTAAATCGGGCATAATTGATGAGTGAGAACAATACATCACCGAACTCTTCTTCCATTTCTAGAGTATTGCTTATGCATTCCTCGTGAAATTCATCCAGTTCCTCCCTAACTTTTTTCCAAACGTCCTCAGCATTATCCCATTCAAAGCCTATCCCTTTTACTTTTTCTTGAATTCGGGCGGCTTTTACCATTGCCGGGAGTGAATTTGGAACGCCCTCGAGAACAGAACTTTTTCCTTCTTTCAATTTGAGTTTTTCCCAATTCGCTTTTACTTCATCTTCTGTACTTGCATGTACATCCCCGTATATATGTGGATGCCGGTGCACCAGTTTGTCGCAAATATCGTTTAGCACATCAGTTACATCGAATGCACCATGTTCTGAACCGATCTTGCAATAGAAAACCATGTGCAGGAAAAGATCTCCGATCTCTCCTTTTAAAGCCGTCAGATCTTTCGATGTGATGGCATCTGCCAATTCATAGGTTTCTTCAATTGTTAAATGACGAAGAGATTCCAACGTTTGCTTTTGATCCCAGGGACATTTTTCCCTGAGATCATCCATAATGTTCAACAAGCGTTCGAAAGCGGCTAAACGAAGATCCATACTTTTTTTGTTAAAAATAGAATTTTTAAGTCGGAGAGTGGCTTTTGGTTAATTTTGTTCGCATGCGACGAGCGCTGATCTTACTGCTTTGTATCACTTCTTCTGTTCAAGCGCAATACCGTTTGGAATGGGGTTTAGAGTATCGCCAGAAAGTGGGTTTTCTAGCGGCTCATAGGGGAGTAATGAGTCACCTTCCACAATCTCAGGCTTTAGCAGGTGAACTCTCATGGTATGTGAACACAAAGGGTAGAAGGCTGTGGCACGAATCTGCGGGATATCCCGTTTATGGGGTAACCGGTTTTTTTGGGTCAGTCGGTAACAATGAATTGCTTGGTCGTTTTGGTGGTGTTTACGCCTTTATGGAATTTCCATTCCTTCAGTTATGGAAATATCGTTTTTCAGGCAAAATGGGCTCAGGATTAGGCTACACGGCGAAAGTATTCGATCAGCAAACTAATCCAAAGAATACGGCAATCAGCACACATATAAATGCACTTATCTGTTTAGGACTGAAAAGTGAATTAATCTTTCGTCGTAACAAAATCACTTTAGGAATCGATATGACCCATTTTAGCAATGGTTCAATGAAAGTCCCGAATCTAGGTGTAAATCTTCCTTATATTTCCTTGGGTTACGCAAGGCAAATTACCAAAACAGACATAGACTCTATCCGCCTTCATCAAACAGTTCCATTTCAAAAATGGTTATTTGGAGTAACAGCCATCGGATCGGTGAAAGAGGTTTACCCGACAGAACGTAGGAAGTATCCGGTTTATGCCCTCAGTGCCTTTGCCAGATGGTTTAGTCGCCCAAAAGTAGGTTTTGAGGCTGCCTTAGATGTGATTTCGAAACAGGCGATACTGGGTTATAAGAAAAATATTCCGAAAACACAGTGGGATATACTTCAGCTAGGAGCCTATGTAGGATACATGGTACCTTTGGATCGAATTCATTTTGCAATAGGTATGGGGATATATGTTAAAGATAAATTTCAGCCTGAAGACTTTATGTATCATCGCGTTGGGTTGAGGTACTATTTTCCTAATGGAATCCATTCCCAGGTTGTCTTGAAATCTCATTGGGCGCGAGCAGATTATGTTGAGTGGGGTATGGGATATACATTCAATTTTAATAATGCCAAATGAAATTTTCCACCTATTTGATTATCGTACTTAGCTTTTTGACGGCTTGTAAAAAACCGGAAGATCGCAGTTGCTTCAAATCTGCAGGTGAAGAAACAAGTATGGAGATAAAACTGGATGCGTTCGATAAACTCTATTTGCGGGAACATCTTGTTTATGAATTGATACAGGATTCAACTGATAAGGTGGTTATCAGTGGAGGAAAAAATCTTATCGGTTACGTAAGTGCGAAAGTTTCTGATGGATTACTGGAAATTAGCAACAAGAACCGTTGCAGTTTTTTAAGATCTTACAAGAAAAAGATAAGGGTTGAGATTCACTTCACACATTTGATTAATATTCATTTTGAAGGCAATGAACCGATGACGAACAAGGGAAAATTGAAATTTGACTGGTTGACGTTCTTAATTAGTGATGGCGCAGGGTCTGTTTTTCTCCGTATGGATGCTCAAAGCATACATGCTATTATAGGTCATGGGTGGGGTGATTTTACTTTTTTGGGATCGGCAGAATATGCACTTTTGAATATCCGGAGCAATGGATATTGCGATATGTATGGAATGACGGTGTCAGATTCATTAACAATTGTTTCCAATACGCAAGGAGATGTCAAGATTAATGCTTCAGGGGCTAAATTGAAAGCTCAAACCTTAGCGGATGGTAATATATACTACAAGGGAATACCAAATTTAATCCAATTTGAACGTTTTTCAAACGGTAAACTTATCAATGCAAATTAAATTCAGGCTACCTTTTTTATATGCATGAGGATCTTGAATGCTTTGTCGATATCATCTTGTTTGAGAATGACGGTAAATTCATTCGAAGTAGATACAATTTGAATAATGTTGATTCCTTCCCAAGCAAGGTGTTTGAGTATGTAGTAATAGATTCCGTAGATTTCCGTATTGATCTTTGGTAATTTAATAGTAACGGAGGCTAGGTCAAGAGTGAGTGATTTAAGAATGTCATTTTTGAAGATACGTTCAATGGTATTTTTATTTTGAGCATGTACAATAAATGAAGTTTCGGTAATTCCTCTGCAAAGTGCAAAAAAACTGTCATTGTCTTTCGATATTTCATTGATCAATTCTACTTGTTTACTCTTAAACGATTCAGAATTTTCGAAGGTGTAATCAATCAGATTGCTTCGCACAAGAAAGTCACCAAGATCGCCCATTACGTTGGTGATCTTAATGTTCAAACGATGGTAAAGTCCTGGGGTCATACGCTTGATAGCCATAACGATAGCTCCTTCCTTGACCTCTTTTCCAATAATCTGTTCAATCTCAGGTTTTAGCTTTCTTGCTAGTGCTGAAATGTTGATCAGATCTTCAGTCATTGCTTCACGAAGGAAGGGACTTCGATGGATGAGACCTTCTGTAACCTTGCCTATTGAATTCATTAACGAAAAATTTAACACTAATCTATTTATTCGGATTTAATTTAACAAGTTTTGACCAAATAACTAACTAAACTATATCTAGACCATTTTGATTTTAGGTATTCAGACTAAAAAGAGTGACGAGATCAATTTTTATTCCGGAAGTCCTGAACTAATTGAAGAGCCTTCTCCAATTGTTCATTACGCGTCAAGTGTGAAGTATCTATAACAAATGCGTCCTCGACTTGAATTAGTGGACTTTCTTCTCTCGTAGAATCAATCAGGTCACGCTCCAGAAGGTTAGCAATAACTTCATCCAAGGAGATGTGAATCCCTTTTGATACTAGTTCGTCTTTTCGTCGTTGAGCACGGATTTCCGGTGATGCAGTAATGAATAATTTCAGTTCTGCATTAGGAAAAACAACTGATGCAATATCTCGCCCATCCATAACAATGCCCCCGTTGGCGCCAATTTTTCGTTGTTCATCTACCAGTTTTGCACGAACTTGTTTAATTGCAGCAATCTTAGAAACATTGGAAGCAATGTTCGGCATACGTATCTGATTTTCCACATTTTCACCGTTCAAAACCAGTTCGGACGCATCAGTTTCCGGATTATATTCAAAATGAAGTTCGATCTCGGGCAGCGCATTTTCAATAGCTTCCTTGTTAAGCATTCCCTTTTCGATAAGACCATTTCGCATGCAGTAAAGCGTTACGCCCCTATACATTGCTCCAGAATCGATAAATACGTATCCAAGTGATCTAGCTAAAGCCTTGGCCAAGGTACTTTTACCACAAGAGGAATAGCCATCAACGGCGATGGTTAATGGTTTAGAATACATGAGATTAAATTATTTGTAAAATGAAAAGGGAACCGAAGTTCCCTTTAAAAATTAACTAAATACGTTTTAAAAGTAGAAGTTAAGTGATAGCTTGCCGCCTGGAGAAAAAGAATTCATCCAAAGTTTTTTCGAGTCAGCCGCAGAATTTTCTCTATCTGACCCAACGAAAAATTCTGTCGTACGATTACCTGATTTACTTTTAACATCTTCTTCAACATTACCTTGAATCGCTGTTCCGTTATCCTCACTGTAATCAATTCCTTCAACTTTTTTGGATGATCTGCCTGTGTGAGCAATACCCATGCCCCATCCAAACTCTCCTCCAATTGAAATTTTAGGAGCAATGAAAAATTCAACTCCAACAAAACCACGAATACCAATTGCTGTCGTCAAAGCTTGTTTTTCTTTCAAAGCACGAGCAACATATTCCCCAGGGTTGTTACTTATATTTGACCCAAAGTCAGTAGTATAATCGGTCAAATAGTCGTTTGTTGAACCATCAGCATCAGGTGCTAAAAGATCGTAAGCATACTTATAAGAAGTACTGGTCCGTGACAAAGCAATGATTGCTTCACCCCCGTAATACCCTTGAAGTCTTTTGGAACCTTTCCTCCACTCAAGTCCGCCACCAAAACCTAAGCTCCAGTCTCTTTTAAACATTATATCTTTAGAGTCAAAATCTGTTGACGCATTATTCGGCCAGTTCACTGCAGCTGCCCCCGGATCATAATTAATGCCCTTGGCCGTACGTTCATTGTCTGAGTAAATGCGGAGAGATCCTCGATATGCAAGGTTATTGGACTTAAAGTATTTACCACTGACAGACCATGTGGGTGCTGATTCATTTAGCCCATTAAACAAAGGCGCTGGCTTTGTTCCTGCTGCTCCGATGTGTACTAAATCTGCCGCTAAATCTATGAATGGAGTTGCGTCAACGGAAATACCCCAGTCACCTGCTTCTGGGTTTAAAACTTTTCCATTTTTGTTTTTCGCCAAATCTTGAGCGAATAAAGCGGTCGTTCCTAGAACTAACGCCATGGATAAAACATTTTTTTTCATAATAAATAGTTTAAGTTGTTGCTAACTTACTAAAATTCAACAGAAAATTTTCATTAAAAA
>JBIITO010000007.1:0-39166 GCA_044340465.1 Crocinitomicaceae bacterium | reverse complement strand
ATATTATTAAATCGTATCTATTTATTGGGAAATGCGTATGCAAAGTAATTTTGCAGTAAAAATTGAGCTTAGGCGAAATGAACTATTTCTTCGAACACTTTTTAAGAGAAATGCAGTTGCCGCTAAAAAACCCGGTGCTGGTGTTCTCCCTTTTGTTGTTGATTATTCTCCTTTCGCCGATTATTTTAAGGAAAATCAGAATTCCAGGGATTATAGGCTTAATCCTATCTGGTATTTTGATTGGTCCGCATGGATTTGGTCTACTGGGTCGAAAGGCAATGGATTCCCAGGGATTTTTTGATATCGAGCTGTTTTCAACCATCGGACTTCTATACATTATGTTTATTGCTGGATTGGAACTCGATCTGAATGAATTCAGAAAGTATTACAAAAAGAGTTTCACCTTTGGTTCACTGACCTTTTTTGTTCCCATTTTACTTGGATTTCCACTTTGTTTTTATGGATTAGGTCTGTCTCAGACAGCTAGTTGGCTTACTGCGAGCATGTTCGCAACTCATACGCTAGTTGCTTATCCCATAATTAGTAAATATGGACTCACCAAGCATGCCGCAGTGGCAATAACGGTCGGTGGAACCATTTTAACTGATACCGCTGTCCTCATTATTCTTACGGTCATATCAAGCTCAACCGAAGGAGAACTGGATACAGCCTTTTGGGTAAGATTACTTACTTCCCTTTCGATTTTCACGCTAATCATGTTCTTTTTCATTCCGAGAATTGCGCGATGGTTCTTCAGTAAATTGGATAGTGAGAAGAATGCTCAATATATTTTCGTGCTCTCGATTGTGTTTTTTGCCGCATTTCTAGCGGAGGTAGCCGGAGTGGAGCATATTATTGGGGCCTTCGTAGCAGGTTTGGTACTGAACAGACTCATACCTCACAACTCCATATTAATGAACAGGGTAGAATTCATTGGAAATACATTGTTCATTCCTTTTTTTCTGATTTCGGTCGGAATGGTGGTGGATTACAAAGTTTTTTTCACTGGTAGCTGGCCTTTGATCATCGCAGGTGTTTTAACGACATTCGCCTTGTTCAGTAAATGGTTGGCAGCGTTGTTTACTCAGCTAATATTTAGGATGTCAGGCGCTGAAAGACAGGTTATTTTTGGTTTAAGTTCTTCACATGCTGCGGCAACCTTGGCGATAATCATGGTTGGATACAATGATGGGCAAGGGATTTTAGATATCAATGTAGTCAACGGTACTGTTGTACTTATTTTGTTTACCTGTTTAACGGCATCTTTCGTTACGGAAAATGCAGGAAAAAGATTGTTGATTCAGATCTCAGAGGAAGGAGACGATGAAGTCATGGAAACGAGATTGAGAAATAAGCATTTACTTGTTTCCATGAATGAATTAAAAGGCAATGAATCTTTACTCGATTTTTCCGTTCTAATATCCGATTCAAAAGTGATCAATCCAATTTCCGTGGTGAGTGTTTATCCAAACAATGAGGATGCTGAACACATGATACGAAAGTCGAGAAAATCTTTGGAGGAGATTGTAAAGCATTATTCCGGACACGAAACCAAATTGAATACGATTGCGACTATTGACCATAATCTATCCTCCGGAATTGCGAGGGTATCTAAAGAGTTAGTAACCGATATCGTTGTCCTAAACGATAGTCGAAAAATGAATCTTCTTAAACGAATTGTGGGAGATGATAGAGCGCATTTAATGGATGTTTGCGATAAAACTATTTTCTTTTGTCAATTAGATAGGCCATCAGTTACCTATGACCGTATTCTTGTAATTTGTAATCGTTTATCAGAGTTGGAACAAGCCTTTCCGTTGTGGGTTGAACGTGTACTGCGATTGGCAAAACAACTTAATATTCCAATAGAGCTTTATGGAACACAAGCGACCTATGAACGTTGGTTAAAGGTTGCTGATTCAAATAGAATTCTCGTAACCACGAAATGTGTGGAGATTGAGGACGTTGACGATTTCTTTTTACTTCATGCTTCGAGATCTGAGGATGATCTTATTGTATTTGTCGGTGCTCGCAATGGAGCCGTATCGCACAACTCTAATTTGGATGGATTTCCAACTAAAATAGAAAAAGGCTATAGCGATAATGATGTAATTTTGATTTATCCAGGTCAGAACTCACTTGAGAATATTTATGGTAGTTACGATGACTTTGATACAGGAGCTATATCTAAAGGAGTTGAAGCTATTCAAAAGATCGGTAAGGAAGTCGGAAATATCTTTAAAAAGAATCAATAGTCCTCACCTTCAGCACAGAACAATCCAAAGAAAAATGCAAAGAAAGACGCCCCCATCTGGGTTTCCAGTGTGTCTTCAAGTAAAAAGGTACTTGCAGCAACCAGCATGAAGAGAAATGCCAATGGAGAAGTGTGTCGGAGGGACGATCCCAGGAAAGACAGGATCATCCAGAGAAGTACAAACAATCCAAAAATGCCAAAACTAATCCAGCTCGTTAAATAGGTGTTGTGCGCTCTTAAACGGTATTCCGGTAAGAGGCGGCTGTTATCTTGAGCATATTGCCAGTCGAATGCCTGCTGTACGTCGCCCGTTCCGACACCGATCAAATAATTTTTTTGAATGATCTTCCATGCCGTTTTCCAGTATTCGATGCGCTGCAGCATGGAATGTCCGTTGGGGTCGATGTTGTTTTGTAGCTGAAATTTCACCCCGTTCCATCTTGCCCAAAGCCCTCCTTCTCCTTCTTCGCGGCTGGCTATTCCTTTTTCGATCAAAGAAATATCTCCTTTGTTTAATTTCTGAAAGCCAACAGAATCTTTTCGAACATTAAGATCAGTCATAAAACGCATAAGCGTAAATTTTATTAATTGACCCTTTCTGTCTTTTCCATCGTAAGATAGATTGGAGACCTTATTCCAGGATTGCCGAAGTTCTTTTTCACAGAGAAAAGCTAGGAAAGGCTTTCCGTCAATGAAGGTTCCAGGCTCCATGTTGTGCGTGTATGGGTTTCCGTTTGCGGTAACAGAAGGCAGCGTTTTAAATCTAGACAGATCTCCTATCTGGTTTGAACGCTGTAGCGAAATGACGGCTAGAAACATTAATCCGATAGGTAATATCAAGGTGCTGAAAGCGAGAATTTTCGATTTTTGATAGGCAAACCAGAAGATTAATCCTACGATTGCCGTGATCAAAGCCAGCATACCTGACACGATCTGACTGAAATAAGTATAATAACTAAACCAAGCAAAGAGTGTGACCAAAAATAAGCGGACTGATGTTCCGGCTTTTTTAATCGAAAAAAAGCAAATTCCTGTAGCCATAGCCACTAGAATTCCGTACCGTATGTGTGATCCGAACAAGGAAAGCTCACGGATATCCGTATACTGTTTTTTACCTAAAACGTGATACCATGATAATACATTTACTGCAGAAGTGACAACTACTCCCGTTACAAAAAAGAAAAGAATTCTATTGAGCGTCGTTTTTTCAAGAGGATAGATGGTGAATGCGACAGGAACGATCAATAAAGTAAGTTTTGTTTTGAGGTCGTTGGATGCGTAGGAAAAGTCTGAAGTCCAAAGCAAAGCGACCACATGTAAAAGAAGGTATAAAAGGAGCAGAATCAATACATCGTTCGCTCTGATCTTCGTTCTTAAAGATCTTAAATCGCCTTTCAAAAAGACAGCCAACACAAGTAGCATTGAGGAGATGGAAAGGATAACCTTACTGGTACTCAATCCAACCGCAAAAGCAATGGCTGCAAATATAAAAAGTTGATCAGGAAAACGTTTGCCCTTCAGCAGTTCAATCATGGGAATAAACTTCCAGTAATAACGTCTATTTCTTTAATATCGTATTGAACTCCTTCGGGTTGTTCAAAACTTCGACAGCTTTTCTAAGAACATCGTCCGTACGGAAAGAATCTATAGCACGACCTTTCTGGTAATAGTAGCGTGATACGATCTCGTTTTCAAGCATAGGTTGAATTTCAGATCGGAATTTGGAAAGATCACGTTCTTTAGAGGGGATAACCTTAGCCAAAAGCGCCTCATATTCGGCTTTTGATTCTTCGTAAAAGCCTTCATCCTCTGCTGTTTTCTTCATTTTTTTGAGCATCTCCTCCGAAGCTGTTGAATAGGTAAAGTCTTCTTTCAGTACAAATGCTTTAAAGCTATCGTATTCAGCATCGGTTAATTGAAACTTTCCAGCCTCTTGGATTGTTGTATGCTCAGTGAAATACCGTGTCGCATAATTAAAAAGTAAGTTATTCGTGTAAATCGTGGAGGTAAGTCGACTCAATTCCTTTTCTTCTAATGTAATATCCGGTTCTATACCGCGACCGTCAATCACGTCTCGTCCGTTCACTGTTTTAAAAACTTTCAATAGCGAATCAGCAATTTCTTTGGGTTTTTCGCCGTCCTCTTTATCGTAATATTCCAATCGCTGCACACAACGACCCGAAGGAGTGTAATATTTAGCAATGGTCAATTTGACTTTTGAACCATATTTAAGATCGTAGGTGCGTTGAACCAATCCTTTTCCATAAGAGGTGTTTCCGATGATTACCGCGCGGTCGAGATCTTGTAAACTGCCCGCAACGATTTCACTAGCAGATGCAGATCCTTCATCAATGAGTACAGTCAGAGGAATCTCGAGATCCATCGGATTTTCAAGTGTTTTGTATACGCGATTCTCCTCTAAAACACGTCCTTTGGTGGTAACTACCATTTGATCCTTCTTGACAAACATATTTACTATCTTCACGGCTTCAATTAGTAATCCACCGCCATTGCCACGCAAATCAAGAACCAACTGTATCATCCCTTTGGATTTTAGATCAGTGAATGCCGATTTGACATCCGATGCGGCTGTTTGTGTAAAGCTGTTCAACTTGATGTAACCAACCGTTTCATTGATCATTCCTGAATAGGGCACGTCTGGTAGTTTGATCTCATCGCGGGTAACGCTGATCTTTTTTCTATCCTTTCCTCGTTCAACTTCAACAATTATAGTTGTGCCTTTAGGACCCTTAAGTGAGGTAGAAACGTCGTCGGAAGGAAGTCCAGCCATCGATTTTCCATCTATGGAAATGATCTTGTCTCCAGCCATCAAACCTGCTTTTTGCGCCGGATTTCCTTCATAAGGTTCTGCAATGAAGGTATAATCTCCAATTTTACGTATAAGTGCACCGATCCCGCCATATTGCCCGGTAGTCATGAGCTTATAATCTTCTATATTTGATTCATGATAATAAACGGTGTAGGGGTCAAGTTCTTTAAGCATCGCATCGATGGCAACTTTCGAAAGCTTTCCTACCTGGGCATCATCCACATAATACATCTCCAAGTGTTGATAGATCTGATCCATTAGTTCCAGATTCTTAATAACTTCAAATCCATTACTCTGCCCCGATGCGCATGGAATAAAAGAAGCGACAAATACAAGTGTGAACAGAAATGAGTAGAACTTTCTTGTGTGTAATTTCATTTTTCGATCTGTTTGATGAGTTCGGAAATTAGTTGTTTAGTCTTTTTCTCAAGTATGGGCAGGGATAATTCCTCGCGAGACGTGTAGATCACAAATAATGCCAGGTACTGACCCTTTGATTCCAAAAACGTTTCTAAAGGTAACTTATTCTTGCGTAACGCCTCTTTCATGAGTCGTTTTATTCGATTTCTATCGTGGGATTTACGAAAGTTACGTTTCGGAGCTGACAGCACAGTCTGAAATGGTACTTTTTCGTCGGTTTTATTCAGAAGCATGAAATGAGCCACGAATGGGTATTGCTTTACACTCTGTCGTGCTTCAAAAACTTCCGATATGCGTTTACGGGAACATAATTTATATGCCTTTCCAAAGGATTGATCCACAGCGCAAAGATATCATTCATCCTGTAAAGCGGTGAGAACTTTTACTTTTGTGTCGTTTTGAAAATAGTTTCGATCGTTGGAAGTGGCCCAGCCGGGTTAATGGCGGCCTACAGACTGGCAGATGCCGGATTTAAAGTTACAGTCTTTGATCATAAAAAATCCTTCTCCAGAAAATTGCTTGTCGCGGGAAAGGGAGGTTTTAATCTTACCCACGGTGAACCGATTGAAATGTTGGTGAAGAGATATAATGCCCCTATCATTCAGCATGCGGTGCGGGAATTTACCAATCAAGATTTTCGGGAGTTCTTGAACGTTTTAGGAATTGAAACGTTTATTGGGTCATCAGGAAGAGTTTTTCCGACAAAGTGTTTTACACCTGCAGAGGTGGTCAGAAGATGGCAAGAATCAATCAAAAAGCGAGGAGGAATATTTCTGAACCAACATAGTTTGTCAGACTTTCAAGATAAAACTCTGATCTTCGAGACACCTTCAGGTAAGAAATATATAGAAAGTGATTACGTAATAATGGCTTTGGGTGGCGCTTCCTGGACAAAGACAGGTTCGGATGGAAAGTGGGTAAAATTATTAGCTAATAAGGGAATAAAGATTGTTCCATTTAAATCGAGTAATTCCGGAGTAGTTTTGAATTCAACTTTATTTGATAAATCGTGGAGCGGAAGTCCATTAAAAAACATTGCCATTTATTCGGATGAATGCTACAGAAAAGGAGAACTTGTATGGACGAACTACGGATTAGAAGGTGCTCCGGTTTATTCAATGAATTTTGCAGTTCGAGAGAGGAAGGAACTTTACATTGATTTCAAACCCGATCTGACTGAAGAACAGATTCGATCCAAATGGCAAAGAGACGAAGGTTCAACCAAACAATTGCGTTGTATGAAGATTTCCAGGGAGGCCATTGCATTTTTGAAAATGAACATGAAGAAAGAGCAATTCACCGATGTAGATAGTCTTATCCCACTATTAAAAAAGTTCAAATTGCCTATTGAAGGCTTGCGAGAAATGGAAGAGGCGATTTCAACAGTCGGAGGAATTGCCATGGAAGAAGTAAATTCTGGCTTTCAACTAACCAAATTAGCGAATTATATTGCTGTCGGTGAAATGCTTGATTGGGATACCCGTACCGGTGGTTATTTGATTCAGGCCGCTGTATCTTCAGGAAATATGGCGGCAAATGTGCTAATTAATTCTTGTCGATCCGGGGTAGATTTACCTGCTCTTTAATGATGAAACTAGTAGGAAAATCGGAAGTAATACTTTCTTTGAGTTTTTCTGCTTCAAGTTGCGTACGAAAATCTCCAACTTTCAAGAAAAAGTTGGGGGCATTAAACATGACATATGTAACAATGTTCGGGTAAGCAGACTCAAAGCGTGCTCTGGCGTCATCAATCGTATTTCTGTCTGGATCGAAGGTAAGTTGAACTCTGAATCCGGGAATTTGAGGAGAATTGGCTCCCGCATTCACACTTCCTTGCTTTTTGATTAAAGCATCTATTCGAGGATCTGCATGGATCTCAACAGATCCAGTTTGTTGCCCCTGAGCGCTATTCACCGAAAAAGTTAGTATGAAAGCAATGATCATTCCAGAAGTCTTCATGAAAGATGATTTATTTTCCAAATTTAGTAAGTAAGCATGTCGTAATAAAAAATACAAAACACTTTGTTGATAATTATCATCTTTGGTTAAGAAATTAGTAATCAATGAATCGTTAAAGAAAGTTATTTAGAATCAATTTAAATTATAAATCGAAGACCGAAAATTGTCACAAAACTGTCATTGAATCTGGTGATTCTTCTAAATTTGCCTTCGTCAAGAAATGTTTTTTTGACATCAGACACGAAGCTTTTTAAATAAAAATATCTAATAATCAGATGTTTAGAAACTTAAAAAAATGGTATTTCGGCGCATTGGTGATTTTTTTCACATCCGGAATTTCCACAGTCCAAGCTCAGGGTGAAGCCTTGTTCAAGGCAAAATGTGCTAGTTGTCACCAACCACACAAGAATAGTACTGGGCCTAAATTATTCCAGGTTCGTCAGCGATGGGCTGATGGGGGCGCTGGAGAAGGTGCCATCTACACTTGGGTGAATAACTGGCAGAATGCCGTTGCCAGCGGCGATCCTTATGCAGTGCAGATTCAGACTTGGTCTCCAACTGCCATGAGCCAGTTTCCGGACTTAAAGAAGGAAGAGATCGATGCCATTTTTGATTGGGTAGATTCTCAACCTGACCCTGCTGCTGCAGGTGCGGATGGTGCTGCTGCAGGAGATGGAGCAGCAGAAACTGATGCGGCTGTGACAGAAGAAGAAGGGTCTACAGGTTGGATTTGGATTATCCTAGGCGTCATCTTTATAACCATAATTCTTGCTGTTGGTGGTGTTCGAAGACAATTGAAGTTTGCATCTGCCGAGAACGAAGGTGAAGAAGTGAATGATCATTTGACGTATGCTGAAGAATTAAAAGCGTTGGCATGGAAATATAGATTATATGTTGGTCTTGGCTCATTGGTTGTTGTCATCGCGATTGTTGTTTCACTTTTCCTTGGTTTGTATAGTATTGGAGTGGTAGAAGAATATCAGCCTTCTCAGCCAATTGCTTTCCCTCACGCGATTCACACAGGTACAAATGGTATTGATTGTAAGTATTGTCACAATTCAGTTACGAAATCTAAATCTGCTGGACTGCCAACAGTGAATGTTTGTATGAATTGTCACAAGCAAATTAACGGCCGCACTCCAGAGCAGCAAGAGCAAATTGCGAAAATATATGAGGCAGCAGGGTGGGATCCTTCAGGATCAGGAAAGTATACTGGTAAAACAAAGCCAATTGTTTGGAACAAAGTGCATGTCTTGCCAGATCACGTTTACTTTAATCACTCGCAGCACGTTGTTGTCGGTGGTGTAGATTGTAAGCAGTGTCATGGTGACATGACCAAACAAACCGATGCAGTTAAGGTACAGCCCGTTTCAGAGTTGAATAAGATAGAAGGTAATGTTCCTCTTACCAAAGCGACTCTTACAATGGGATGGTGTATCGAATGTCACAAGGAGAAAGAGATTTCAACTGGTGCATTGGATAGTAAGAATGATGGGTACTATAATGAGATCCACCGTCGATTGATGAGAGACAAGAAGCTTTATGAGAAATACCTTGAAGATGGTAAAGTATCCGTAGCTGAACTTGGCGGTTGGGAATGTGCTAAATGTCACTATTAATTAAGTAGAATAGAACGAGTCCAAATAGTATATGGCAATGACAAGAAAATATTGGAAAGGTCTTGAAGAACTAAAGGAAACACCTGAATTTCTTAACTCAAGAGATCAGGAGTTCCCTTCACAAATGTCAGTTGAAGAGTTCTTGGGTGATGAAAATCTGAAGGAAACATCAACTGCTCGTCGTGATTTCCTGAAGTTTTTAGGGTTTAGTGTTGCTGCTGCAACGGTTGCAGCTTGTGAGGCTCCAGTAACGAAGGCGATACCTTATGTGAACAAGCCAGAGAATGTAACGCCTGGTATGCCCACATGGTATGCTTCTACCTATTATGATGGAGTTTCCTATGCCAGTATACTTGTCAAAACCCGCGAGGGAAGGCCCATTTACATCAAAGGGAACAAAGATTTCGGAATTACGAATGGGGGTTCGAATCCTCAGATCATAGCATCAGTCCTTGGATTGTATGATTCAGCTCGTTTGCAAAATCCTATAAAAGAAGGATCTGAAACTACATGGTCTAAACTGGACACTGATGTGAAGGTCGGTTTGAAATCTGCTCGAAAGATTGCGTTAATATCAAACACAGTTATTAGTCCATCTATGTCGGCTGCGATTGCTGATTTAGCTGCTTCGGTTGGAGCAATTCCAGAAAATGGCAAGTTTGAGCATATTCAGTACGATGCTGTATCGTATGCAGGAATACGAGCTGCTAACAAGGCAAATTTTGGAGCAGATATTATCCCTTCTTATGATTTTTCTAAGGCAAAAACAATCGTTAGTGTTGGGGCTGATTTCCTTTCAACATGGTTGTTACCAACGCAGTTTGCGACTCAATACGGTCAAAGAAGAAATCCTGATGGCGATTGGATGTCAAAGCACTTCCATTTCGAGTCGGTAATGTCGGTAACTGGTTCCAATGCTGATTATCGCGGAATGATCAAGCCGTCTGAGCAAGTAAAAGTATTGGCGTATATTCTACGTTCATTTAATGTGAACACGGGAGTTTCAACAGAACTTTCTAAAGAGAACGCAAAGATCGCTGATTTGGCTATAGCAGCGTTGAGAGCCTCGAAGGGTGAATCTGTAGTTGTTTCCGGTTCAAACAATACGGGTGTTCAAATCCTGACAAATAAACTGAACAATGTTCTTGGGGCTTACGGTAACACAATCAATCTTAATGAGCAAATCAACCTTTTCCGTTCAGAGGATGAGAAAATGGCCAAATTTGCTTCTGACATAATCGCAGGAAAAGGAGCAGATGCCGTATTATTCTATGGAGTAAATCCAGTTTATACGTTGCCAAATGGTAAAGCGTTTGGCAAAGCACTTAAAAATTTAAAAATGTCTGTATCATTTGCATCACATGCTGATGAGACAGCTTCTAATTGTAAGTTTATTGCCCCTGATCACCATGCTTTGGAATCTTGGGCTGATTATAATCCAACGACGTCACATTTTGCTATTTCGCAACCAACTATCCGTCCATTGTTCAATACAGCCGCAGCACTAGAGTCTTTGCTGGTTTGGGCTGGAAAAGCGTCACGCGGTGGCAAGGACTCGAAAGTATCTTACGATTATATTCGCCAGGCATGGGAAACTACTCCATCGCTTGCGGGTGTAAGAAGCGCTGATCTTCATACTTTTTGGAATATGGCTGTGCACAACAGTTGTGTGAATGTTCCAGTAACGGCTCAGGCTGTAGCTGCCTTCTCCGATGCAGCCGCAAGTGGACTCCCATCCGGAAAAGGCTTAGAAGTGGTATTGTACCAAAAAGCGGGTATAGGGATAGGTTTGCAGGCAAATAATCCATGGTTACAGGAGTTGCCTGATCCAATTACCAAGGTGACTTGGGATAACTACATTACCATGAATCCTGTGGAAATGGAAAAGGCCGGTTATGCAACTACTTATGACCAAGAGAACGGCCTCAGTTTGGCTAATTTGAAAGTTGGTGGTGAGCAGGTTACTCTACCAGTTTATCCTTTACCAGGGCAGGCTTTAGGTACAGTTGGTGTAGCGTTGGGTTATGGTCGTGGTGCCAACGGTGAGAACATCGGTAAGGCGGCATTCCAAACGAAAGAGTATGGTGGTAACGCCACTGATGAAAACGGAAAATTAAAGCCGATCGGAGCCAATGTATTTGCATTTGTTCAAACTGGTAAAACTTTTGGTTATGAAGCTTCAGGTTCTGTAACGAAAGTTGCAGGAACCTACGCGATTGCTGCGACGCAGATACATCATACTGTTATGGGTCGTCACTCCATCGTTCGTGAGACTACTTTGGGTATTTTCATGAACAGTGACAAAGAAGCTTATAATCCTGCACATACACTCCAGAAATTAGATAAGGATGGCAACCACGTTGAGAAACCGGTAGGTGAGTTTGATCTTTGGGATGCACATCCTGTTGAAAAGATCGGTCATCGATGGGGAATGACTGTGGATCTTTCTTCTTGCATAGGTTGTGGATCGTGTTTAGTAGCGTGTCAATCGGAGAACAACGTGCCGGTGGTTGGTAAGGATGAGGTTAGAAGAGGAAGAGAAATGCACTGGTTGCGCGTCGATCGATACTTTGCTTCTGACGAAGAGGTTGTGCCTGGATTGAAGAAAGATGCTGATGGTATCAACTACACAGAAGCTGAAAAAGCAGCAGTGAACCCTAAAGTGGTACACATGCCTTTGATGTGTCATCATTGTAATCACGCACCATGCGAGACGGTTTGTCCTGTAGCTGCCACAACGCACAGTAATGAAGGTTTGAACCAGATGGCTTACAATAGATGTATTGGTACACGTTACTGCGCTAACAACTGCCCTTACAAAGTACGTCGCTTTAACTGGTTCAATTATCCATCTTACAAGAAATTTACGGAGGTAAATCCTGCGCAGGACGACCTTGGACGTATGGTTCTTAACCCAGATGTTACGGTTCGTACACGTGGTGTTATGGAGAAATGTTCTTTCTGTGTGCAGCGTATTCAGGCTGGTAAATTGGTAGCTAAGAAAGAAGCGCGTCCGGTTGTTGATGGAGATTTCACTTCGGCTTGTGCGGATGCATGTCCAACAAACGCCATCATCGTTGGTGACTGGAATGATTTGAAGTCAATGGTACGAACAAGTTCTTCCGATAATCGTGCTTACCAGGCGCTTGAGGAAGTTGGAGTGAAACCGAACGTATGGTACAAAGTGAAGGTGAGAAATGAAGACAATTCTGATTTGGCTAAATATCAGGTTGCTGAGACACATCATGAAGCTCACGGAGAAACAAAGGCACATCATTAATTGAAATAAAAACAAATTGTAATGCATAAGGAAGCAGCAATTCGGGAACCCCTCATCTTAGGTCACAAGACCTACCACGATGTTACGGAAGACGTTTGTAAGCCGATCGAAGACAAGGCACCGCGTATGTGGTATATCCTATTTGGTATCGCCTTGATCATTGGTCTTTATGGTGTTGGATGTATATTATATCTTCTTGGAACGGGTATTGGAGTCTGGGGGTTGAATAAAACGATTGGTTGGGCCTGGGATATCACCAACTTCGTATGGTGGGTAGGTATTGGTCACGCTGGTACGCTCATCTCTGCGGTACTTCTTTTGTTCCGTCAGAAATGGAGAATGGCAATCAACCGTTCTGCTGAAGCGATGACCATCTTTGCGGTATTTATGGCAGGTATGTTCCCGTTAATTCACATGGGTCGTCTTTGGGTGGGATACTGGACATTGCCATTGCCTAATCATTTCGGTTCACTTTGGGTTAACTTCAACTCACCGCTTCTTTGGGACGTTTTTGCGATCTCTACTTATCTTTCAGTTTCTTTAGTGTTTTGGTATATAGGATTGATTCCAGATTTTGCAACTATTCGTGATCGTGCGAAAAAACCAGTAGCAAAACGAATGTACTCTATTCTTTCTTTTGGATGGTCTGGACGCGCAAAACATTGGAATCGTTTTGAATTAGTTTCCTTAGTCTTGGCTGGTCTAGCTACACCGCTTGTATTCTCGGTTCACTCGATCGTATCTTTTGACTTTGCTACCTCTGTTATACCAGGATGGCATACGACAATCTTTCCTCCTTACTTTGTTGCTGGAGCAGTTTTCTCCGGTTTTGCGATGGTGCAAACGCTCCTGTTAGTAATGCGTAAAGCGATGAAATTGGAGGCATATATTCACACGAAGCATGTAGAGTATATGAACATTGTGATCATGGTTACCGGTTCTATCGTTGGTACTGCATACATTACTGAACTCTTTATTTCTTGGTATTCAGGGGTTGAATACGAGGCATATGCCTTCTTGAACCGAGCTACCGGTCCTTATTGGTGGGCTTATTGGTCAATGATGACATGTAATGTTATCTCTCCTCAGTTGATGTGGTTCCGTAAGTTGAGAAGAAGTTTGTTGTTCACATTTATTATATCGATTGTAGTAAACATTGGTATGTGGTTCGAACGATATGTGATCATCGTTACATCTCTTCATCGTGACTACATTCCTGCTGCATGGAGCATGCATTATCCAAGCCACATAGATATAGGTGTGTACATTGGAACGATCGGTTTGTTCTTTGTATTCTTCTTGTTATTTGCCCGTTACTTCCCGGTATTGGCTTTGAATGAGGTGAAAACAATTTTGAAATCGTCAGGTGAATCGTATAAGAACGCTCCTGATCACGGACATCATTAATTAGAAAGTAGAACTTATTTAGAATAGCGACATGGCAGAAAGAGTAATGTATGCAATGTATGATGACGACGAAGTGCTAAAAGATGGTGCTAAGAAGTTGGTCGCGAAAGGAGTAAAGATCAATGAAGTGTTCTCTCCGTTTCCGATTCATGGTATCGACCCGATCATAGGTGTCAAGAATACACGTTTGGGTATTATGGCTTTTATTTACGGGATTACCGGTACGATGCTGGCAACATTAGGTATGCGTTATTTCATGGTGGTAGATTGGCCTATGAACATTGGGGGTAAACCAAACTTTACCTATTTGGATAATATGCTGGCTTTTATTCCAATCACTTTTGAATTTACGGTATTATGTGCAGCGCATGGAATGGCAATAACGTATCTTTTACGAAACAAGACTTTGCCAGGAATTCCAGCTCAAAATCCTGATCCACGGACGACAGATGACAAGTTTGTTATTGAAGTACGTGCATCTGAAAATGCTCAGTTTTCATCAGACGAATTAGAAAACCTACTCAAGGAAACAGGTCTGATCGAACTGGATCAAAAAGAATTGAAATAACTGTTTCTGTTAGGATAATAAAAGAACGACAAGATGAATATGAAGTTTAAGGCACTCACGGGTTTAGCGATCGTTTCAGTATCGGCTCTGATCCTTGGTTCGTGTACAGCTAATGCGGATTCTCCAGGTTTGGAATACATGCCCGACATGTATCGCTCTCCTGCGATTGAGCCGTATGTTGATTATGGAGAAATTCGTGGTCGGATTAATGAGGATGTGAAGATGAAGCAGTCTGCGCTTACTCCGCCTTCAGGAACGGTTCCATATTTTGGTAAAGATTCAGAAACAGTCAGTCTTATGTTACCTTATTTCCGTAGAGCAAATATTGCTTTTCGGGAGACTCATGGTCTGTATGGTATAGATTTGACTACTTTGGATGAATATACTGCTGCAGCAACAGATGTAAATCCATATAAACTAACTGCGGATAACGCTGAGGGAATCCTTAAAAAAGGAAAAGAGCTGTATACGTCCATGTGTCAACATTGTCATGGAGAAAAAGGTGATGGTAATGGTCCAATGGTGGCAAGTGGTGCATATGCTGGAGTACCTAATTATATAGATCGATCTTCATTAGGTGATGGTCAAATTTTCTACTCTATCTATTATGGAAAAGGTGCAATGGGTTCACATGCTTCTCAACTTACTAAGAAGGAGATTTGGACGTTGGTTCACTATGTTAGAAAATTCCAGAATGCTGATTACGGAAATTTTGATGCTACAGGCGCCATGACAGCATCGGCTGCTGCTCCTGCGGATACAACTAAGAAGAATTAATAATTTAGAATACACATACAGATGGAGTTCTCTATTTCAAACAATGCGAAGCGACTAACATTGACACTTATTAGTGCAGGTGCGTTGTTAACGCTAGTCGGTATTTTTACTTCCATGGGTGATCATCATTTCAAAACCCGATTACTCGCAAATGGATTGATTAATGGTTTCTTTTTCTTCGCTCTAGGACTTGGTGCCTTGTTCTTTTTGGCATTACAGTATGCTACGGAAACCGGTTGGTATGCTTCAGTGAAACGTGTCATTGAATCCATTGCTCTTTTCCTGCCTTATGGTATGGGTCTACTTGGACTAGTATTGTTGACGCTGACTTTTATGGATGGAGCTCATATATATACTTGGATGGATCCAGAAATGACTGACCCTAATTCACATCATTATGATAAAATCATCGCTGGTAAAACGCCATATTTAAACAAGGCGTTTTTCTGGATTCGAACTTTGGCTTATTTCGGTGTTTATTTTATATTCTTAAATGGTTTCAGAAGTAGATCTCTCGAAGAGGATAGAATTGGCGGTACAGAACTTCATTTTAAGAATTACAGAAAAGGCGCTACCTTCCTAGTATTCTTTTCTGTATTTAGTTCAACTTCAGCTTGGGATTGGTTGATGTCAATTGATGTTCACTGGTTCTCCACTTTGTTTGGTTGGTATACGTTTGCAGGTATGTGGTGTTCCACAATGGTCGTATTAGTTTTGACAACTTTATACTTGAAGTCTTTAGGGTATTTGCCTAAAGTGAACGAAAGTCATATCCATGATATCGGTAAATGGACTTTCGCAACCTCCTTCTTATGGTCTTACCTTTGGTTTTCGCAATTCATGTTGATTTGGTATGCGAACATTGGGGAAGAGGTTGCATATTACATGATGAGAATCGAGAATTTCAAAGTATTATACTTTTCTATGTTCCTCATTAATTTTGCATTCCCAATGCTTATATTGATGTCAAGAGATGCAAAGCGAAATGCAGGTATACTGACATTTGTTGGTGTTGTTATTCTTTGTGGACATTGGTTAGATGTCTACATAATGGTATCTGCAGGTTCCCTTGGAGCGAACGCCAAGATCGGAGCGCTGGAGATTGGAATGGCTTTGTTGGTTGCCGGGGCGTTTATCAGAATTGTTTTAAATAATTTGACAAAAGCACCACTAACTCCGGTGAATCACCCATTCTTGGACGAAAGTATTCATCACGAAATTTAAGTTAAAGTTAATTGAGAAAAGATGGAAGGTAAATTGATTACTTTGATTGTTATAGTTTTAGGAGTAATTGCTATTGCTCAGTTAGTTCGTGTTTATGAGCTGACTCTTAAACTAAGAAACCGTGGTGAGCATGAGATCACAGATCGTGACAATAACTTGAACGGTAAAATGATGTTCGGCTTCATGCTCGCGATGTATTTGTTTTTCTTGTACTTGTGTCTAGAGTATGGCTGGACAGGTCGCGGAGAAGCAGCTTCAAATATTGGTAAAGAAACAGATTGGCTCTTGGATATCAATTTCATTATTATTATCGCGGTGTTTCTTCTTACGAATTCATTATTATTCTATTTCACTTACAAGTATGTTCGTAAGCAAGGCGTTAGAGCGTTTTATTTCCCTCACAACAATAAGTTGGAAATGATTTGGACTGTTGTTCCTGCTTGTGTTCTTGCAGTTATTATCATTCTTGGTTTGCAAAAATGGAATGAAGCAACAAGTGAGGCAAAGAAAGAAGCTATACGAGTAGAGTTGTTCTCCAAGCAATTTGATTGGACTGCACGCTATTCTGGAATGGACAATCAGCTTGGTCGTTTTGATTACAAGCTAACTACTGACAATAATGAGCTTGCCTTGTTGACTACGGAAACCATCGATAGTGCAATCGCTTCAATGGAGTCTGGTCCGAATGGTATCAAAACACTTGAGGCTAAATTAAATGACGCTAAGTTGATGATGATCCCTGAGGATAGAGAGAAAATGGAGACAGATCTTTCACGAAAGCAAAGAATGATCCGTTTGCTCTATCAGATGAAACAACGACATGATAAGAAAGCAGATAAAGCGGTGTGGGATGATATAATACAAAAAGATACGCTATATCTTTGTGTGAACAAAGAATACGAGTTCAACTTCCGTGCAAAGGATGTGATTCACTCAGCGTTCTTTCCACATTTTCGTGCTCAGATGAACACAGTTCCCGGAATGGTAACCCGTTTTAAATTTACTCCTGATATTACGACAAAAGACATGCGAAAGCGCATGGACAATCCAAAGTTCAATTACATTCTTATGTGTAATAAGATCTGTGGTGGAGCACACTACAAAATGAAGATGATCGTTGTTGTTTTGGAAGAAGCTCAGTACAAAACGTGGATAGTAAGTAAGAAGACATTTAAGGATTCGTATTTCGCTGCTGCGATGCCAGCTACGACTCCGGCACCTGCCGCACCTGCTGATTCAATTGCGGTTGCTAAGGACACAGTTAATGTTGCAATGAATTAATTTATTAATACCTAAAGAAAAATAAAGATGGCGGCAGTAGCGCACGATACACACGGACATCACGATGCACACGGACACCACGATCACGGTCATCATGAGGAAAGCTTTGTTTCAAAGTATATCTTTAGTGAGGATCATAAAATGATCGGTAAGCAGTTTCTTGTAACTGCAGTTTTCATGGGAATCGTAGCAATGCTTTTATCTATCCTTTTCAGGATACAACTCGCATGGCCTGGAGAATCTTCTGATTTTTTAAGTTTTTTCCTTGGTGAAACATGGGCGCCGGGCGGAGTATTGAAAGAGGATATGTACTTAGGGTTGGTAACAATCCACGGAACAATCATGGTATTCTTCCTCTTAACAGGTGGTTTATCTGGTACCTTCTCAAATATTCTAATCCCACTTCAATTGGGTGCGCGAGATATGGCATCAGGCTTCCTGAATATGCTTTCTTATTGGTTCTTCTGCATCTCATCGATTTTGATGTTTGTCTCATTGTTCGTAGAAACAGGACCTGCAATGGCAGGGTGGACTATTTATCCTCCTTTATCTGCCCTTCCTCAGGCCATTTCAGGTAACGGATTAGGAATGACGTTGTGGTTATTTTCAATGGCAATATTTATTGCTGGATCATTGATTGGTTCATTGAACTATATCGTAACCGTTCTCAACCTTAGAACTACTGGTATGACTATGACTCGTATGCCATTGACTATATGGGCCTTTTTCGTAACGGCTATCTTGGGTGTGCTCTCTTTCCCGGTTTTACTTTCAGCAGCTTTGTTGTTGATCATGGATAGATTGGCTGGAACAAGTTTCTACTTATCTGATATTATTGTAGGGGGTGAGATGTTGACAAATCACGGTGGTTCGCCGATCTTGTTCCAGCATTTATTCTGGTTCCTTGGTCATCCAGAAGTTTACATTGTCTTGTTACCAGCTCTTGGTCTTTCTTCCGAGATTATTGCTACCAATGCACGTAAACCAATCTTCGGATACCGTGCAATGATCGGCTCCATCCTTGCGATAGGATTCCTATCCTTCATCGTATGGGGACACCATATGTTTATTACGGGGATGAATCCGTTCCTTGGTAGTGTATTTGTATTTACTACCTTGTTGATTGCCATTCCATCTGCAGTGAAAGTGTTCAACTATTTAACTACACTTTGGAAAGGTTCATTGGTTCTAACACCCGCAATGTTGTTTGCGATTGGATTGGTATCAACGTTCATCACTGGTGGTGTAACTGGTATCATCCTAGCGGATTCTGCCTTGGATATCGCAATCCATGATACCTACTTCGTTGTAGCTCACTTCCATATTGTAATGGGAATGTCTGCAGTATTCGGAATGTTTGGTGGTGTTTACCATTGGTTCCCGAAGATGTACGGACGAATGATGAATACGCGTTTGGGTTATGCACACTTCTGGATTACGATCATCGGTGCTTATGGGGTGTTCTTCCCTATGCACTTTGTAGGTCTAGCTGGTGCGCCTCGTCGTTACTACGATTATTCTGTGTACAACGAGTTTGATACCAACTCCTACGATATGATAATGGATCTTAACGTTATTGTAACAGGATTTGCAATCTTTGCAGCACTAGGTCAGTTTTTGTTCTTGTTCAATTTCTTCTATAGTATCTACAGAGGACCGAAAGCACCTCAGAATCCTTGGAAATCAAATACATTGGAATGGACAACTCCGGTAGAGCACGTACATGGAAACTGGCCGGGAGAAATTCCAACGGTACATCGTTGGCCTTATGATTACTCTAAGCCTGGTTTTGAGGAGGATTTCATCCCGCAAAACGTTCCTTTGGCAGAAGGAGAAGAAGAACATTAAACGTGATAATATTTACGTGAAAGCCTTCTGTTCGTCAGAGGGCTTTTGTATTTTTGTTTAAATGTCAGAGGCAGAAGAAGAATCATTCGATTATCGCGAGGAAGCAGCTCAGAATGCGGATCAGGAATACGATAAGGTGTTGCGTCCAAAAACGTTAGGTGATTTTGCAGGTCAGCCATCCGTAGTTCAGAACCTTGAAATATTTGTAAAAGCTGCAAAATTGCGAGGCGAACCTCTCGATCACGTATTATTACATGGTCCTCCCGGGTTAGGAAAAACGACGCTTGCCAACATTATAGCTAATGAACTAGGTGTGGGATTCAAAGTCACAAGTGGCCCTGTATTGGATAAACCCGGGGATCTCGCTGGTTTGCTGACTAATTTAGGAGAGGGTGATGTGCTGTTCATTGATGAGATACACCGTCTTAGTCCTGTTGTTGAAGAATACTTGTATTCAGCGATGGAGGATTATGTTATTGACATCATGATCGATTCCGGGCCGAATGCTCGAAGTGTTCAGATTACATTAAATCCATTTACGCTTATTGGAGCGACGACGCGTTCAGGACTTCTGACATCTCCTTTACGTGCCCGTTTTGGGATTAATTCTAGATTGGAATATTACGACGCAAATACATTAACCGCGATTGTAGAGCGTTCATCGGGCTTACTTAATATTCCTATTATGGAATCTGCAGCCTATAAGATCGCTAGCAGAAGTCGCGGCACACCCAGAATTGCCAATGCTCTTTTAAGAAGAGTACGTGATTTTGCACAGATCAAGGGAACAGGTGTAATTGAGGAGGAGATTACGGATGTTGCTTTGAATGCGCTGAATGTGGATGAAAGCGGATTAGATGATATGGATATCCGTATACTCAAAGTAATCATTGAAAAGTTCAATGGTGGCCCGGTAGGTTTGACTACTGTTGCAACAGCGATTGGCGAGAATGCCGGTACACTGGAAGAAGTGTATGAACCATTTTTAATTCAGGAAGGATTTTTACTTAGAACGCCTAGAGGGCGCAAAGCGACAGAAAAAGCATTTCGACATCTTGGTAAAGATACAGGATGGATTCAAGGTGGACTATTCTGAAATGGAACTGAAAAGAGTTGTTCGAAGAGATCTTATCCGAACCAAGGCTATTGAATTAGGTTTCTATTCCTGTACATTTTCCAAAGCAGCATTTCTGGATGAAGAAGCGCCCAAATTGGATGAATGGTTAACTAACGGATACCATGGCAAAATGTCATACATGGAAAATCATTATGATAAGCGATTGGATCCAAGATTGCTGGTCGAAGGATCAAAATCGGTGGTAACCTTACTATTCAATTATTATTCTGATAAGAAACAATCCGATTTGTCTGCTCCAAAAATATCTATGTATGCTTACGGCGAGGATTATCATGTGGTGGTTAAAGAAAAATTAAAGGAGTTGCTTCAATATATTAGCGTGGAGATTGGAGAGGTCCATGGCCGCGTATTTGTTGATTCCGCGCCGGTAATGGACAAAGCCTGGGCAAAACGATCTGGAGCGGGATGGATAGGTAAACACACGAATCTCATAAGTAAAAAGGCTGGGTCTTATTTTTTTGTAGCAGAATTGATCCTGGATCTTGAATTGGAACCGGATGGTCCTGTGACGGATCATTGTGGTTCGTGCACTCGGTGCATTGATGCCTGTCCCACGGAAGCAATTGTTGCTCCTTATGTGGTGGATGGTTCACGTTGTATATCTTATTTCACTATCGAATTGAAAGAAGAACTTCTTCCTAATGAATTCAAAGGTAAAATGGATAACTGGATGTTTGGATGTGATGTTTGTCAGCAGGTTTGTCCCTGGAATCGCTTTTCAAAACCACACAATGAACCAAGATTCGAGCCACATGAAGATCTTTTGGCGTTTACACACAATGACTGGAGTGATCTTACAGAGGAATTGTTCTCTCAACTATTCAAAAATAGTGCAGTCAAAAGAACCAAATTCGAAGGCTTAAAGCGGAATATATTTTTCCTGAATAAGTCAGAAATGGAATAAAGAAAGAATGTTAGATACTACAAATAGCCGAAAAAGAATGATTATCAGAACAAAGTCATGTCAAAAAGAAACGTTCTGGTAAGTTTATTGTCTACGGAAAGTTTAAGGGAAGATCCAACGAATCAAGTCGTTTCCATTCGCATAGATCACCAAACTCATCAATAAGATGAATCCGGCGTATTGGGCATACTCAAGTACCTTCTGTGGTGCTTGTCTTCCAGTGATCATTTCATAAATCAAAAACACGACGTGTCCACCATCCAAAGCCGGAATTGGTAAGATATTCATGAATGCAAGAATAATGGATATCAATGCCGTTGTTAGCCAAAACTGGTGCCAATCCCACGCGGGAGGAAACATATTTCCTATCGACGCGAATCCACCGATACTTGACGCTCCTTTTTTCGTAAAGAGAAATTTTAGTTGTGCAGCGTAATCACTAAGGGTGTGAAATCCTTGGTTAATGCCCTTTCCAATCGAGGCTCCAAATCCATAATACTTCTGCTTTATCGAACTTGAATCGACATAGCCATCGATAAGAACAGCAAAACCGATCATTCCCTCTTGATTCACTTTGGCCTGTAGTGTCAATGTGTCATTTCCGCGAAGAACATCAAATTGTACGTTCTTATTTTTTGAGGCATAAAAATAACGCTGAATATCGTCGTAGAATTCCACTTTCTTCCCTTCAATACTTAAGATGCGATCTCCTTTTTTCAATCCTGCTTTGATTGCTGCTTTGCCCGGCGTAGTCTCGAGTACTTCTACGGAACGGTGACGTAAACCAAACGCAGGAAAAGCCCCTTCTTTAAAAAGTTCATACTCGATTCCAACAGGCAGTTCGATATTTTCTTTTTGACCATTGGGATGTTTCACTAAAAGTGATCGACCATCACGGAGCATAATTATACTGTTGATATCAGTAACGTTGGATATTTTTTCTCCGTTCACTGCCAAAATGTTATCTCCGGAAACAAGACCATATTTTTCCATGTAAGGATGAACAGAAAGTCCGGCTTGCAAGTCCTGAGGTTTCAGTTGCTCTTCGCCATAGGCATACATCAGGCAGATGTAGATAAAGATTCCAAGGATCAGGTTTACGGTTACTCCCCCGATCATGATGATCAATCGCTGCCAGGCTGGTTTAGAGCGAAATTCCCATGGTTGAGCAGGTTGTGCTAATTGTTCGGTGTCCATAGACTCATCAACCATTCCCGAAATCTTAACATATCCGCCTAGAGGAAGCATACCGATTCCCCATTCTGTGGCCTCCGCATCTTGTTCTTCTTTAAGATCCTTCGAATTAGAGAGCCAGGAGAATTTCCATTTACCATTTTTACGATTGGCACGGATTAGCGCTGTTGGCCAATTAAAAAACAAATAGAATTTTTCGACTTTGGTTTTGAATAAACGCGCGGGTATAAAATGGCCCAATTCATGAAGAATGACCAAGATGGAGAGTGAAAGAATAAGTTGTGCTGCTTTGATCCAAAAATCCATTTGTTATTATTTAGAAGCGTAAATATAGTGGTTTAACCTACTGAATTTTCTTTCTGCTGTGCGGAACTTAGTTCTTCAGGAGTGAAATATTCATTGCGAATAAAATAGTCAAGCATGGATTCCTTCATCAAATGCTGTTGCTCTCGGTGATCGAGCGGTGGTAGTTGCTGCACTAGCACAAAATGTGGCCAGTTGTCTTTGTCACGCCCTTCGAATTTATAATAACCGTAGGGCTCGAGTAACGTGCATATTGCTATATGCAAAAGATCTGTTTTCTCGGATTTAGAAAAATTCCGATAACCTTCGCCCAGTTCATTGACGCCAATCAAAAAGAGGATCGCCTGAAGATCCATTCCTTCGCCAAATTTCCCCTCCAAACCTTTCTTGAGTTTCTGAAATCGTAATTCGATGTCGTAATCCATGCCATGCAAAGGTAGTTAAGTCTTACCCCTCTCGCGTCATAAAAGTTCATAAATGTCGAAAGTCTAACTTTTTGCTCCTTCAGTGTAGCATCTTAGATTCCTCCTGAGCAATAGTTCATGGTTAGTAGTTAGAGACATTAGGCAATAGTAGCTAGGCACTAGAGGCAGTTGAAAGTGGTGATTTGAAGGGCCTAGAATATCTGTTCTCAAAGCGCAGAGATATTTGTTCTATACTTCATCAGCGACTTAAACCTAGTAGTTTATCGGGGTGAGTGGTCTTTCCTCATGACATCTTGAATATAAATTCAAGAAGATTTGTAATCAACGTATGCCTCCCCCGGCACCAAAGCCTTTCTCCGGCACCACAAAACTAAGTTTGCCTTCTGCATCCTCAGCCATCAAAACCATCCCCTGCGATTCGATGCCTCGGATCTTTCTGGGTTCAAGATTCAGTAGCACCTGCACTGTTTTTCCCTTAACCTCTTCCGGCTTGTAATGTTCAGCAATGCCCGAGACGATTGTTCGTTGGTCAATACCTGTATCAACCAATAATTTCAAGAGTTTATCGGCCTTTTCCACTTTTTCCGCCTCGAGAATAGTTCCTAAACGGATATCCAATTTCGTGAAATCGTCGAACTGAACAGCGGCTTTTTGTGGTTCAAATGCGGTTTTCATGGGTTGCGAGTTGTGTAAGTGGTTGACTTCTTCTTCTACGGTTTCGTCTGTGATCTTTTGAAATAGAATTTCAGGGGTGCCTATGAGGTGACCTGCTTCTAGTTGTTCTACTCCTGCGCGATTCCATTGTGTTTCTGAAAAATTCAGGAAGGCGGATAACTTACGCGTAGTCGTTGGAAGAAAAGGTTGTAAAACGATGCTTAAATTGGCTGTGATCTGCAAGGCAATATTCATAACTGTTTGAACACGCTCCGGATTTGTTTTGATCAATTTCCATGGTTCCTGATCGGCAAGATACTTGTTTCCTAAACGCGCCAGGTTCATGGCTTCCGCTTGCGCATCGCGCAATTTGTATGCGTAAACCAGTTTGCTGATTCGTAGTGGAATAGCTTTCATTTCCTCGAGAACCTGCAGGTCTTCTTCTCTGTAAGCTCCTTTTTCCGGAACTACCCCTTCGTAATATTTATTGGTGAGTACCAGCGCTCGATTCACGAAATTCCCAAGAATGTCGGCCAGTTCACTATTAATACGCGTTTGGTATTCCTTCCACGTGAATTCTGAATCTTTGGTTTCAGGAGCAATAGAAGTCAGCACATATTTCAATTCATCTTCCTTTCCCGGATGACGTTCCAGGTATTCATGCAGCCAAACAGCCCAGTTTCTCGAAGTGGAGAATTTATCCCCTTCTAAATTAAGGAATTCATAGGCTGGAACATTGTCAGGTAAAATGAGATCACCATGATCTTTAAGGATGATCGGAAAAATCACTGCATGGAACACGATATTGTCCTTGCCTATAAAATGAACCAGCTTGCGATCTCCTGTCCAATAGTCTTTCCAATTCTTTCCATTGTCAAGAGCCCACTGTTTGGTAGCGGAAATGTAACCTATAGGCGCATCGAGCCAAACATACAATACCTTGCTCTCTGCATTTGGGAGAGGCACTTTTACGCCCCAATCTAGGTCGCGTGTCATGGCGCGGGCGTGCAGACCTCCATCGATCCAGGACATGCACTGTCCGATCACCTGATTTCTCCAGGTTTTAGGATCATGTTGCTGGGTTCCGTCAAGCGTTCCGTACTTGATCCATTCGCGCAACCAGTTTTCATGTCGGTCCATGGGTAAATACCAATGAGATGTAGATCTTAAAACGGGAGTTTTTCCACTTAATGTAGATTTTGGATCAATGAGTTCGGTCGGACTCAAATCTGTTCCGCATTTTTCACATTGATCTCCATAAGCCGATGGGTTCTGGCATTTTGGACAAGTTCCTGAAATATATCTGTCAGCAAGAAACTGATGGAATTCTTCATCGTAATACTGTTCTGACGTTTCTTCAGTGAACTTGCCGTTTTCATAAAGTTTCAAAAAGAATTCCTGCGAGGTTTCATGATGGATCGGAGCAGATGTTCTGTGAAAAATGTCGAAGGAGATCTGAAAATCTTCAAATGATTTGCTGATGATCGTATTGTATTTGTCCACGATCTCCTGAGGACTAATGCCCTCTTTTTTGGCTCGCAGGGTTATGGCTGCTCCATGCTCATCGCTACCGCAGATAAATGCAACATCGTGTCCATTCATTCGAAGGAAACGCACGAATATATCGGCTGGTAGGTAAACACCGGCAACGTGCCCTAAATGCAGAGGGCCGTTGGCGTATGGAAGTGCGGCTGTGACCGTGAATTTATCCTTTGACATGAAGTGAGCTTAAGCGCTGCAAAGATAAAGATTCGCCCCGCATCAGAAAGGACAATGCGGATGGATTACAAAAGATTTAGTCAGATCTCTGTTTCGGACTCTTCAAATGAGATACCGAACATTGCTAATTCATTTAGGATAGGTTCATAATTTTCTGGCTGTACTGGTAATGTGACACCTTTGGTTTTGATATCGCCAGTGAGAATCCGTTTGGCTGCAATAGCTATTGGTAACCCAACGGTGTTGGACATGGATGTGTACACTTGATCTTCTCCAATGTTGACCATCGAAGAGGTGACTTTGAAACGCTTTTGATTTAACGTATATTCAAACTCATGATACATCACGAGCATGTCCTTATCTCCTTCCCCGAGAACGAGTTTTTCTTTGAGAATCGCCTCAAGCAGTTGTGCAGGTGATGCATCCTTTACACCTATGGGTGCGGAACCCTCAAATAATCCCAGCCATTCAAATTTGTCGTAGAATGCTTCGCGGTCACTTCGCAGAAAAGCTAGGAATTTTTCTTCAACTGTCCGAGAAGCATGGTAAGGTAAAAACGCATTTAGGAAACTTCGTGGAGTCAGTGTCTCTGAACGTTCCATCTTGTAAGAGTCATCTGTCATTCCCAGCTCGATGAAAACATTCCAAGCTTCTGAATATCCTGGTCTGCGAAGTGTTCCTCTGAAAATGGTTGGAATGTTTTCTAGTCCGTAGGTCTTTCTGTAGGATAAGGAATCCCGGTTTGCGTAACCTTCGAATTCACCATAACCATCTACGGAAATTCGTATAAGTCGACTGAACAGTCGGTTATATGGAATGTATTTGTATTCATTGTGGTCGAGGAAGCAGGAAGCACCTCCTTGACCGGCAAGTACTACATTTCTTGGGTTCCAGGTGAATTTATAATTCCATGGATTATTGTCACTCTCCGGAGCGATCAAACCTCCACAGTAGGAACGGAAAGCTTCAATAGACCCGCCTTTATTCTGAATTTCATGGATGATCTTCATAGCACTCATATGATCAATCCCCGGATCCACTCCAATTTCATTCATTATGACAATTCCTGCTTGAAGAGCTTTTTCATGCAACGCTTGCATTTCCTTTGAAATGTAGGAAGGAGTGATGAGATCCTTTTTCAGCGCAACGCAATCTTCAGCTACTTCAGGATGAAATCGGGCAGGCAACATAGAAATGACCAGATCAGCTTTTTCGATCTGAGGCATCCGTTCATTTTGGTTAAGTGCATTGAAGCTCAAAGCAATGCCGCGTTTGTGCCCGCCTAATTTTCTTTCAACGAGTTCCAGTTCCTGATCAACCACACTTACTTCCCAGTCGTATTTAATAGAATTGTTTAATAGATATCGGATCAGGGAGGATGCCGATAAACCTGCGCCGAGGATTAGAATTCGTTTCATTTACATGAATTTGGCAGCAAAAATATAAAAAGCCTCGAGTATTGGTTCAGATACAACTCTGATTGCCACCAACTCTTGAAATACAATCAGGTGTCTAGACTTAGTAACCTTTACCAACCTAAAGAATCTGCTATTCGAAGAAAACTATATTTTTGCACGATAATAAAGAAATCAAATGGGAAGAGCGTTTGAATACCGAAGAGCAGCTAAAGAGAAGCGTTGGGACAAGATGTCAAAATTGTTCCCAAAATTGGGTAAAGCTATCACCATGGCTGCTAAAGAAGGGGGAGAAGATCCTTCCACAAATGCTAAATTGCGCACGGCTATTCAGAATGCCAAGGCGGAAAACATGCCGAAAGACAATATTGAAGCTGCCATCAAACGTGCTGCTCAAAAGGATATCAGTGCTTTTACGGAGGTTATTTATGAAGGAAAAGGTCCGCATGGGGTGTTGGTGATGGTGGAATGTGCTACAGATAACCCGACTCGTACGGTTGCCAATGTGAAGTCATATTTTAATAAAGCAGGTGGAGGAGTCGTTCCGAACGGTTCACTCGAATTCATGTTTAACCGTAAATCTGTATTTGAAATTAATAAAGCGGATACCATTGATCCAGAAGAACTGGAACTTGAACTGATCGACGCCGGTTGCGAAGAAATCGAAGTGACGGAAGAAAAGATCTTTGTTTATGGTGATTATACTTCCTTCGGGTCGATAGCAAAAGCCTTGGAAGATATGCAGGTCGAAGTGCAGAAATCAAACCTTCAACGTATTCCTACTTCTCCAATTGAATTAACCGAAGAACAAATGGTGGAAGTTGAGAAAATGTTGGATAAGATTGAAGATGATGATGACATTCAGCAAGTTTTCACGAATATTGCCTAAGCGGCCTTGTGTAAGTATGAAATAAACAGGTCGAATACTCGTTTTAGGAGCACAAAGTATTATTCATAAGTATTGAATGAGTAGAAATATAGGATTTATTGGGGGTTTGACTCTGATATTCTCGTTGTTTTGGGCTTGTTCAACGGAGAAAAATACCTTAATTAACAGGTCATACCACGGTTTGACAGCTCGTTACAACGGCTACTTTAATGCCAACGAATTAATTCGACAGTCACTTACCTCCTTCAGAGGGTCTTTAAAAGAGAATTATTACCAGGTGCTACCTATTGATGCTTTACCCGATGAGGATCAAGTGGTCGGATTATATCCTGCAATCGATACAGCTATTGTTAAATGTACCAAGGTTATTCAACGTCATAGCATGCCGAGCAATGACCGACCTTCTCTCAAAAAGGAGGAGCACAACCAATGGATAGATGAAAACTGGAGTACTATAGGAAAAGCAAATTTCTACCGACGCGATTATGAGTCGGCGATGAAAGGTTTTGCCTTTGTGAAGAAATTTTATTCGAATGATCCTTCCATCTACATCGCTGATCTTTGGATGGCGAAAACAAATATACAGTTGAACAAACTCACTGAAGCAGGGTTTAGTTTAAATACACTTGATAAAGCAATAAAGGAAGAACAGGAGCGATCGAAAGAAAAAAAGTCCACAAACGAAAAAAAGAAATCGAAAAACGAGGTGCCCGTGGCTGAAGTTCCGAGGTCTATTTATTTTGATTTGGAAAAAACAAAAGCGGAACTAGCTCTTAAGAAACAAGAACCGAAAGAAGCTATCAAATACCTTGAGTCTTCATTGCAGTTTGCAAAAGCTAAAACAGATAAGTCGCGCGTGCACTTCATTATTGCTCAGCTAAATGAATCAGTCAACAATAGAGAACAAGCTAAAAAGCATTATACGCAGTGCTTGAAGTACAATGCCCCGTACGAGATGCATTTTAATGCGCGATTAAAACGTGCTTTTATGGGTGGCGATGAGAAAGTACGCAAAGAATTGATGAAAATGCTCCGTGATTCTAAGAATGCCCCTTTCAAGGATCAGATCAATTTTGCCTTGGCCGACATTGAACTTCAAAAAGCTAATGAAACCAAAGCAATAGAGTTTCTTACCTTATCGGCTTTTTATTCAACTGAAAACAAGAGACAAAAAGGAATGTCTTATGAAAAATTAGGGGATCTTTCATTTAGCCACCGAAATTACGTAAAGGCACAGAAATATTACGATTCTTGTGCAACCGTTATAGATGATACATACCCAAATGCGGATGGGGTAAGAAACAAGGCTGCTAACCTTAAAGAACTGGTGAAAGCAGTGGAAACCGCATCCTTTGAAGATAGTGTACAGCGAATTGCTCGTTTGAACGAAGATGAAAGAATGAAGTTTTTGGAGGGGGTCATTAAACAGATCAAAGAAGAAGCACAGCGCACAAAGAAAATGGAAGCTGAGAAATTGAGGGAAATTCAGCAAAATCAGAACTCGGCTGCTCAAACTGCTGGTTCAGGAAGTAAATGGTATTTCAATAATCCCAAAACACGTAGCCAGGGATATGATGAATTTCGTAAGCTTTGGGGTACCCGAGAGAATGAGGACAACTGGAGAAGAAGTGACAAAACAATGCTATCTATGGCAAAAGACGACTCAAACGAGGATACGTTAACAACAGCAGATCAAAAAGTTGTCGAAAACGATACACTAACGGTAGAGTCTTTAATGAAGAATGTTCCTTTAACGGACAGTGCGCTGGCCATGTCGAACAAACGACTGTTGGAAGCGCTCTACAATGCAGGATTAATTTACAAGGAGCAGTTGAATGAACCGGTGATGGCTCGAAAACAATTTGAGGCAGTCCGTTCAAAAAATAGAGAAGGGGACATTGATCTTTCCTCTTCTTTTCAGTTATACAAACTTTTTACGGCCTCTTCAGACGCTCTATCCGAGGCTGAAAAACAGCATATTTTAACTGTTTATCCAAATTCAGATTACGCTAATTATCTTCGTGATCCTGATTTCTTTGTTAAGCGCAAGGAGCGAGAAGCTTTGGCCGAACAAGAATACCTTACTGTTTTTGAACGTTATAAAAAAGGTTTGTACAGGCCCGTAATTACTAGGGCCGATGTTGTTATTAATCAGGAAAAAGATAATAAATACCGCCCAAAATATATGCTGTTGAAGGCAATGTGCATGGGAAATATGACGGAGAATAAAAAGGATTTAATTCCGGTACTTCAACAAGTGATCGTCGAGTACCCCGGTACCGAGGAAGAAACACGTGCTAACGATATGATCAAGATCATCAACGAAGGATATTCAAAAAATATTTCAATTGATCGGAGTAACAAATCCCCATTTAAATATAACGATAATGTACCGCAATGGGTACTGATTTTTCTGGATAAGGGAGAGAGCTCAAGCACAGCAAAATCAAAGGTTTCAGACTTTAATCGTGAATTTTTTAGTCGCAATTCACTGAAGGTAAGTTCTAAGATCTTCGGAGATGATCAAAGTGTAATATTGGTACAAGAATTCAAAGATGATGTAACCGCATTGAATTATGTCCGTATATTCAAATCAACGAGGAAGCACCTGCTCGACCTTCAAAAGGCCAAGATCGTGGTAATTACTCAGGAAAATTTGAAGTTGCTATTCGAAACCAGACAACTTCAGGAGTATGAGTTATTTTATGATGAATTTTATTAGTCATGTTGAACAGAAAAGAAAAAACACATTTTGACAACACGGAACGTGTTAACAAACTGGTTGAAGGAACAAAGATCATCGGGGACATCATTTCGGAAACGAATATCCGCATCGATGGAGAAGTACAAGGGAACATTACAACTTCTGCGAAGGTAGTTATTGGAGAAAATGGCCTTCTTAAAGGAAATCTTCAGTGCCAAGAAGCTGATATTGAAGGTAACGTTGATGGTAAACTCATGGTGGAAGGCTTGCTGATTCTTAGAGAAACATCTAACATACAAGGAGATATATATACCAACAAACTTCATATTGAAGAAGGAGCGATCTTCCTTGGGGCTTGTAAAATGGGGGCAGTGGCAAATCATAAATCAGCGACTTTAAGCTCAAGTGCGGAAGAACCAGAGAATACGCTTTACTAATGGCGGAACAACCGAAAAAGAATTTTTCAAAATTTATAAGATTATCAGGTATTGGCATCCAGATGGGTGCCACTATCTTTTTAGGGGCCACCCTTGGTAAATACTTAGATGAGCGCTTTCCGTCCAACAAGAAATGGTTTACCATTGCTTGTACCTTATTGGCTGTCGCGATTTCTCTCTTCAATATTTTAAGGCAGGTTAATAAATTGAACGAGGAAAAAGATGAAGAGTAATCGCTTTATCGCCTTTACTATTTTTTTGATCGGACTTTTAGCGATTGCATTTATCGCACATTACTCATATCTAGGAATAGAATTTAGAAATGAATTGCTGCTAACCTATAGCTTCAATTTTATCGTGTGTATCGCCTTTCTGGTTCTCTTTCTGTGGAAGGAAAAAGTCTTAAAGCCATATCTGGGATACTATTTTCTTTATTTCAGTTTATTCAAATTTGTTTTATTTCTGACGTTGATCAGACCGTTGATTGGTGCCACAGGCGGTGTGAAAGGGCATGCGTTTCTATCTTTTTTTATCCCATATACCCTCTGTTTAGTGCAGGAAATTCGTTTTGTAATCAAAGAATTGAACACTTCTAATTAGAACGTGGAAAAAAATCTGTGTCACTGACCGGATTGCATGTGAAATTATCCGTACTTTTGCGCCAAATTTATCAACTACTGGTTGCCGTTTTATGCGTAAATTACTAGGAATTCTATTCGTTCTGAGCTTTTTAAGTCCAAAGCTTATCCTGGCAAATGCCACTCCGGAACATGCAGGTGAAAACACGGAAAAGCTCTCGGCAGAGGAGCAAAAACGTGCAGACATGAGTGAATATGTGAAGCATCACACACAAGATGTGCATGATTTTCATATATTTTCAGATAACAGTGCAGGTAAGCATTACGGCTTTCCTCTTCCAGTAATCCTGTGGGACAATGGTCTGCATGTGTTCATGTCTTCAAAATTTGAGCATGGTCACAAAGTGGTGGAGTCTAAAGGTAATTTCTACAAATTGGAGCACGGGAAGATCTACAAAACAGATGCTTCCGGGGATTTGAAGTTGAATGCACATGGTCATCCTACGGTGAAAGCACCTTTGGATCTTTCAATTACAAAAAATGTGTTCATAACGCTGATCATGGCTTTCGTCCTTTTCTTTGTTTTCAAGGGAATGGCAAATTCTTACAAGACCTCCATGGCTCCGAAAGGTGCTGCTAAGTTCTTTGAACCACTAGTGCTCTTCATTAGAGATGATATCGCTATTCCAAACATTGGACATAAACACCACAAGAAATACATGGTGTATTTGCTTACTGTGTTCTTCTTTATCTGGTTCTTGAACCTTGTTGGAATGACTCCATTTGGAGTTAACGTGACAGGTAACATTGCGGTAACCTTTACACTTGCTATTCTGACGTTCATTATTACCCAGTCAACGGCAAATGGGAATTACTGGAAGCACATCTTCTGGATGCCTGGTGTGCCTGTGCCGATGAAGATCATTCTTGCTCCTATTGAATTGCTTGGGGTGTTTATCAAGCCTTTTGCCTTGATGATCCGTCTTTATGCGAACATGTTGGCAGGACACATCGTACTTGGTTCACTGATCAGTTTGCTCTTTGTTTTCCAGAACTGGGGAGCTAAAGGAGCATTCCTTGGTTTGACTTTGTTCTTGAACATTATTGAACTTTTAGTTGCCTTTTTACAGGCGTATATTTTTACGATGCTCACCGCGTTGTACTTCGGCTTTGCTGTTGAAGAGCATCACGATGATCATCATTAATTAAGTTGTATTTTTTAACCTCAAATAATAAATAACATGAACATTCCAGCTATTGTAGGTGCAGGATTGGTTGTGATCGGAGCAGGTATCGGTATCGGACGTATCGGTGGTTCTGCAATGGAAGCGATCGCTCGTCAACCAGAAGCAACTAACAAAATTCAGACAGCGATGCTTATCGCAGCAGCGCTTATCGAAGGAATCGGATTTGCTGCATTGTTTGCAGTGTAAATCGTTAGCTGTCACCGCAACGGTTGGTTGCGGTGACAGTTTTATTTGACATTAAAACAACAAAAAATGGAAAAGTTATTAAGTGAATTCTCAGTTGGATTGTTCTTTTGGCAATCATTGATCTTTTTGGCGTTATTGTTCTTGCTAAGAAAATATGCATGGAAACCGATTTTGAATGCGGTAAACGAGCGTGAGCAAAAAATTTCTGATAGTTTGGAACTTGCTGAAAAGACGAAAGCTGAAATGCAGGCGTTGCAATCTCAAAATGAGAACTTGTTGAAAGAAGCGCGTGCTGAACGTGATTCGATAATCAAGGATGCAAAGGAGACAGCTTCGAAAATGATCGAAGATTCCAAAACAGTTGCGAAGACTGAAGCAGAAAAAGTTGTTGCTGCTGCACGTCAAACGATCGAAGCAGAAAAGGCTGCTGCTATTTCCGAATTGAAAACGCAGGTTGCAGCTTTTTCATTGGAAATTGCCGAAAAAGTGATTCGAGGTGAGTTGGCTTCTGACGACAAGCAAAAAGCATTGGCTGACAAGTTAGCCGGAGATATCAACTTGAACTGATCCTTCCATGAATAGTACGAAAGCTGCATCACGATACGCAAAAGCTCTGTTGGAGTTGGCGATCGAGCAAGGTAATCTGGACAAGGTTGCTGCGGACATGGCATACATGCACAAGGTATGTGTGGAGGAAAAGGATTTTTTGATCCTGTTGAATTCGCCGATCATTAAATCGGATAAGAAGATTAGCATCTTTCAATCCATTTTCGGTGATTTCGACCGTCTCTCTTCTATGTTCATTGAGCTGATTGCTAAAAACCGACGTGAATATATGTTGGGAGAGATCGCTTCTTCATTCGGTGCGCAATTGAAGGCTCACAAAGGAATCTTTCCGGTAACATTGATTTCAGCGAAATCATTGAATGCAAAAACGAAAGATGTCATTATGGAGAAGATCAGTGCTTCCGTGAAAGGTAAACTGGAAGTTACTGAAGTGATCGATGAATCGCTAATAGGAGGGTTCGTCGTTCGCATGGATGACAAGCAGATCGACGCTTCGATCTCCACACAATTCAAGAATTTAAAACAACGTTTAACACGATAGTCCTCTGTAGGATCTAAATAAAAAAAGAGAAGATGGCAGATGTAAAACCGGCAGAAGTTTCTGCAATTTTAAGAGAGCAATTAGCAGGATTCAGATCTCAAGCTGAATTGCAGGAAGTAGGTACCGTACTTCAAGTGGGTGACGGTATTGCACGTATTTATGGTTTGAATGGAGTTCAGTACGGTGAGTTGATCGAATTTGAAAACGGTCTGCAAGGTATCGCATTGAACTTGGAAGAAGATAATGTAGGTGCTGTATTGCTTGGACGTTCTACGGATGTAAAAGAAGGTGACACTGTGAAGCGTCTTGGACGTATCGCCTCTGTTAAGGTTGGTGATGGAATGGTTGGACGTGTAGTTGATACCCTTGGTCAGCCGATCGATGGTAAAGGACCGATCTCCGGAGAATTGTATGAAATGCCTATCGAGCGTAAAGCACCAGGAGTAATCTTCCGTCAGCCGGTTACTGAGCCGATGCAAACAGGTATCAAAGCGGTGGACGCGATGATTCCGATCGGACGTGGTCAGCGTGAGTTGATCATTGGTGACCGTCAAACTGGTAAATCGACGGTTGCGATCGATACGATCATTAACCAGCGTGAGTTCTACGACAGAGGTGAGCCTGTATTCTGTATCTATGTTGCAGTAGGTCAGAAGGGTTCTACAGTTGCCGGTATCGTTAAGAAATTTGAAGATGCAGGTGCAATGGCCTACACGGTTGTTGTTGCTGCTAATGCATCAGATCCTGCGACAATGCAGTTCTATGCACCAATGACAGGTGCTGCGGTAGGTGAATTCTTCCGTGATTCAGGACGTCCGGCATTGATCGTTTATGATGATTTGTCAAAACAAGCGGTAGCTTACCGTGAGGTTTCTTTGCTTCTTCGCCGTCCTCCGGGTCGTGAGGCGTATCCTGGTGATGTATTCTATCTTCACTCAAGATTGCTTGAAAGAGCTGCGAAGATCATCGCAGATGATAAGATTGCTGCTCAGATGAATGACCTTCCTGAGTCTTTGAAGCCAATCGTTAAAGGTGGTGGATCATTGACAGCTTTGCCAATTATCGAAACGCAAGCAGGTGACGTTTCTGCGTATATCCCGACAAACGTGATTTCCATTACTGACGGACAGATCTTCTTGGAGTCTGACTTGTTCAACGCAGGTATTCGTCCGGCGATCAACGTTGGTATCTCCGTATCACGTGTAGGTGGTAACGCTCAAATCAAGTCTATGAAGAAGGTAGCAGGTACCTTGAAGCTGGATCAGGCTCAGTACCGTGAATTGGAAGCGTTCGCTAAGTTCGGTTCTGACTTGGATGCTGCAACGAAATCCGTACTTGACAAAGGAGCACGTAACGTTGAGATCTTGAAGCAACGTGAAGGAGATCCTTATCCGGTAGAAAAGCAAATTGCTATCATTTTCGTTGGTACGAAAGGTTTGATGCAACGCGTTCCTGTAGCGAAAGTGAAAGAATTTGAGAAAGAATTCCTGAACTTCCTAGATGCAAAACATGCAGATGTATTGGTTCAATTGAAAGCCGGAAAATATACGGATGAGATTACCGATACACTTACACGTGTAGCAAAAGAGATCGCAGATAAGTACTAATTGACAATGTACAATTGTCAATTGTCAATTTTGAATTGTCAATTATAGAGTATGCCTAGTTTAAAGGAAATACGTAATAGAATCACCTCGGTTGGATCGACGATGCAGATCACTTCAGCAATGAAGATGGTATCAGCAGCGAAGTTGAAGCGTGCACAGGATGCAATCACGCAAATGCGTCCGTATGCAAATAAACTACAGGAGATCCTTAGTAATTTGAGTGGTTCTCTGGATCTTTCGGAGAATGCCTATTCAGATGTGCGCGAAGAAAAGAACATTCTGATCGTTGGGATCACTTCCAATCGTGGATTGTGTGGTGGATTCAACAACAATATCATCAAGAAGGTTTCACAACTGGTAAACGAAACGTATGCTGGAAAAAATGTGAAGGTTCTATGTCTTGGCAAGAAAGTAAAAGATGTCTTCAGACGCACGGATGCATATTATGTAAATGATACACTGGCACCTGTTGAGGATATTTTTGGTTCGCTTTCTTTCGAGAACAATGCAATCATTGCTCAGGAGTTGATGCGCTTGTTTACTTCAAAGGAATTCGACAAAGTGGTATTCGTATACAACCAGTTTGTGAATGCTGCCACCCAAAATGTAGCTGAAGAGCAGTTTCTTCCTGTATTACCTTCTGAACAATCTGAAAATGCTGCTGGTGGAGATTACATCTTCGAACCTTCCAAGGAAGAGATCGTTTCTGAATTGATTCCGAAATCATTGAAGATTCAGCTTTTCAAGGCTTTGCTAGATTCACATGCCGCAGAGCACGGAGCGCGTATGACAGCGATGCACAAAGCAACGGATAATGCTAAGGAATTGCAGCGATCACTCAAATTAAGTTACAATAAAGCACGTCAGGCAGCCATCACCAATGAGATCCTTGAGATCGTAGGTGGTGCGGAAGCACTGAACTCTTAATAAAGCAAGAATATAGAAGAAAGCAGTATCGGTATCGGTACTGCTTTTTTTATGATTCAGAATTTTGGGATTCGTAATTCGGAAAGAATTATCTCAAACAAAAAATCAACACAGTATCAATAAACTCTTCAGGCGCTTCTGCGTGTACCCAATGTCCTGCATTTTCAATGGTGACGAGGTCTGAGTCTGGAAAAAGTTCCTCAATGTCCCTCCGATCTTCATTGAGTATGTAATTCGATAAGGCTCCTCGGATAAAAAGTGTTGGAGTCATCACTTCAATTTCAGGCACAGCTGCAAGAATTTCAGGCATTTCACGTTCCAGAACAGGAAGATTCATCCGCCAGGCAAGCACTCCTTTTTCCTTCCAGTAAAGATTTTTAAGCAAGAACTGGATGACACCTTGTGAATCAATGTGTTTACGGAGAATAAACTCTGCTTCACTGCGCGCCTTGATCAGCGTGGGATTGATCGCGTGCATCCCTGCGATAATATGTTCATGATGCATAGGATACGCTTTGATGCCAATGTCCACAACGATCAATTTTTCCAAGCTGGCTTCATATTTCTGAGCATAATGCATACCCACCTTTCCTCCCATCGAATGTCCTAAAAGAATAAACGAACCAAGACCTAACTCTTGAATCAGTTCGTGCAGGTCTTCCGACATGAGTTGATAGGAAAATTCATCACTCCAGGGAGAATGGCCATGGTTTCGCAGATCCACCAAGATCACCCGAAAGTAATCTGCAAATTTCTTCGCATGTGTCTGCCAGTTATCTGAAAAACCGAATAGTCCGTGAAGGATAACCAAAGGCTTTCCTTCTCCCATTTCGCGGTAATGAAGTTTCATAGCGCAAAAGTAAGATCCCTTTTTAGGAAGAACGGGTAATTATCTAAGAATTTTTACAATTTTCTAGGTGTTTTGATCCTGAAATGGACTACCATTTGTCACATATGGACGAGCGTATATCACGAATATTGAGCTGTAAACTTTCTTTTCCATTCCAAGCATTTATTTCTAGAGTGTAAGCAATATCAAAAGGGATACCGGCAGCCACCTGATCTGCTTTTTTGACGAGATCAAAACCAATTGCCTGCACAACAGTATCTGAAAATGGGTCAACAAGAGTTAGTTTCAAATGTTTTTCTTTGAGTACACGTGAGTCTATCGCATAGACGTTACGTGTCATGAAAACGGGTTGTAAATTACCGGGTCCGTGTGGCTCGAAACGTAACAAATTACGTTTCAATCTCGGTACAGAAAATCGATTCTCTCCTGATCTGAACAATTCATCAAAAGATATTTCAAGATCGATGCACAATTCAGGAGCAAGATCCTCAGGCCGAATGCGTGATCTAACTGTTTGCTCAAAGGCTTCTCTAAATTGATCAACTTGAAGGGGTTTCAAGCTTAACCCTGCGGCATGACAATGACCGCCGAACTGTTCGAGAAGATGCCCGCATTCAGAGATTGCAGCATGAATATCAAAATCGTTTACTGTTCTTGCTGATCCGGTAGCCATCTCATTAGAGGAAGTCAATATTATTGTCGGCCTGAAGTAGTGCTCAACAAGTCGGGATGCAACAATACCCACTACTCCTTTATGCCAGTTCTCATTGTACAAAACAAGGCTTCGCATCGATTCGAAAGAATTATCTGCCTCGATCATGGCAATCGCTTCTTTGGTTATCTCCTGGTCTATGCATCTTCGCTGTTGGTTGTCCTCATTGATTTCTCGTGCAATCCGTTCAATCTCCTCTTGATTATTCGATATCATCAATTCCACGGCATACCTACCTGAACGCAGACGCCCGGCAGCATTGATCCTAGGTGCTATGGTAAATACAACTGTACTCAATGTAACAGGAGGTTCCTTACCAGCTAGTGTTAAAAGCTCACTGAAAGCTGGTCTCGGTGACGCGTTCAATTGCTTAAGTCCATGAAAAGCAAGTATTCTGTTTTCATCGGTTATATCCACAATATCGGCTCCTATACTCACCGCTAACAAATCGAGAAGTTCGAACAATGGATGAATATCCAATTGTTTATACGAGCATAATCCTTGTAATAATTTGAAGCCTACTCCACAACCCGATAATCCTTTATATGGATAACTACACTCTTTTTGTTTAGGGTCCAGAATGATCCCATTCGGTATCACTGGGCCTGGTTCGTGATGGTCACAGACAATAAAATCGATACCCTTTGAGCGCGCCAAAGCAATGAGTTCTACTGACCTTATTCCACAGTCGAGTGAGATCAT
>JBIITO010000055.1:0-14996 GCA_044340465.1 Crocinitomicaceae bacterium | reverse complement strand
ACTCAACCCATAACCCTCCTTGTATCTATCGGGAATATAATAATCCACATATTCAGTGTGTTGTTTGAGAAAAGAATACATTAGTGCTACGGCTGTCGTACCATCCACATCGTAATCGCCAAAAAGTAGGATCTTTTCCCTTTTAAATATAGCTTGACCCAATCGTTCTGTTGCTTCCGTCATTCCTTTCATCAGATAAGGATCATGAAGGTTGCTAAGATCAGGGTTAAAAAAATGATTTGCTGAATCAAACGAATCTATCCCTCTTTGCAGTAAGAGCGTTGTCAATACACGATCTGTTTTGATCTCTTGTCTGAGTAATTCACATCGTTCATTTTCGACATCCTTTTTGACAAACCATCTTTTTTCCATACATTTCGCTTAAGTTAACTTAATTTACTCAATATTCTGATATTATCACTAGTTCAATGTAAGAGATTTAAAATGAAAAAATATCTTGGCATTATCTTCTTTTTACTTATAAAATTTAATATCGTAGCTCAGGTTTCTTATGATTTTGCTATTCCCCTACCTCCTTCCGGCAAAGAGGTTCAGAGTGTAGCCCCATCTTATTTTGGTGTATATTCCAGTGATGAGACTGACATGGATTATGAATTTAATGCGAAGGGAATTTTTGTCGTATCACTGATCTTCAGTAGTATTTCAAGAGAGATAATAAGAGAGTCTTCTACATATCGCGTTTCCAACGGTTGGCTTCATGGTGTCAATGGTAATGATTCGATTCCTTGTGAATTACAGGGTGAATTCTATCATTTTGCTATCAAACAAAAAGAACAGTTGATCGGTAATGAAGCGACCGAACATGTCTTAATGAAGATTAGTGATCGTACGTATATTCTAAATTTCGAGGAAAACGGATATTATACGCCAAGTATTTTGGAGTTCAAGGGTTCCGAACTGCATATTAGGCATTTTTCCTATGATGACAAAGCAACATTTCCAATGATTGCAGAACAACTTGAACATGTCAACAGTAACATAAGATCGGTCACCTTGAGACCCACAAAAGAGGAATGGGATAAATTACCGGTAGAATCTATTGCAGGTCAACGTTTCATATTCAATAGGTTGTAGTTTTGAACTACGTTTTTACTTTTTTAGACATTAAGATACTGCTTTGTGAATTTCTTTTGATGACCTGAAAGTCTAAAAATCAAACTTTTACAGGTATTTGGTAGAGGTTTTGGATTGGAAAGGATCCAAAAAAACTGTTAATAAAGACTGATAATCAGAATGAAAACGATGAATAAGAACAATGGGAATGACGCTCTATCTCATTCTCGTTTTGTGTGCCTAACGGAAATTACAATGGGGACATCATGATAATGGCACTGACTTAGATTATAAAGGCCAAGTAGCTTATAAACCCTGTTTCGGTTCTTTTACGTAAATAGATGAAAAATCGAGGCTCTCCATGGAGTTCGTTTTAAAATCTCGGATACGTGCATTGATCATAACCATGAAATCATCAGTAAGAATTGGCATCACTGGGGCTTTATCAATAACTATTTGATCACACAAACCAAACAACTCATTTCTCTTCGTTTCGTCAAGTTCCTTCATAGCGATCTCAAATAATTGATCGTAATTACTATCTCTAAAACGGAAAGCATTTACTTCTCCACCTTCCTCCTTAATATTTTTTCCATAGAATAAACTCAGGAAATTTTCTGCATCCGGATAATCAGCTATCCAGCCTGATCGCCAGATTTTTGCTTTTCCGCTTCTGATGGCCTCATTACGCTCTTCGTAGGCGCACAATTTAATATTGAGGTTAACATTTAGGTTCTTCTTTAAATCTGCTGCTATAGCCTGACACATTTTGTGTATGGAGGAACCTTCTACAGAATTGACATAGAAGTCCAGATTAGGAAATCCTTTTCCATCCGGATATCCCGCCTGAGAGAAAAGTTCTTTTGCTTTCTTTACGTCAAATTTATGACCAATTACATTTTCGTTATGATAATTGTCCATGGAGGGAACGAACCCGTGTTCCGCTGCCCAACCTTCTCCCATGAGCATTTGGTTGACAATCGCTTTACGATCTATTGCTAAATTGAAAGCTTTTCGGACATTCATATCTTTGAATTCCGGGCTCTCACAAGCAAAAGAGACGTAATTCATGCTAATACTCGGATTAGATTCGACTCGGTGTTTAACATTCAATCCGGCTTGAGCTTCTTTTAAAGTACCAAGTATGTTGTCAATTTCGCCAACTGGGATCTCCAAAACGATGTCGATCTGTTTTTTGCGGAAAGCCATTAATTCACTTCGTTTATTCTTTGCATAACGCATTTGAACCTTATCAAGGAATGGTAGCTGATTGCCAAATTCATCCTTTCTCCAGTAATGAGGGTTGCGTTTCAAAGTTATGCCGATTGTATCCATTTTTTCTAGCATAAAGGGACCGGTACCGACAGGGTGCTTACCAATTTCAATACCATATTTCTCAAATGCCTCTCGTGGTATAATACCCAAATTGGAATGACAGAGAATCTTATCAAATCCCATAAAAGGTTCCACTAATTTTATCTCAACAATATTTCCTTCTTTTACTTTAATGCCGCTCACTCCGCTAGATGGTAACGTTTTTTTTGATAGCGCTTTAAAATCACGTGCGCCCTCTATTCGATCCACAAGAAGATAAGCTACCTTATTCATTTTAAGTCCAGAGCAAGCCAGCTCAAGAGTAAACTTCACATCTTCCGCAGTAAGCTCGCGACCACTTCCTCCAAAACAATCATCTTCATGAAAATAAATACCTTTCCGAATTTTAAAGGTGAAGGTTTTAGCATCTTTACTCTTCGTGTAGGATTCCGCGATACCCGGGATTACCTTCATCGTTTCCATATCCAGTTTTAGTAATGACTCATAAATCTGAGCATTCAGACGCTGGGAGTAGATATCAATTGAAGAGACGGTAAACAGATCATCTACTTTTTCTGCAGACATAAACCTGAAGACCCCACCATAATGTTTTCCACCGATGGCAACTTTTGGAGTATTTTCTCCGCTACCACATGAATTTATTATTAGTGAAACTAGAGCAATACAAATGAAAGGTATTTTGTTCATGGACTTGATTTTGCAGTGAAAACAAATATAGGGAAATAATAAATGGTAACAATAACGCTACCTTGAGTAGCCACATTTTTCTCGAACCCGATTCAAAACAGATGACGCTGTATTTCTCGCCTGTTCGGCACCTAATCTCAAGGCTTCATCGATTATTGATTTGTCCGACATCAGTTCGTTATATCGCATTCTCTCAAGGCGGTATTTATCTAGGATGAGTTCAAAAAGCGCTTGCTTTGCATGACCATAACCATAATTACCCCTCAGATAATTTCCGCGCATTTCCTCCAGTTGTAATGAGTCGGCGATTAGTTCGTACAGTGCGAAAACATTACAGGTAGCTGGATCTTTTGGTTCTTCCAAACCTTTACTATCCGTAACGATCGACATAACTTGCTTACGAAGCGCTTTTTCAGGAAGGAAGATCGTAATGAAATTGGTTCTCGATTTACTCATCTTCTGACCATCTGTTCCTTTAATGTACATAGTTTCCTTACTTAACCCAGGTTCCGGAATCACAAAGGTTTCACCCATTTGATGATTGAAGCGAGAGGCTACATCGCGCGTTATTTCGATATGCTGCAATTGATCTTTACCCACAGGGACGATCTCGGCGTCATAGAGTAAGATATCAGCAGCCATAAGCATCGGATAGGTAAATAATCCTGTATTTACATCCTCTAGTCTGTCAGATTTATCTTTGAACGAATGGGCAAGAGTCAATCGTTGATAAGGGAAATAACAACTCAAATACCATGCAAGTTCGGCTGTTTCGGGCACATCGCTCTGACGATAAAAAACAACACGCTCGATATCCAATCCGCAGGCTAGCCATGTGGCAGCTGTACTGTAGGTGTTCTCTCTTAGTTCTGCGCCATTCTTGATCTGTGTGAGGGAATGCATATCGGCTATGAACAAATAGGATTCGTTCGTAGGATCGTTGGCTAGTTGTATTGCCGGTTGAATTGCGCCGAGGATATTTCCGAGATGCGGTGTGCCGGTACTTTGTATGCCGGTAAGAATGCGTGCCATTTATCAGTTTTACACGCGAAATTAGTCAATTTTTCACCGGAAGAATTGCGTAATTTTAGGACATGAAGGAGTTGAAAGGTGTTTTGTCGCTTTTGTGGAAGTTGTATGTGGGAATTATCTTCATCGTGTTTGCAGTAATACTCTATCCATTATTTTATTTCTTACTCCTTCAGAATTCCTGGAAAAAGTTCAGCTTTCGAATTTTTGTTCTGTGGAGCTGGTGCATGCGAATTTTTTGTTTTTATCCTTCACGAAAAATGTTGAATTCCGAATTACCAAAAGGACCTTATGTCATTATCGCCAATCATTCGTCTTATTTGGATATCTTTTTCATGCATTCACTATTGCCAGCTCACCCTTTTCTTTTTCTTGGGAAGAGTGAGATTCTAAGCTATCCTATTCTTCGAACTTATTTTAAGAATCTTAATATTCCTGTTTATCGCAAAGACAGGGCAAAAGCAGCGAAATCATTCAGTATGGCAAAAAAAGCAATTGAAGAGGGTTGGTCGATTGTTATTTTTCCTGAGGGTACGATTCCGGATGACGAGAATCCAAAAATGTTGCCGTTTAAGTCTGGGGCATTCAAGCTTGCGAAAGAAATGCGGTTACCCATTGTTCCTGTAACCTTTACCAATAATTATCGACTTTTTTCCGACCCTGAACAGTTGCTTGGACCTGCCAGACCAGGGGTGTTCAAGGTATATATTCATCCATATATTGAACAAAGTAAGGTGTCTGAACTTTCTGAGCAGACTCTTTCTAACCTTTGTTTTGAAATAATAAACAGCGCACTCATTGCTGAACATCCTCATTTGGCAACGGTATAAAAGATAAAATTTTACTTTTGCATCATGAAGATTACTGAGCAAATAGTGGATCACATTGCACATCTTGCACGGCTCGAATTTGAAGGTGCTGAAAAGGATGCCATACGCAGCGATATGGAAAACATTATTACTTTTATGGAGCGGTTGAATGAGCTGGATACGGAAAATGTGCAACCACTTATCTTCATGTCTGATGAGGTGAACCGTTTGAGAGAGGACCTTGCTCAGGTCACCATCACTCAAAAGGAGGCGTTGAAAAATGCACCCAAAAAAGATTCAGATTATTTCCGTATTCCTAAAGTTCTCGATAAATAATTCCGGAGGATGAAAAATAAGGGTCACGATCCATTTGCTGCATTGCGACTCAAAGAATTCAGGTTTTACCTGGCCAATCGGTTTTTTCTTACGATGGGTATTCAGATGCAAAGCGTCATCGTCGGTTGGCAGGTCTATGATCTGACAAAGGATGTCCTTGCCTTAGGTATGATTGGTCTTGCGGAAGCCATTCCGTTTATTATCGTATCTTTTTTCTCCGGACATGTGGCGGATTCCTTCAACCGAAAACGGATCATTCTTTTGTGCACATTCAGTTATATACTTGTCACCGCCGTGCTGCTCTGGTTTACCTTTGATTCGATTAAGGTTATAGCTCAATTTGGGACGTCACCCATTTTTGGAATGATCATTCTGGTTGGTATTATTCGGGGATTTTTATCGGCAGCTTTTCCCTCGTTTATGGCACAGATCATTCCCAGAGAATTGTATACCAATGCAGCTACATGGAACAGTACAGTGTGGCACAGTGCTTCAATTCTTGGGCCATCGATCGCCGGATTGGTTATCGCAGTCAACAATACTTCGGCGTATGTGGTAGACATTAGCTTTATTGTGCTTTCCTTCATTGCCTTTATGTTTATTGCCTCGAGACCGATTCCAGAGAAGCAACAGGGTGAATCATTGTTGGAGAGTCTTACTTCGGGAGTCAAATTTGTATTCAAAAATCAGATCGTTCTCGGCGCGCTTTCGTTGGATCTTTTTGCAGTATTGTTTGGGGGAGCTGTGGCCTTGCTCCCGGCTTTTGCCGATAAAGTGCTGCATGCAGGAGCGATAGAATTAGGATTTTTGCGTGCCGCTCCTGCGATTGGTGCCGTGATTATGGCGTTTATCATTGCTTATCGTCCTCCGCGGAAAAATGCTGGCAGAAATCTCTTTATATCAGTCGGTGCATTTGGTTTGGCGACTGTTCTTTTCGGATTGTCTACCAATTTCTATATGGCTTTTCTTTGTCTTTTTCTCACAGGTGCCTTTGATAATGTAAGCGTCGTGATCAGACACACGGTATTGCAGTTGGCTACCCCCGATAACATGCGTGGACGTGTGTCTGCGGTGAATGGGATCTTTATTGGTTCCTCCAATGAGATTGGTGCCTTTGAGTCAGGAGTAACAGCAAGAGCTTTTGGCTTAAAACCTTCCATCATTCTTGGCGGTCTTCTGACTATTGGAGTTGTAGTTGTCACTGCCAGATTAGCACCGAAGCTCCGTAAAATGAATATGGATCAGCTTTAGATACTTTTATTTTAGAACTTCCAGTCGTGTTGATCCAACTCCGAAATACAAGCAGTCAGTAGTTCGATACTTCCTTTAATATCTTCTTTATGAGCCATTTCGATCACTTGGTGTAAGTGTCGGGTAGGGATCGATACCGCTCCGGCAATTGAGCCTCCTTCGGTCATGCGTTGTATGCCGGCCGTATCTGTTCCTCCTGCTGTAAGGATTTCAGGTTGCCATTTGATTTTGTATTTATCGGCTGTTTTCTTCATGAATTCTACCATGCGGTAGTCACAGATTGTTGAGGCATCCATGATCTTTATGGCGGTTCCTTCACCGAGTTTGGTAATCATTTCATGTGCAGCTGCTCCGGGAAGATCAAATGCGATAGTCGTATCCAACCCAAATCCAAAATCAGGATTCACACGCAAGGCAGATACATTGGCTCCTCGGATACCAACTTCTTCTTGTACCGTAAACACCCCGTACACATCATTCGGGAGTTTCTTTCCCTTTAATTGACGCAGGGTCTCAATCAGAATGAAAACAGCCAGACGATTATCGAGCGATTTACCATTCACACATTTGCCCATTTCTATGAACTCACGCTCACGGGTAATAGGATCGCCAATACGAACGAGTTTTTTCACTTCTTTCGCTTCCAATCCCGTATCGATAAAGAAGTCAGAGATCTTTGCGGGCTTATCGCGTTCTGCGGGCGTCATCACGTGAATGGGTTTGGAGGCCATTACACCGATCACGTCCTTTTTTCCATGTACGATCACACGTTGTGCAGTAAGTGTTTTTGGATCAAATCCGCCCAATGTAGTAAATCGGATAAAACCTTTGTCGTCGATATGTGTCACTATAAAACCGATCTCGTCCATATGCGCTCCAACCATGATGCGTTTGCGTTCAGCCTCTGGTTTTGATCCTCTGCGGATGGCGTACACATTCCCCATATTATCCAATTCCAGTTCATCGCAAAGCCCTTTGAGTTCTTTGATAACCAGTTCACGGATCTGTTTTTCGAATCCCGGTGCACCTGGCACGGTGCAGATGTCCTTCAATAATTTGGTGTTGATCGGCATGGAATGAATGTTTTTCTAAAAGTAGAAAAAAAAGCATTTAGGACGTATAGTATATTGCGCTTGATCTGATTATGCCGACAGGAACACTCTAAAACTAATAACACTGTTCCCGCGATTGACGCAATATGCAACACATTGGGGCTAAAATCGCGATTTGGCGAAGTTATTGGCACTCGCGGAGGGGTTTCTAATATCCATCCAAAGCGTCTTATGTAAGTTAACGTTCTGCAGCTAGGAGCACGACGGACCTTTTAAACAAATCGTTTTACCGCCGAAGAATGATCTAGGCTGTCGATTGAGCTGCTGTTATCTAACTTCCCCCATTTCAGTCCCGAAAAGAATAATGTCTTCTTTTACTTTTTCAAGAGCTAAAAAAGTAAGCAAAAAGAGCCCTGCACGGTGAATAATTCGCTTGCCCATAAATGCATCATTTAGGAAATTTGAAAAATTCCTCCTTTATCGTCAAACAATTCCAAATTTTATCTGAATTTCAGCATATGGTTCCCAAGCAAATTATACAAGACGCTGTTTAGATCCGCCGAATCAGAACTGTTTTTTAGAGGTTAAAACCATGTTTTTGTTGAACTTTACCGTATGAAAGTCTACAACTTTCATTTATAAGATAAGAAAAAACATCATGTCGGGAGCAATTTTTAGGGCTCTTTTTAATTGTAAACACTAAGTGTATTAGGGGTTGATCGTCCAGACATTGCATATCTGTGAGTGGGTAATTGAGGATCAAAACCATAACTTGGGGAGGAATTATTCAATTTGTCTTGCCTATCTTCTCCTTTTGGCCTACAAAAGGAGCAAAATTTCAGGGTGAGGCACCTCGAACCCGCCTTCTCACTTTTACAAGGAACCTGCCTTCGGTACCGCTGACAAACCTACGCTTTGTGGTCCGCAACGCCGCTTGGTTTGCAGACTGGTTCTGTGCAAAAGTGGCTTAGTTTGAATTCGGAATTTTGAATTCAGGATTTCTTGTCTCTAAGCCCTATCGGGGTGCTATTAAGCTAACTAATGGATATCTTCAGTTGTGACATCAAAAAGCTACTTAGAGCCCTACAGGGACAATATATACTACTGACGTTAAGTTTGAATCATATGTTTATCGAGGAAAAACCCGATTCAAATTAACCCACCTCGAAGAAGCAGCGAAGCTAAATTTACACCTTGTCCCCAACTTTTTGACTTGATCCGTAATTGAGCAATCGACGTCGGGTTGCAGATAATATACTGGCTTAATATATACTAGTATAAAAAAGAAACAACGCAATGATGCGCTACCCAATACAACGTATTCATTAACTAATTTTATGGCACAAAAAATCCCGCAGTGAAAACAGCGGGATTTCTTATGTCACTTAAAAATCGAATTACAATACTACTGAAAAATAGTTGCCGTCATCATCCTCATCGTCATCTGCTGGTTTAACCGCTCCACGGGCCATTTTTACAGAAACAACTACTGCATTTGCAGGATCAAGGAATTTAACTCCAGGAATTTCGATTTGTCCGACACGAACGGATTTACCGATTTTCAATTTGCTCACATCCAGTGTGATTGCATCCGGAAGATCTTTCGCCAAACCAACACAGTTCAAACGACGGAACGTCTGCATCAACTTACCTCCAGCCATTACACCTTTGGAAGAACCTGTCACACGCACAGGCAAACCTACACGTACTGGTTTTGAATCACTCAACTCAAGGAAATCCACGTGTTGAATGGTGTCTTTTGTTGGATGCTGTTGCAACTCACGAATAATACCTTTAGCTTTTTTACCTTCGATTTCCAATTCTACAAGGTAAACTTCAGGTGAGAAGACGATCTTGTCGATGTCATTTCGCTTTACCGCGAAGTGAGTTTGCTCACCTTGTCCGTAAAGCACACAAGGAACCAACTCAGCATTACGCAATGCTGTAGCATCCTTCTTCCCTACGTTCGCTCGGAGCGAACCGCTCAATTGTGCTGTTTTCATTTGTTATTTATTTATGAGATTAAAAAATGTGAACTAATGGACTGATTGTTCACCAGTCGACGTGTCACGTCTGCGAAAAGTTCGGCGGTCGAAAGGACGCGGATCTTATCACTGTAATGTTTTAGAGGAATGGTATCCGTCACCACCAACTCTGTCAATTTGGAATTTTCAATGCGTTCGTAAGCCGGTCCTGAAAGTACGGCGTGTGTACAAAATGCTCTCACGCTCAAAGCTCCTTTATCCATGAATAGGTCGGCAGCGGTTGTTAATGTTCCTGCCGTATCACACATGTCATCGATAAGAATAACATCCTTACCTGCCACATCACCGATCACCGTCATTTCAGCTACTTCGTTGGCTTTTTTTCGGTGTTTGTGGCACATGGCCAAGCTTGTATTTAATTTCTTAGCGTACGAATTTGCTCTTTTTGCACCACCTGCGTCCGGTGCTGCCATGATCAGATTCCCACTGTTTAACTTCTCCAGTTCTGGATAGAAGATCGTGGAGGCATACAAATGGTCTACCGGCACCTCGAAGAAACCTTGTATCTGATCTGCGTGAAGATCCATCGTTATCAGACGATTCACCCCTGCGGCCATCAGCATGTTGGCAACGAGTTTCGCTCCAATTGCTACTCTTGGTTTATCTTTTCTATCTTGGCGGGCAAACCCGAAGTAGGGAATCACCGCGATGATCTTGCGCGCCGAAGCACGTTTCGCAGCGTCTACCAACAATAGTAATTCAAACAAGTTGTCAGAAGGCGGCATGGTGGATTGCACAATAAAGACATCCTGTCCACGAACTGTCTCCTCGAAGGAAGGTTGAAATTCGCCGTCACTGAATTCAAGAACCTTCACATCTCCCAACGGAAGACCGTAGTTTCCCGCGATCTGTGATGCCAGTTCCTGAGATGCTCTTCCTGAAAATATTTTTACTCCAATGGACATACCGACCGAAATGAGGATGCAAATGTACACAAAATCTCAGAATCTCAGCAACAAAGACGTACATAATCACTATAACTCAACTCTGTTTTGGGTAGTTTAAGATTTGAACAAGTCTTCCCGCTAGCTAGAGTAAGTTCTTAAAGAATATACTCAAGGTTTCGAAGGATAGTTTCTCCTTAGAAATGATCGAGTAATCTTCCGAACACGTTTATAATATTCTTCGGAGCAGAGAGTTGAGCATTTGTTTGTTATGGAATTCGTGATTTCAACTCCCTCTAATGCCTAGCTGTATTGCCCAGAAAGAACATAGATCGCTACGCTGATAGATACGAGATCACTTTGTTGCGAGAGTCGAGACTTTATTCTCCGCCCGCCTGTTCTCGCTTTTTTAACGCTTTATGTTCGTATCGCGTCGGTTGATGAGTACAAATCGCAGGTTTACAAAAAAAGTGTTGATGCCTTTTATCTCCTTCGTGCCCGTAAGAAACTGATATCCTGTTTGCGCATGAAAACCAAACAGCTTATAACCAATAGTAGGAGCGAAACCTAACATCTGTTTATTAAAATCGGTTCTAAGAAGAAGATTTCCACCGTATGTTAAACCAAAACGACTGGATTTGATCCAGTAGCCCATATCGCATCCTAAAATGTTGTTTGTGAAGTTGTAATTGAATCCGGTATGGACTCCATGGGTGACCGCTGTTTTGAGTTGTATTTTTTTCAACTGAAACTCTGCTCCAAGCTCACCCACCCAGTAATTTCCTCGCTGAACGCCAATATAGGGACCAGATTTCATTACACGAACTTCCGGGAGTTCAAACTTTCTCTCATTTTGTCCAAAACAAGGAAGTGTTGAATAAATAATAATCCAGACACTAATACTTTTTCTCCACCACATATTCATCATGAACGCGTTTGATCTCCATCGCATCACCAGCATCGATCCCAAGACTATCCGCAACTTCCTTGGTTCGCAAAATCTCTTCAACGGTTAATCCTGTACTGTCGGATGCCTCTTTAAACGCGTTTTTCATAAAGATTTTACTTCCTAGCAGTCCAGGAATGGTATACTCGGAAACCTTCTTCACTGGATGATAGAGGTAAGATTCCTGCTTTTTCTCTTTCGGAAAGAAGTTTCCTTTTTCATCATAGGATTCGACAAGGACAATTCCTACACTGATTAAATACAGTGCTTTCACCAAACCAAATACCGAACCGAAAAATTTGTTTAACGGAGAAAGATTAACGACCTTTATCACACGTTCGATCGCTTTGCCTGCAAAGTAGATCATGGCCCCTAATCCCAAAAATACAAGCGTGAAGGAGATTACGGGGAGATAAGGTGAATTCCAACTGAACTGTCTTTTCATGAAATCGGATACAGCATCAGAGAAGTGAATTCCTGCGTACAACCCCACTACGAGTGCCATCAGTGTAAAAATCTCAATGATCAACCCATGCCTGAATCCTTTGTAGGCAGCATAGATTAATGGGGCCGAAATCAGAATATCGATAAAGTTCACTTTCGAAAAAAAATTAACATCAATAAAGGTCTTACATTTCAGTTAGACCTATACTATTTCAACGCACGAATGTCAGATTATTGACAATCGGACTGCAATTGTGTGTTAAAAGAGAGGTCAACGGTTGACCAGAGTTTTGATTTTCCATCCGTTCCCGTGTGTAGGTCCTTACACGCGTTATTGAGAGACTGGATTGATTCTGCTCCGTTCCAGTCGTTGACATCTATTGTTGCTTTAAAAGAGAATAATCCGTCCTCAAACGTGCAAAAACCTTTCAAGTCTTTACGAATTCCATTCATGAGTAGAACGATAACAGCTGTTCCTTTTTGAAGACGAAGTTCTTTTACTGATCCTCGAATGGTATCGGTAGCAAGTGATTTAAAAAAAATTCCTGAGATCTTGCCATTGCGTTCTTCATTTTGTGTTTCCACCGTTCCGGTTGGAATCTTGAAGCTCAGTTTTGATAACAGCATTTCAGGATCATCTGAGCCTTCCGGACTTTCTACAATCACCTCATTGAAGGTGCCTGTAACTCCCTTTTTATCTGTGAATTTGAAGGCTGTCCATTCCAATAGTGTCGAGGCGTGATTATAGGTGTAGAAACAAACTTTCTTTTCAGAAGTGTTTTCTTTTTTCTCCTCGCCTTTGGATCCACAGGCGAAAAGCAACAAGAAAGTCGAAAATAGTACCGAACTAAAAATCAGTTTCATTCTTTTTGTTTTGTCGAAAGTAATAAATAATGACATATCGTTTGATTTTGGCAACTGGTTAAATCATATTTGGTATTGAGTGAAGAAGCGAAATCAGTTTGATGTATTCCGTTTTAAAGGTTAAGAGCAGGTATTCACTCGTAGTGAGTTGGAGAGTCAAACGAGACTAAATGTAGAGGTCTCCTTCTTTATTTTGTTGAAATGCAGCATGACGAAATCTTGAAAAGGTATGATTCGCACATTTTTAGTAATTTCGAACATAAGTGAATAACCTCGAGAAGCACTGGTTTGATTTTCTTGAAGGAGACAATCATGCTCTTGGGCAATTGTATACGGTCATTTTTGAGCCTCTTGTTTTTCGCGCGATAAGTTACACAGGAGATCCTGAAATTGCTCGAGATATTGTTTCCCAATTGTTTTCTGAGTTGCTATCTTCACCTTTGAATGTTCGAAAGGGAAGCTGGAGTCAAGTTCGGGACATTAAGGCTTTTTTAGTGGTAATTGTTCGTAATAAGTGTTTGGATTATCAAAGAGTAAAAGTAAATCGACAGCGCATTCTTAAAAACTATGCAAACGAGCAGGTGAGTTTTTCTGAAGATTCGCCGGAGAAGGAATTGTTTGTTAAGCTTGATCGTTGTATTTCGGAGCTTTCAGCTGACGAACGTAGTTTGCTCGAATTACATTTAAATGGCTATCGAAATACAGAAATCGCAAGTGACTTGCATTTGTCAGAAAAAACAGTTCGAAATAAATTGAGTCTAACTAGAAAAGTGCTCGCTCTGAAGTGGCATAAGTTATTTATTTTGATGGGATTACTATGGAAATAAAAGAACTCATTCTACTCCTGAACACTCCTGAGCACTTGCATGTAGTCATTTCTGAAATGCGTCTGCGTAAGGATCTTACCGAAGAAGAGAGGGGATTTTTGATCTTATATGACCACTATAATGGAGATCCTGATCGGATTCAAACCTATTTGAAGAAAACGAAAGAACAGATTCTCAAAAAAAAGAAGGGCTCTGGCAGGATGATCTCATTTTACAGAATGGCTGCTGTTTTTATTGTTGTGCTGGGAACAGGAATATTTTTCTTGCTTAACAGAACGGAAACAAGTACTTTTTCCGACAATCATACTGCCTCATCAGAGATTTTTCAAGAGCCTGGAATACCGATTTATATGGGGCAAGAAAATAGCATTGATTGGGCACCCCTTATGTATGCTTATGAGAGAGATACGCCGCAACAGGCACTTAAAGAATGGAAGAAAATCGAAAAGCTTGCACCGCAAAACGATACGCTGATCTACTTTGGGGGAATTGTTCATCAAAGAAATAACAAGTTAGCAAAGGCAACTTCACTTTTTGAAAAGAATGCAAACAGCTCTAGTGTGTTTGCGGATCGCTCGGCTTATTTTCTTTTACAAATCGCTAAAGCAAATGGTGATGGCGTTGACGTTAAAAAATGGCTAGAGCGATTAAAGAATACGCGAGATCTGGATTTAAAGCCATTTGTTCTTAGGGAGCATAGATCGCTGCGCTGACAGACTGTAGACCGCTGCGCTGTGAGAATTGAGATCGCTGCGCTTTTGGAGAATAGAGCATAGATCGCTGCGCTGATGGAGCATAGAGCATTTTGCTGGTAGAAGATATGTAAATAATTCACACTCGGCTATTCGCACGCACTCTGATTCGAGATCACTGACTTCGATACGATTCGATTGAGCTCATCACAAGTTCTCAGTTCAAGTCGCTGATAGATTAATTTACTGAAAGTCCATGTTCTATGCTCCATGCTCGTTGATCATGCCAGCTCTCCTCCTCAAACTCCACCAAAAATAGCCCGATACACCAAGAATAATTGTAAGCATAGGAACCCATACGATGGGAAAAGCCTTGGTTTTGCGTGACATTCTTAGATCCTTCTCATTTGCGGTGAGTTCATAGGTGGACCAGAATATCGGATGTGCGAGCGAACCTTTGTGCGTTTTAAAGTAAGCCAGTTTTGCTTTTTGCAGCGCATCTTCGGCAGTATATCCATATTCAAGGTATTTGTAAAACTTGCCAAAAATGTATGCTGAACTCTGATCTACTGTTTTGTAGGGTGATGCAATGACACAGCTTTGGCTCCGCGCGAGATGAGGTTGTTGTGCAGGTCACGGTCAGGGAGGAAGCTGGCTCGGCGAAAAGATCCGTAACACACATTTAGGATGATCAGCTCGGGTTTTAATGCATTTGAAGTGG
>JBIITO010000140.1:0-5159 GCA_044340465.1 Crocinitomicaceae bacterium | reverse complement strand
CCAAAAAACGATGCTCGAAGAAAAAATAGAGGTGATTAAATCAATCGAACCTTTCGTGGAGGAATTCATGAACGAAAAAATGAAAGATCCGGATGAATGTTGGCAACCGGTAGATTTTTTACCTGACTTTGCCGATCCTGATTTTGCTGATAAGGTACATGTTCTTCAAAGAAGTATAGCAAATGTTCCTGATTCTGTTTTAGTCTCGCTGGTTGGTAATATGATAACCGAAGAAGCCCTGCCGAGCTATCAAACATTTTTTAATCTGTTAAAAGGGGTAAATGAGGAACGTAATGTAGCGAGTAATGGCGCATGGGCAAGGTGGTCTCGACTGTGGACAGCAGAGGAAAACAGGCACGGAGATCTTCTGAATAAATATTTGTATTTGAGCGGTAGGGTAGACATGAAAGTGGTGGAAAAATCTATTCAACAACTGATTTACAATGGTGTTGAACTTCAAACCGACGGTGATCCTTATCATGGTTTAATTTACACTTCTTTTCAGGAAAGGGCAACGAAGATCACGCATGTGAATACAGGTAAACTAGCCTATAAATCAGGTGATACGGCACTGTCGAAAATATGTAATTTAATCGCCGGTGAGGAGGCTTTACATGAGAAGGCCTACAAATATTTTATGGGAAAAATATTTGAAACAGATCCCAATGGAGGTTTAAATGCCTTTGTTACGATGATGAAAAAGAAAATCATCATGCCGGCGAATCTTATGGATTATGGAACGGAGAAAAAACAATACCTCAATTATGTAAACATCACTCAAAAAATAGGCGTTTACACGAGTTATGATTATGCCGGTATTATTGATCATCTCGTAAAATTTTGGGGAATTGATAAGTTAAGCGGTTTAAAAGCTGAGGGAAACAAGGCTCAGGATTTTTTATCTACGCTTTCGGAACGTTATTTCAGACTCGCCGAAAGGATGCAGGATCCTAACGAAATCCAATTGGTATGGTTGAATAATCAAAAAACGACGTTCTCATTGTGAAATGAATTGCATCCTGGCTATAATATGTAGAACCGATTGGCAATTGAAAACCGGACACTTCCGCATTCTTTTTCAAAACATGAATTAATTATAGAAAAACTGTGAAGCTAATTTTAGTACTCCTATTAGTTCTCTCTTTTCTGTCCGCTGCGCAACCGCTTGAGCAATTCAATGAAGATAGAACACTCATAGATAAACGATTGATGATTGGTTTGGGAAGCTGGGCAACTGCCAATTTTATTTCAAGTGGCATAGGTTGGGCAACTGTTTCCAAAGGCGAGGCCTACTATTTTCATCAAATGAACGTGTTGTGGAATACTGTTAATCTGGGACTGGCAATACCTGGTTATCTCAAAGCAAAAAAGGGTAGTGCTAACCTTAGTTTGGAGGAAACAAGGAAAACGCAGCGTAAAACGGAAAATATCTTCTTGATAAACACGGGGCTTGATGCAGTCTATATTACCAGTGGTTTTCTCTTGCGCGGTTTGGCAAAAAAGGATGTTACCAGAAAGGATCAATACAATGGATTCGGAAATGGAATTATCTTGCAGGGAGGCTTTTTGTTGTTATTCGATTTAACGGCTTATGCTATTCATAGACACCATGCCAACAATTCTTTAAACAAAACACAGAAATCCATAGAAATGAGCCCAAGTGGATTGGGCATGAAATGGAATTTAGGAATGAAACCATTTTCAGGTAAACAAGTTTTTCTGTAGAAAACTACAAATACTGCAACCAGTTTTAACAAGGGGCTTCTGTTGTGCGCAAAGGAGCTTATAAACCTTTGATCATAGTATCATAAATTTCGTTAAATGCCATTCCATCTGCGGTTCTTCGCTTCGACAACTGTTTCAGTTCTACTAAAGCCCATAGCACGAATTCCATCAAAAAGGGTGTGTCTTCCGAAGCAACATGGGGTTGATATTTTAATATCAGTTTCTTCAAGGGCTCAATAGCATTTAATGCGTTCACATAAGACGCTTCGTTGGCTTCGTCGGATAATTCATACGAATTCGCTTCAAAGAACCAATTCAGAACGGCATCGTAAGGTGTCTCTTGATCTTGTTTTTTTAGCTTTTCAATTTTTGGAAAATACATCAAAAAGAGTGTTTTCGTCGCTTCTCCAATCAAATGATTGGCAACAAACGAAGTCCCTTCCTGCTCTCCTTCATACACCAGTTCCACTTTACCGGTAATCGCAGGAATCATTCCGATCAAATCACTGAATCGAACGGTTGTTTTCTGTTCGTTATTCAGAATCGCTCTGCGTTCAGCAGTACTCACCAAATTTTCATACGCTGTAATGCTCATGCGTGCACTGACACCACTCTTGTAATCAACATAGTCACTTTTTCTTGCCTCAAATGCTACTTGTTCCAGAATATCTTTTGCCAATTCCGGAACATGTACTTCGCAATGTCGGTTTTCCAACTTTTCGGCTTCCTGTTCGGTGATAAATTTTGCCGTTTTAATATCGGATGAATAATGGGTTAAAATTTGAGATCCGATACGATCTTTCAGAGGCGTGACAATACTTCCTCGGTTGGTGTAATCCTCGGGATTTGCTGTAAAAACAAATTGAAGATCAAGGGGAAGACGTAATTTGAATCCGCGAATTTGGATATCACCTTCCTCTAAAATGTTGAACAATGCTACTTGTATACGAGCCTGAAGATCCGGTAATTCGTTGATAACGAAAATGCATCTATTAGCGCGTGGGATCATCCCAAAATGCAGCACTCTTTCATCTGAATAGTTCAATTTTAAAGTCGCGGCTTTAATTGGGTCAATATCTCCGATCAAGTCGGCAATTGTCACATCAGGCGTAGCAAGTTTTTCAAAAAAGCGTTCCGAACGGTGCATCCAAAAAATGGGTGTCTCATCTCCCTTTTCTGCTATCAGATCCCGTGCAAAACGACTAATCGGATTCAACGGATCATCATTCATTTCGCTGCCAGATACAACCGGAATATATTCATCCAATAGATTTATCATCAATCGAGCGATTCGGGTTTTTCCCTGCCCGCGCAATCCTAGTAAATTGATATTGTGTTTGGAAAGAATGGCGCGTTCCAATTGGGGAATGACTGTTTGTTCATACCCGTGCATACCGGGAAAAGTGGTCTGCCCGGATTTGAGCGCTGAGATCAAATTGTCTCTCAATTCCGTTTTGATACTTTTGGAAATGTATCCTGATGCTTTCAAAGCACCCAATGTCTGGATCGTTGTATTCATTATTTCAGTTAATTCGTTTTTTTCTGTTCGTCTCGTAATCGTGAAAGATCATTTCACCCAATCCTTTTAATCCCGTGTAAAATGCCTTACCCTTGTTGGATTTCGTGAATTCTTCCACAAAAGATTGCAAATACGGATCTTGGGCAATCATAAATGTTGTAATGGGAATGTGCATCTTTCGTGCAAGAGCGGCCATGTTATAGCATTTTTCGACGATCATTTCATCCAAGCCGTTACTGTTTTTGTAATACTGACCATCAGGCAAACGAAGGCAACTCGGTTTACCGTCGGTAATCATGAAAATTTGTTTGTTAGTGTTTCTTTTCCTGCGCAGAATATCCATGGCTAATTCTAATCCGGCAACGGTGTTGGTATGATATGGTCCAACATTGAGATAAGGCAACTCTTTGATCTTAATGGGCCAGGCATCATTTCCAAAAACAATCACATCCAGCGTGTCTTTAGGATAAGATGTCGTGATCAATTCGGCGAGGGCCATAGCCACCTTCTTTGCTGGAGTGATACGGTCTTCACCATACAAGATCATGCTGTGGCTAATATCAATCATCAGAACAGTACTCATTTGCGATTTATGGTGTGTATCTTCCACCACCAGATCTTGCTCTGTCAAACGAAAATCACCTATTCCATTATTTATCTGGGCGTTTTTCAAGCTTTCCGTGATCGATATGTTTTCAATCGTATCACCAAATTGGAAATCACGAAACTCGCCGGTTGCTTCATCCCCTTGACCACTTTTTTTGGACTTGTGATTACCCAAACCATTTTTCCGGATATTTCCAAAAATTTGATCCATGGCATGTTTCCGCAACACACGTTCTGTTTTAGCTGTAATGGCTAATTGACCATTTCCGTCTGGTTGAATTTCTTCCCGCAGATAACCCTTCTTTTTAAGGTCTTCAACGAAATCATCCATCTTATAATCATCCGTTGTTAGGGAATATTCCTTATCGAGTATGTTCAGCCACTCAAGCGCTTCATCCACGTCTCCTGACGTATGCGTTATAAGTTCACTGAACACATCGAACAGCTTCTCAAACTTAGACTGTTCGGGTGCTTCGAATGGTGTGAAAATATATCCTGTTTTGGGCATCTTGTGCTTTTATATTAAAACAGAAAGGTATTCAAAAGGTTCCGGACGAAGTGCGTTTTATTGATTAGTTGAAGCACGAATGGACTTTCAATGATGTAATTAACAATGTCGACACTTTGTTTGTGTAATAGCTCTTTCATATCGGCCATAAAACAGATTTACCGTTCGATGAATTCATGGCAGGCACCGAAAATTGAGAGTGATTCATACCACTTGGTGTTTTTAATCAGACTTTTAGTACTAATTATTTCAAAAAATTGATCACTCCCTCACCACCTCATCGATCTCACCGTCGATGATTTTGTAGATGCGTTTCCCAACGCGGATGCTTTGTCCTTCTTTTAATTTCATGAGTTCGTTCAGATTCTTTTCCATGGTATGAAGTGAACCGCCAGTCCTGCGCGCAAGTTCGAGATAGGCTAAATCAAATCCACCTGAGGTGCCGCAGAGAATTATGTGTACCGGTTTCTTGATCTTGTCGATGAGTTCCATATCTCGGGGTGGGGCGCCATTATCGGCAATCAGCACATAACCTTTGGCGTTAGGTGCTTTTTCCATGGCATAGAGCAGTGCTTCCAGGTCATTTTCTTCCTGGTCCTCGCCACCGATGCCTTTGCCGGCCGTTTTATAGGCAAGATTCCGCACATCCGTAAAATTCACACGATGCTCATGGTAGATGCCACCAACTTGCCCATTTATTTTTTCGGCATCAGGTTTTTGGTCGCCGTCATTAAAGAAAAAGACATCTGAGATTTTAGTTTGTTGGGTGTTGATGGCAAACCACAGTACAAGTTGAGCAGA
>JBIITO010000042.1:0-17020 GCA_044340465.1 Crocinitomicaceae bacterium | reverse complement strand
TACATCGTCACAAAACGATAGTATAAAACTTTTTGAGTTCGAATTCCTTTCTTCATTCATTTCGAATAGGTTTTTTATGAATGTTCTCATTTAATCCTGCAATAATGATGTCGTCGAGAACAACCATTATCATAAGAAGAACTAAGCAACTTATTATAATTTTTGTCAAAAGGTGTCCTATTTCTTCTTCTTTCGGTATTATTTCTAAAAGTCCTATCTTATTTCTTTTAATTGCATTACTGTTTGTCAAATGTCATTTTAGTGATTCGTCATTTCCAATCGGGTTCATGCCTATACCAGAAGATGATCAAATGTATGAGGATAAAGTTGAATTGGGCCGGAAACTCTTTTTCGACAAAAGACTTTCTAAAACAAATAAAATATCTTGTGCTACATGTCACCTTCCCGAATTTGCATTTACTGATAGATTACCCATAAGTGAAGGCGTTGAGGGTAGGAAAACAATGCGAAACGCACCAACTTTATTAAATGTGGCATATCAGCCAACTTTGATGTTTGATGCGCATATTCCGACACTCGAACAACAGGTGATCGCGCCCATTCAGGAACATATGGAAATGGATATGAAAATGGGTGATTTGATACAGAAATTGAGATCCATCTCTAGTTATCAGGAACAGGCTAAGAAGGTCTTTGGAAGAGCATTCGATGCATTTGTGCTGACGCGCAGTATTTCCGCATTTGAACGAACTCTTATTTCTCAGAATTCCCGATTTGACAAATATATGAAAGGGGATAAAAATGCTATTAATATAGTGGAAATTGAGGGCTATCGAATATTCTCCAAAAAACTATACTGTTCAAAATGTCACGCGTTTCCCTCTTTCACCAATTTTAAAGCAGAGAATAATGGTTTATATTCAGATTATATTGAAGATAAGGGACGTTTCAGAATTTATAATGATAGTAGCGATATCGGTAAATTTAAAGTCCCTACATTGAGAAATATCGAACTTACTTTTCCATACATGCATGATGGATCTTTACACTCCCTCGAAGATGTTTTAAATCATTATGCATCCGGAGGTAATAAGCCAAAGAATCAGCATTATTCAATCCAGCCTTTCGTGCTAAACAACAAGGAAAAACAGCAATTAATCGCCTTTTTAAAGTCTCTTACGGATACGTCTTATCTTGAAGATTTTAAGAAATATTAAAATAAAAAATTATACAATGTTATTTTCCTTTCGATTTATGCGTTATAGCTGAAACATTTCTCAGAATTTACGTTGAAATAATGTAGAGTCTGAAAGCTTTGTTGACGGGATTAGAAAATAAAATCAAAGCCATGACAGTAAACCCATTGTATCACAAAACCAATCAACTGTTAAATGAAGAATTATCTTTGATAAGGCTAGCACAGAAAGATCCAGAGAGTTTTGGTCCGTTGTACAGGAAGTATCATGAACAGATCTTCCGTTATGTTTATCAACGAATGGATGATAAGGAATTGGCATTTGATGTTACTTCTCAGGTGTTCATTAAAGCGTTGAATAACATTCATAAATATGAATATCGAGGATTGCCATTTTCCTCGTGGCTATATAGAATTGCGAAGAGTGAATTATATCAGTCTTTCAGAGACCGCAAAGCTGAAAGGACTGTGAATATTGAATCTTTTCAGCTTATTGAGATGATCGATGAATTTGATGAGGATCAGTCGGAAGAGAATAAAACTAAGTTATTCCATTCTTTGTCTAAGTTGAAAGACAAAGAACTTCAGTTGATCGAACTTCGCTTCTTTGAAAGAAGATCGTTCAAGGAGATAGGAGAGATACTTGAAGTTACAGAAAATAATGCGAAAGTTAAAGCTTTCAGAGCTATTGAAAAACTTAAAAGGATATTCAATTCGAGTAACTAATTATGAAAACAACTAAAATAATTTTGGATCGACCTATAATCAGTTCCGAAGAAATTGAAAAGAAACAAGAGTTTCATAAAATAGTTAGAGGAATAATAGTTCGTAAACCAGGGGCCCTGAAAAACCCATGGTTTTACGGTTTTGTAGCAGCGATTTCTATGATAACTTTTATGGTGATCAATGAATTTGTAAATACTGATTCGTCCATTAAAGACAAACCTACTTCTCAAGCTCGAGGTGCAGCAATCGAAAAATTCGATCTTAATGCAAAGAAAGACGAAAACATATCGTTTAAGTCCGGTTTAGATGCATGGGCAGACCCTACAAACAAGGAGGTAGAAAAAAGTCAGATGAAAGAGGTTGATATCTTAGTGTCTAAATATGAGGATGTTGAGGGGTTAACTACGCTGCCTAAAAAACTAATACCTATTGTGAAAAAACCACTTACTGTTCCAAATATTGGAGGTGTTCACAGTGGAGCAATGAAGGCGAGTGAACTAATGAAATATTCTGTCATTGAAAGCGGAACTACTGAACCTATCAAATCTTTTATGATCGGTTATTTTAATGGAACTACCGATGTATTGGAATACGTAACTGGGAACGAATTGTCAGAAAAACTAAAGAATAATATAATCGAGTTTAATACAGGCGAAATGATCTTCTTCACTGAAATGTATGTGAACGAAAGTGATGGTAAATTAGTAATGCTATCACCAATTAACCTGAGGATCTTACCAAATTAATTTCCTTAAATTCCTTGATTTGCTGAAAGTGTTTGACTTTTCATAACGAATTTATTTCTCTTTTTGGAAAAACATTTATATTTTCGTACCGTATTGAGTTTTTCTATGCGATCACGTACGGTAGTTTTTAATTTAATTGTGTTACTGTCACTAGTTTTGGCTTCGTCGATTCAAGCTCAACATACTAATTTTAATACTCAGCGAAACTGGTCCCTCAATAAGAAAGAAATACTATTTGGTATTGGGGTGACTCAGTTTACCGGTGATTTAGGAGGTCGTGATCGGATAGGTAAAGATTTCAGCCTTGTTGATATCGATCTGCCCTCTACCGGTTTAGGGGGGATGATTGGTTATCGTTATCGTTTTCATCCCTATTGGGCGACTACAACATCTTTAAACATTGGTAGATTAAGGGGGAATGACGCTCATACAAATGAAATTATCAGAGAGAGCCGTAACCTAATGTTCAGGTCCATCATTGTTGAGTTGCAACAACGTTTGGAATTTGTATTCTATTCGAACGAAAAATTTGGTGCCAGGTACCGATTGCCTGGGCACAATGCTTTCAAAAATCACAACGAACAAATTTACGTTCTTGCAGGTTTGGGTGTAAGTTATTTCAATCCAAAAGGGAAATACAATGGTAAATGGATAGCCTTGGATCCGCTTAATACGGAAGGACAAGGATTGCCTGGAGGAGCGAGAGAGACACTTCCAGTTACGCTTACTGTACCAATGGGTATTGGTATTCGCTATGGAGTTGGGAGGCAATGGCGATTTGCGTTGGAGGCTACCTACATTAAAACTTTTTCAGATTATATTGATGATGTACACAGTGTTTATTATGACCCTTCCAAGTTGAGCAGTCCGGAGGCGGCTTATTTTTCCAATCCAGCTAAAGCGAATGCCCAATGGTTTGCTCCGGGTAATATGAGAGGTCAGCCTCAAAAAGATGCGTATTATTACTTGAATCTTGTTGTGATGAAAAACGTAACCTACAAGGACTATACACTCAAGCGTCGTCAATATTATTGGAGAAAGGCCAGATATAAGTTCTGATGTTAATAAAATATGTGAAATAGAAAGGGGTAGCAACAGCTGCCTCTTTTTCGTTTTATAAATTTGTAGAATGTACAAATTATTTAGATCCCTTTTATTTCTTTTTGATGCAGAAAAAGTGCACTACTTTACCATGGGTTCACTCAAGTTTCTGCTTAGTTTGCCAGGAATGAAATCTTTGTGGAGTAAATTTTTTTGTATAAAGAGTAAGGAACTTGGAGTTGATCTATTTGGTTTGCATTTCGATAATCCAGTAGGTTTAGCAGCGGGTTTTGATAAAAATGCGGCATACTACAATGAATTGGCAATTTGTGGATTTGGCTTTATTGAAATCGGAACGATCACACCGAGGCCACAGCATGGAAACGATAAACCAAGACTTTTCAGATTGAAGTCAGATGAAGCGATTATTAATCGAATGGGATTCAACAATGGAGGCATCGAGGAAGCTGTGATTAATCTTAAGAAAAGAAACACAAAACTGATCATTGGTGGCAATATCGGGAAAAATAAGCTCACGCCCAATGAAGATGCGTTTTCTGATTATGCCTTGTGTTTTGAAGGTCTGTTCGATTATGTCGATTATTTTGTGGTCAATGTTTCCTCTCCGAATACGCCTAATCTTCGTGAACTTCAGGATAAAGAACCCTTGACAAGAATTCTTACAGGCTTGATGGCCTTAAATAAAAAGAAAGATTTACCTAAGCCGATTCTGTTAAAGATAGCTCCTGACCTAAGTGACGAGCAACTTTTGGATATAATTGAGATCGTTAAAGATTCAGGAATTGATGGGGTCATAGCTACAAATACGACGGTCAGCAGATCTGACCTCAAAGCATCAAAAGAACAACTGGAATCTATTGGTGCGGGTGGGCTTTCGGGAAAGCCCTTGGCAAAACGATCCACTGATGTGATTCGGTTTTTGAATAAAAACTCGAATGGTTCCTTTCCTATAATTGGTGTTGGGGGTATTCATAGTCCGGAGGATGCGTTGGAAAAATTAAAAGCTGGAGCCAAACTTGTACAGTTGTATACCGGTTTTATTTACGAGGGGCCGGGGTTAATAAAACGGATTAATCGCGCTGTCCTCAAAAGAAAAAGTAATTTATGACTGAATTGAAACTGATCGAATGTCCGAGGGATGCCATGCAAGGGCTGCATGATTTTATTCCGACACACTTAAAGATCTCCTACATTAATCTTCTATTGAAATGCGGGTTCGACACCATTGATTTTGGAAGTTTTGTGTCCCCAAAAGCGATCCCTCAAATGCGTGATACTTCCGAATTACTTTCCGCTCTTGAATTGAATGGGGACACTAAATTATTAGCTATTGTTGCCAATGAGCGCGGTGCAGAGGAAGGATGTCAGTTCGATGAGATTGCCTATCTGGGTTATCCTTTTTCAGTTTCGGAAGAATTTCAGCGCCGCAATACGAATGCATCGATCGAAGAATCTTTGGGTCGTGTTGATTCAATTCGGAATCTTTGTGAAAAACAGAATAAACAATTGGTAGTTTATCTTTCCATGGGTTTTGGAAATCCATATGGTGAAGATTGGAGTCCGGAATTGGTGGAGAAATGGTCACACCGCTTGTTTATAGACTTTGATATACGAATACAGGCGCTATCAGATACTATAGGTGCCGCGAACCCGGAAGTCGTTTCCAAATTATTTTCTCACTTGATCAAAACGCTTCCCAATGTGGAATTTGGAGCTCATTTGCATACGCGTCCCGAAAATGCTACCTTTTTAGTTAAAGCGGCCTATGAAGCGGGGTGCAGAAGATTTGACGGAGCACTTAAGGGGTTTGGTGGTTGTCCAATGGCTAAAGATGATCTTACCGGAAATATGCCGACGGAGAAAATGATCGAATGGTTCGGGGAACAATTCATTGAAACAGGAATTAATATGGATGCTTTTCGGGAGGCATATCGTTTCTCAGGCGGTGTATTTGCTATTTAACCTTTCAACATGAATAACTTATGCTACGTATGAAAAAAATGTTCTACTTGCTCCTTATTTTGGTTTTGGTTTCTTGTGGTCAAGACCCAGAACCAGATAAAAATCAAAAAAAGGAGCAAACTTCGGATCAGGATTTTCAAGGTATAGAAACGTTGTTTAACGAATCGGTTTTTCCAGACCCCTCTCATATTAAACTGCTGAAAGAGTTAAAGATCTGTTCTGATTTCCAGAAGGACACCACTAATTATCTTGAACCCGCATGTTCTCCTAAGTTTTTCAGGATCTTACCTATGAAGGATGATGTGAAGGAGGATCAGGCTTTTTTGCTTCAAATCAAATCAAAAGTTGGAGGTATTAAACTCCGTAGAACTGTAGCTTTTGTTCGTGAGCGAGGTGAATTAGTAAAAGTTAATACGTTTATAGCTAATTTGATAGCTACAAGACCTTCAAAGACACATTACAATGATCTGATATTGCGTTTTAATGACAATATTGATGGGGAGATTATTTTTTATAATTGTCTTTTCACATGGGATGGGAAGCATTATAAATTCCGCTCGGTTGAACTGATCGAAGGAGCCACATGGAGACAACGTTTGAAGCCTGAATTTAAGGATTCAGTATCAAATGACATATACAATACGCTGATAAAGAATGAAATGATCCTTTGAATTTGAAGTTGACACAATTCATATTTATTTTCCTATTGTCACTTTTAGTTTCGTGCAGTACCGGTGTAGAATTGCTACCAGTGAGTAAAGAACCCCTTTTGAATGATCTTAACAGTAAGGTCTGGCTAGTTGATCAGGTAATCAAGAATGACACGAATTTTGCTCCCGCAATGAATCTTGATAAAGACATCCTTGTTTTTTACCAATCAGGAAAATGTCTTTACCAACCTATGCGAACACTTGGTGAGATAGCTGGAAGAAAAGGTGAATACTCGTTGCACTCCGACAACATGGATCTTAACTTTTATTTTACAGATGAGAAGTGGTCTTTCCGCCTGAAGGTTATTACAGAGGATACGCTCGTTTTGGAACCAAATTCACCAACCGATATTAACTACACTTTGGTCCTGGTTCCCTTTCCAGAACTTTAATTTTTAATAAACCTCAGGGAGTGTATATCTCGACCAGTATTGACTTTAAGAATGTACATGCCTGAATTCAGATTTTTTACATCGATGCATTTTTCACTGGAAGAGATGAGTAACATGCCATCCATGGAATAAACAGAACAATCTTCAGATTTGATATCAGAAGGAATATTAATATAGTCCTGAGTTGGATTCGGATAACATTTAATGATGCTTGAACTTATTTCATCAATACCCACCGGATCATTTTTCCAAACATGAATATCATCTAAAAAAAGCTTAAATCCATCCGTGGTTACTAATCGAAAAGCAACATAAACCGTCTGGTCTTTATAACCTTCTTGTGAAAGATCTGCCGTACGAGTGGTCCATTCAAAATTTTCTTGAATAACATACCCAATTGTATCTGTAAAACTTGAAAGCTCGTCATCTGTATCGGATACTAAGACTAAATAATCATCAGGATAGGAGGCATCCTGCGACTTAGCGCGCCAATCAATAAAGTTGCCATAATTTCCCAGTAAGAGTGGAGGAGTGATCAGCCATCTGTCTGCCGTTCCCTTTGTATAAAAATATGATGTTGACGACGCAACAGTGTTTTTACTGCTGTCAGGATCTGTCACTGTGATCCATGCCGAAGTATATTCTGCAACACTCAAGTCCGGGGTTAGTCCATCATTATCTATGATCGAATAATTTTGAGGTATGCCATTTTGAAAGTCAGTGATCAAAAGATCAGTCTGTGCATTTGAAACGAAAACAGCTAGGACAAATGGAAAGAAAATTTGTAAACGCATCAATGGCAAAATTAAACAATCCGATTTCAATCAGAGAGGTTTATGAGAATTTCTTTGAATTCTTGGTAAAAGTTGTCAAATGCTGTGATCGTATCTCTAAGAAAAGTATACATCTCCAAGCGATCACCTTCATGCAGATAGTTCAACCCGCTTTTCGTCCAGGATATGCGGGAGATGACTCGTCCATCCGGTAAAGAGAGTGTCTCCGTCCATTCACCTTCAATATTCATTGTGCTTTCCATCACTTTTTTAAGCTCTGTCATCTGCTCCCAAATAATCTCCCGTACTCCTTGGTCTTTGGGTTGGATATCAAAAAACAAACCGACCATCCTAGTGTCAGCATGAAGGCGTATATATATATCATCGACATCTGATGGATAAGATAACCAGTTGATTCTTCGGCCGTTTGAAGACTTGGTTTTTTTAGTAAATTCTCTAAATCCATTCCAAAAAAATGTATTGATCGCTTTTTGTTCTTCCCTTGACAGCATGATATCGGTAAAAAGAAGTTCAATAATACAATTTTTAGAATAATTGTGATTGCTTTGAACACCGCAAGGCTTATATTTGTTCCTCAAAGTATGCAGGAAAGAAACATCTATAGTGCATTCCATAAATTTCGCAGAATGTTGCGAATAGAACGGAACGAGATCTCACAGTTATATGTTTATGCACTTTTTAGTGGTTTATTTAGCTTGGTGCTTCCGATAGGGATTCAATCCATTATAAACTTTATTCAAACAGGACGAACTTCTACGAGCTGGTTAATCATTATTTTTCTCGTGGTCATAAGTATTGCTTTGAATGGGCTCATGCAGTTGATGCAACTACGGATCACCGAGAATATACAACAAAAGATATTTGTTTGGTCATCCATGGAAATGACCTATCGCTTTCGGTTTTTAGATCAGCAAAAACTAGGATTACAATACCCTCCTGAATTAGCCAATCGCTTTTTCGATACGCTTGTTATTCAGAAAGGGTTATCCAAAGTGTTGGTAGATATGCCTACGTCAATACTTCAAATTCTTTTCGGAGTGATTTTACTTTCGTTGTATCATCCTTTCTTTATTGCTTTCAGTTTAATTTTAATAACAATTTTGTTCGTTATTCTCTATTTTACTAGTCGAAATGCCTTTGAGACCAGTTTAATCGAATCTAAAGCTAAATATAAGACAGCACATTGGATTCAAGAGGTAGCCCGATCGGCATCCGCATTCAATATTTTAGGAAAGAACGATTTTCCACTACGAAAAAATGACAAATATGCCTCAGGTTATGTGGAAGCAAGAGAGACTCATTTCAAAGTGCTTTGGAGGCAATATTTATATCTTATCATATTTAAAATTTTAATTGCTCTGAGTCTTTTGCTGATAGGAGGGTTACTCGTGATTAATCAGCAGATGACAATTGGACAATTCATTGCTTCTGAAATAATTATTTTATTAGTGATTAGTTCTATTGAGAAATTGATCCTTTCATTGTCAACAATGTATGATGTATTGACATCTACAGAAAAGATAAGTGAAATTGCTTCTTTACCCTTGTCAGATGCCGTTCCCGCCTCGCAGTTGGGTACTTTTGAGCCTCACAAAACAATTTTTTCTCTTCATGATGTAAAATTTGTTTCGCCTTACTATGATCGTTTGATTTTGGATGATGTGAGTTGTTCAGTTGAACCGAACTCAAAGATCGCTATTATTAGTAACTCACAATTATCCTCTGAAACGCTTTTAAAACTCTTTCAACTTCATTACACACCGAGTGATGGGCAAGTGTTGTTGAATGGTATCAAGGCAGATCATTTTGATCTGAATGAAGTAAGACAGAACATCGGTTCATTCATGGCTTGCGATTCGATCTTTTACGGGACAATCTTGGATAATATTGTTCTGGGAAGAAAGGAAATAGCTACGGAGGGACTAAACAAGCTGTTGAATGAACTTGGGTTATTCGACTATGTGAATTCATTTCCTCAAGGGTTGGATACATACTTGCTTTCAGGAGGTAACTATTTATCCCCGGAGATTTCGGCAAAGATTGTTCTTGCCAGAGCTTTGTTGGCCAATCCTTCTTTACTACTCATGGATAAGGAATGGCAATCGTTACATGAAATGGATGGTAGTATCTTTGAATCCTTTTTCCAAGGCGAACGCAATGCAATTTCCATGTTGGCTTGTGTTACTGATCGTACGTTACTCGATCTCTTTGATCAGATCGCAGTTCTGGATAATGGCAAATTGATTGCTTTCGGTGCAAGAGAAAAAGTACTTTCGTCCATCTCAATTGAAAAATACTGTCATGTTTGAGTTCTACGAAAATTCGGTCCGTAACAAAGTAGATCTTTCGTTATATAAATCCACGGCATCCGTAGAGAAGCGCAAGGTAAAGCGTCTATTTATTAAATTACTTATTGGCTCATTCATTCTTTTTGTATTCTTTCTTTTCTTGCCATGGACACAGAACATTGAAGCAAATGGATATGTGACGACGTTATTCCCTGAACATCGTCCGCAGTCTATTATGACAATTTTGCCAGGGCGTATTGAAAAATGGTACGTTAAGGAAGGTGACCTTGTTAAAACAGGAGATACGATCGTTGTTATTTCTGAAACTAAAACAGATTATTTCGATCCGCAACTTTTGGAACGAACGAAAAGTCGTCTGGAGAATAAAAAAGGTACAGTTCAGTCTTATGAACAGAAAATGATAGCCTTGGATAAACAGTTGGAGGCTTTTAGGCAAATGAAAGACATGAAGACCCAGCAGGCAAAGAACAAACTTCGCCAAAGCAGGTTGAAAGTGATTGCAGACAGCAACGACCTAATCGCATTTGAGGGGCAATTAGATATTGCTAAACGCCAGCTGAAACGAACATCCGAACTACATGAACAGGGAATCAAATCACTCACTGAAGTAGAACAAAAGAAGGTCAAAGTTCAAGAGCTTACGGCGAAGGTAATTGCTCAGGAAAATAAATTCCTAACAAGCAAGAACGAAGTATTAGTTGCCAAAATGGAGATTTCGAATATCGAAGGCGAGTACAATGAGAAGTTAGCAAAGACAGAATCCGAGCAGTTCTCTACCTTGTCCAATAAATTCGAGTCAGAGGCAACCGTTGCAAAGATTGAGAGTGAGTTTGCGAATTACGAGATGCGGAAAGGGTTTTACGTTATACGTGCATCTCAGAATGGATATGTAACTAAACTAAAACAGGCAGGAATTGGACAAACCGTTAAAGAAGGGGAGGAGATCCTGACACTCATGCCGCAGGATTATAGTCTTGCCGTTGAATTTTATATCGATCCTGTGGATTATCCTTTGGTAAATATTGGAGAAGATGTTCGTGTACAGTTTGATGGTTGGCCAGCCATCTTTTTTAGTGGTTGGCCGAATACCGCATATGGAACATTTAGTGGTAGAGTTTATGCCATGGACAATTACATCAGTGATAATGGTAAATACAGAGTTCTCGTAGAACCGAAAGAACAACAAAAACATTGGCCTCAACAGGTGAGAGTAGGGGGAGGTGCTAAAACATTCGTTTTGCTTAATGACGTTCCGATCTGGTACGAATTGTGGAGAAAATTAAATGCGTTCCCGCCGGATTACTACAAAGTACCGATCAAGAAACAAAAAGCAGATAAAAAATGATCCGAAACGCTTTCTTGGTCTTACTGGTACTTACTTCATACCTTACCACCAAGGCGCAGGACTCTGTATCTTTTTCTTTTGACGAGTTCATCACACAGGTTAAGGCGAACCATCCTATAATGCAAAGAGCTTCAAATGCCGTTAAACTTGCTAGCGCAGATCTTCAAAAAGCGAGAGGATCATTTGATCCGAAGATAAGTCACGAAACAAATGGGAAGAATTTTAACAACAAAGAATACTATCAACTTTCGAATACGGCATTGAAGATTCCAACTTGGTTTGGAGTGGAAATAAAAGGAGGCTATGAACAGAACCGAGGTGATTTCATAAGTGGAGAGAATCAAACACCGGGTAGTGGTTTATGGTACGGTGGAATATCTGTTCCTGTTGGCAAGAACTTGTTTATTGACGAACGACGAAAAATGTTGCGTCAGGCAAAGATTATGAGAGAGCAATCAGAACTGGAACAACGTATGATTGTTAGCGACCTTATTCTCCATGCAAGCGAAGCATATTGGGACTGGTATCAGGCATTTCATGCAGTTAAGATTAATTTGCTTGGTATTGAATTGGCTGAACAGCGATTATCAGCGGTTAAGATTTCAGCGAATTTGGGAGAACATGCAAAGATCGATACACTTGAGGCGACGCTCATGAGAGATTATAGAAAGTTGGAATTAGAACAATCAAAAGCGGATTTGTTCTATTATAAGGCTCTTTTAGAGGTTTATTTGTGGGCACCGGATGAAGTTCCATTGGAGTTAGCAGAAAATGTGTTTCCTCCAAAAATAACTTTATCACCTTTTATTTATCATAATATTTCAGCGGATTCAACCGTGTGGGTATCCAATTATGACTACAAACTAGAATACTTAGCTATTGAGGAACGGTATCGTAAAGAAATGCTTAAACCAGAATTGGATGTGATTTATAATCCTTTATTACAACCTACGGTAAATGGTTTTATGCCATTTTCTGCCTCCAATATGAAATTTGGTTTAACTGCATCTATGCCCATTTTTCTTCGAAAAGAACGAGGCGAGCTTAGTTCTGTAAAGGTCAAACAATATAATACAGTAATTGAACAGGAAGTCAAGAGAAGAGAATTAGAAAATAAGATCGGTGCTGTTCGGGCTGTTTGTCAAAATTATGAGAACCAATATGCCATACAAAATGAAGTTATTTTTGCTTCAAAGGAAATGCGTGACGCTGAGTTGATCAAATTTGACGTGGGCGAAAGTAGTTTGTTTTTGGTGAATACCCGGGAGATGAAGTTCTTGGAGAGTTTACAGAAACAGATTGATCTTACAAAGAAGCTGTTTATTTATCGTTCACAATATATTTGGTTAACTACCATATGACATTAGGTTTTTGACATTAGGTTTTTTAATTACCATTATATTTAACATAATATTAATTATAGGACAATTGGGTATACGTATAAAAGAGATCAGAGTTTATTGTCACAAAATCGTTCCTCCCAAAAATCATTCAGCAAGGCAACAAATTTACGGGACATATTATTGAAGTATCTTTTTGTACGGTATCCACTAACCCAATTGATACCTCGGATAGCATTTGTAAAAAAGATCTCGTCAGCAGCTAACAAGTTTTGAGGTAAAATATTGCACTCATAAACTTTGATATTATTGGCAATAGCCAAATTGATAATCTGCATACGCATTGTGCCTGCGAGACATCCCTCATCTAATCCGGGCGTGTACAATACACCGTTACTAACTACAAAAACGTTGCAGCTCGAACTTTCTAAAATACCACCACGATCGTTCGTTATTAAAACGTCATCCAACTTTCTTTCGGTTGCATTGATCGCCGCCATTACATAGATCAAACCACTTTTCGTTTTAAAATTGGAAAGGAAATTCTTTTGTTTCTTAATATCTGTGTACAAATCAATCTCTAGACCTTTCGCATTCATTTCAAAGTTATTCGATTCGTACGGATACACTTCAATGAAATACGAAGCCTCATTGGATTCAGGTTTATAGGCACCGCCTGTAACTCTGTCCAATGAAATACGACAACGAGCGCCTTCAGTGATTTCAGATTTTTGACATAGTTCAATGATCTTATCCTGGAAGAACTGGGTGGTATAGAAACTTGCCGGACGCATTTTAATAGCCTTTGCACCTTCCAATAAACGACGAATGTGATTATCCATATTCAAAGGAACACCATTCATGACCCGAATACTCTCAAAAACTCCATCTCCGTATACATGGCCGCGGTTTCCCGCCTGGATTGTAGGCGCATCATTGCTTAAAAGTGTACCGTTATTATTGATGTAAAGCATAACTATCCAAAAATCAGCTGCAGGAAGAATTTTCCTTTGTCAATATTAGTAATTAAAACGTAAATAATCCCAAATAGCGCCCCGCCAATATGGGCATCATGTGCGATTCCTGTACCTCCTCTCCTATCTGCCCAATATTCAAATGCGAGGTATAAGGGTCCGAAAATATAGGCAGGAATAGCAATGGGAAGAATCATGATGGATAATGGTAATGTAGGATCCCAAATGATCGTTGCAAAGATAACAGATGAAACAGCGCCAGAAGCACCCAGGGATCGGTAATTGGGATTATCCTGATGACGAATGTAGGGAATAATGGTAGAAAAAAGACCACCCCCTATATAGATGATGGCCAGCTGTAATTCACCTCCGGAAACACCGTATGTGGATTCCAACTGAAACTCCAAAAAACTTCCGAGAAAATACAGTGACATCATGTTAAACGCCAGATGCATGACATCTGCGTGAATCAGCATGTGTGTGAACATTCGCTCATAAGCATGATGATGCTTTACCTCATAAGGAATATAATGCCAGCGATCCAGTAATGTTCGATTGCTGAACCCGTTAAGCGAGGCAATAACAGTGGTAATAAGAATGATAGTTAATAAACTGATCGACATACGTTTATTCCTTGATAAATAATAGTATCTTTTTACTTTGAAAGGTAAATTTACACATTATACTTGCAGTATGTTTCGTAGCCTTTTTGCGTTTTTGGTATTTGCAGTAATTCTTGCATCCTGTTCGGACGGATACCATTCCGTGACGATTGATTTTTTTGAGAATGATTCGATTCCATTCAGAGAAAAATTGCAGAAAGTCTTGGAACCGGACTACTTGAAGGAAATGGGATTCAATGAAGATCAAACAAATTGGTTGATAGCCTATTATGAAAGTCATGACTTTAAGCCGCATTGGGTGAATGATTCAATGATTTCTCTAGATGGTTTAAAAATGAGACATCTGCTCAAGAGATCACTTTGGTTTGGGATACCCGAGAATCGAACAAAACTTGGCACAGCAAAAAAACGCACCATTTGGGTTGACGAAGAGATCATAATTACAGCAAGGTTTTGCTCAATGATCTCTGATCTGAATCACGGTTTTATGGACTTTGAGCGTCAAAAATATAGGCCACCATCTTTTGAAGCAATTGAAAAAATGGACAGTATTTTCCAGATGCAGGATACAATAGATATGGATAAGATTATTCTTAATCAAGGAATTAGGGATTCGAATTACCGTTATTTGGCTAACAGGCTCTATAGCTTTTGCCAATTCAAAGGTGTTGATCGAACCGAATTTACAGTTCCACCGCAAAAAGTGGACTCACTCAAATCACGTGTTCTTGCAAAGAAAGCCTTGATCAGCAAAAAATATTTATTGTATACGGATTCAACGGAAGAAGCTTTAAAATTAGCATTAAAAGAATTTCAAAGAGATAATGGTTTAAAACAAGATGGTGTAGTTGGAGAATATACTGCAAGAGCACTAAATGAAAGTTCTTATCGTAAAATATTGAGAGCGGCATTAACATTGGAAAAAATCAGGTGTCATGATAAATTTCCGGAAAAGTTCGTTCGTATAAATGTACCCGAATATCTCTTAAGGCTGGTAATTAAGGATACACTCAGACAAATACACCGTGTGATCGTTGGTAAGCCTGAAAATAAGACACCTGAATTGCTATCTCGAATTCACGATATCGTGCTCTACCCTTATTGGAATGTTCCCTACTCTATTGCGGGAAAAGAGGTGCTTCCGTCTGTGAAAGCTAATAGTAATTACCTCGCTAGGAATCATTATAAGATTTATCGAGGTGACCAAGAAGTAAACCCTTTGAGCGTTAACTGGAAACATGTCAAAGAAAAAACATTTCCTTATAAACTCGTGCAACAACCAGGACGACATAACAGCCTTGGAATAGTGAAATTTGAATTCTACAGCAATTACAGCATATACCTTCATGATACACCAACAAAACATTTATTTAATAAGGATATAAGAGCATTTTCTCATGGGTGTATTAGATGTCAATACCCAGACAGCTTAGCGAAAACCATTCTTACAAATGATTCGCTTCGCGGCAAAGCTAACCCGATTAGTGGATTCATGATCGATAGCTTACTCCAGATTATTGAGAATCGAAAAATAAAATTGTTGGATCCTGTTCCCGTTTATGTCGAATACCAAACAGTTTTTGCGGGCAGAGAACAGCTTATCTTCTACACTGACATTTATAATCGTGACGAACCCTATTTAATGGTCATGATGAACGAATGATTCTGCTTAATTTTGAAAACAAAAGAAAATACAATGGGACCAATAATCTCACCTTCCGTTTTATCCTGTGACTTTGCAAATATTCAGCGTGATATCGAAATGATCAATCATTCTGCTGCAGATTGGTTTCACATAGATGTAATGGATGGAGTTTTTGTTCCGAATATTTCCTTTGGGTTTCCAGTAGTCAGTGCCATAAAAAAGCACGCAAATCTGCCATTAGATGTGCATTTAATGATCCAGAATCCTGATCAGTACATTTCCGAATTTAAGAAAGCTGGTGCAGCAATTCTAACCGTTCATTATGAGGCGTGTACACACCTTCATAGAACCGTTCAAGCGATCAAATCTGAAGGTATGAAAGCAGGTGTGGCATTGAATCCGCATACACCCGTTGATCTGCTTCAGGATATTTTAGCTGAATTGGATCTTGTCCTGATAATGTCTGTAAATCCGGGATTTGGTGGGCAATCATTTATTAAAAATGCCTTACTGAAAGTAGAACAAACTAAAAATCTTATCCACAGGACAGGTTCGCATGCACTAGTTGAAGTAGATGGAGGCGTAAATCTTCAAACCGGAGTAGAGTTGCTTAAAGCCGGCGCTGATGTGCTTGTTGCCGGAAGTTTTGTTTTTAACTCTTCTAATCCTATTCAAACCATCAGTGATCTGAAAGCATTGCGTTAATGAGAGACTTTTTTGCTAATAAGTTTGAAAGGGATCATCATCAGAATCTTGCTTTGATTAGAATTTTCGAAGGACAAGAGGTCAATTTACCAGAAATGGTATTAAAATCATTTTCTCACATTCTCAATGTACATTATTTGTGGAACTGTCGATTGAGACTACTAACAGCGGAGTCAAATGACTGGGATCTATTGCCCCTCTCCTATTTTGTTCGTTTTGAAAATCAAAACTATGAGGAAACGAGAGATCTTCTCGAACACACGGACTGGGAAGAACTCATCAATTACCAATCCTCTGAGGGAATTTCTTTGAATGATTTAACGACTGATATTCTTTTTCATCTTCTGCAGCATTCAAATTATCATCGCGCACAGATCATTGCAGAACTGAAACGGTCAGGTCTTGAAGCCCCTTCTCAGGATTTTATTCTTATCCGACCTGAAGTAACAAAATGATTAACTGTGCGTTCTTAATCATATGAAAGGTTTTTCTGTCTTAGTGGGATTATTAGTTACGCTTTCCTCGGCTGCT
>JBIITO010000139.1:0-5201 GCA_044340465.1 Crocinitomicaceae bacterium | reverse complement strand
AAATGAATGTTACCGATGTACTGAACAAAATATTGAATCGAATCGAGGTTCCTTAAAATACGTTCATGGATCGCAGTGAACTTTTACGTAAAATCAGAACCCTGGAAATTCGCTCCAAAGGACTGTCTCAACATTTGTTTTCCGGGGAATATCATTCTGCATTCAAAGGAAGAGGAATGACATTCAGCGAAGTACGGGAGTATCAGCATGGAGATGATGTGCGAACGATAGATTGGAATGTAACTGCCCGCGCACGAAAACCGCATGTAAAAGTGTATGAAGAAGAACGTGAACTGACGATCTTATTACTTGTCGATCTGTCCGAATCCATGGAATTTGGTTCAGATGGTCGGACGAAAAAAGAACTGGCCATTGAAATTGCCGCGACACTTGCGTTTTCTGCCATTGCCAACCATGACAAAGTGGGAGCTCTGTTCTTTACTGAGGAAATTGAATACTATATTGCTCCTGATAAAGGGCGAAAGCATGTTCTTCGTATACTCACCTCGGCATTACAACACCAACGGAGAGGTAAAAATACGAACATCGGAAAAGCGTTACAATTCATCGAACGGACTCAGAAAAAACGATCGGTTTGCTTCTTAATCTCGGACTTTACCACGGAAGTAACCTATCTGGAGACACTGCAGAGAATCAGAAAAAAACACGACACCATGGCATTGAATGTAGGAAATCCGATGGAATATAACTTGCCCGAAAAAGGGTTCGTTCAATTATTCAATGCGGAGGCAGCCACTACTACCTGGGTGAATCTCAACGATGCGAAAATTCGTAAAAAACTTCAGGAATTTGAATCAAAAAAACTTACCGAAATCACTCAAAACATGACACGATCGGGTGTTGATCTGGCTTCATTCCATACGAACGAAGAAATCCATCTTCCACTCATGCGCTTATTCAAAAACCGTTCATGATCAAGAACTTTATACTGTTGTTCTCGCTTCTTGTGTCCATGAATGCCATGACTCAGGTGACCCATGCTTCCATTTCTCAACATGAAGTTACCATTGGTGAACGTGTTACGCTCAGTTATAGTTTGCCTCTAAAATTCAGTGAAAATATTGGTTTTGAACCTTGGAAGAGATTCATTCCTGCCATTGTAACGGATGCTTCCGGTAAAAGTACAAATGCCAGCTCTGAGACCGTCGAAATCTTATCTCCTTTCAAAGACACAATTATTTCAGGTGAGGAAGGACCAACATGGACCGGTTATTATGAAATTACTGTTTGGGATTCCGGTGCCTTTACGCTTCCCGGGCCTACTATCAGTTTGGGTACAGAAAAATTGCAATTCCCGAGCGTCAGTTTTGCAGGTACACTTACTCCAGCAATTAAAGGAGTAGATACCTATGACATCAAAGAAACCTTCGCAGAGTTACCGCCACAAACCTTCCAGGAAAAATTGAATTCGTTTCTCTCTCATTATTGGTGGCTACTTGCACTGGTAATGTGTATGCTAGTCACGTGGTTCTGGTTTAAGCGAAAAAATAGAAGGTTAAAGCAGCAAGAAATTGAACTTCCCTTGTACGAACGAACAGTACAAAAACTAGAGGAAATAGAGAAAAAAGAAGCATGGAAATCGGGAAAAATAAAGCTACACTACTCGGAGCTTTCCTTCATTTTGAGAAATTACATATCTGAATTATTTGGTCTTCAATTGCTAGAACGCACCACCTTGGAAACACTTTTAATCCTTGAACACAAATTGGCTTCAAAAGAGACTCACACACTTATCAGGAAAATCCTGGAGACTTCAGACCTCGTTAAATTTGCCAAGTTAAATCCACAAGAAAGTGACGTAAAAAATCACATTCAGGACAGCTACAAGCTCATTACAATTCTCCACGAACAAACACAAACAAGAGTTGCTGATGAACAGTGAGAAGTTAGAGTTATTGGGATATACCTTTCAGTCGCCCTATTGGCTGTTTTTGCTTTTATTAATCCCGTTCATTGCATTCGTTCTGTTTTCGCAGGAACGAAATAGAAAAGGCGACCGGAAGTTTACCGGAATGATTGCAGAACAGATCGGATTAGAAAACAAATGGATCTCTGGATTTCGAAAAATACTGCTCCTATTTCAGCTATTTGCCCTCTTACTTCTTGTATTGGCTATGGCCAAGCCGTACTATCCCGGAGACAGCGAAGCTACGGAGGAAGAATACCGAAAGGGAATTGATATCATGCTGGCAATGGATGTTTCGCTCTCAATGATGGCGATGGATTTCGAACCGAACCGACTAGAAGTAGCAAAAAAAGTAGCAAAAGAATTTGTGGAGGGACGCATCGGTGACCGCATCGGACTGGTAGTCTATGCCGGCGAAGCTTACACCGCCAGCCCGGGCACTGTGGATCATGAATCACTCATAGCACAAATAGATTCCATTGGAAATGAACCAATAGATGGAGGAACAGCCATTGGTACCGGATTGGGCACAGCGGTTGCGCGCTTAAGAGACGAAAAATTACCCTCAAAAGTGGTGATCCTCCTCACAGATGGCAGCAACAATGCAGGTGAGGTGGATCCTATTTCGGCGGCAGAACTGGCAAAAGAAAAAAAGGTTCGTGTATATACGATTGGCGTGGGTACCAACGGAGAAGCACCAACTCCTGTGATAACACCATTTGGTGTTCGTTTCGAAATGGCACCCGTAGAGATTGATGAAAAAACACTTCGTTCGATAGCAAAAATTACAGGAGGACATTATTTCAGAGCAACAGACGAAGCCTCCCTGCGATCCATTTACGAAGAGATCGATCAAATGGAAAAGAGAAAACAATTCAACCGACAGTTTGCATCTGAGGAACCGGCAACACCCAAACCGTTTTTGCTGACAGCGATCCTTTTGCTCCTATTAAGTTGGGGCCTACGTCACTATTTCTTCTTCTATGAATAGCAAAGGATACAACATATTCACTTCCAATGGATGGAAAAAAATTGCAGTTGCAGAAGTCGTTTTCTGGGGAATACTTTTTCTATTCCACACAATTACCGACTATTCAGTCGATAAATCCAATGGCGAGTTATTTGTATTCCGAAATCCTGAAATGCTCTTCTTTCTAATCACTATTATTCCAATTCATTTTCTTTTCTTGCAAAAATCCCGACGAATTTCAGCTTTGACGAAAGGAACATCCGATTCAATGTATCGACCCAACAACTTCAAACTAAAGCTACTTGGTCACATGTTCTTCACGCGTGCGATCGTATTCATACTTTTGGCGCTGGCTCAACCATCCATCGGAAAGGAGAAGGTGACCGGAACGATAAAAAGTCTGGAATTAGTCGTTTGCCTCGACGTATCGAACTCGATGGATGTGAAAGACATGGATGGATCCGAAAGCAGGTTGACCGCCTCCAAACGTGCAATGAATGACCTCATCAACCGTCTTTCCGGAGAAAAAATAGGTGTTTGTGTTTTCGCAGGCACCTCCTTTGTTCAGCTGCCCTTAACCAATGACTACGAAGCTGCGAAATTGTTTATCGAAGAAGTGAACACAAACCTTATCTCACAGCAAGGAACGAATATCTGCAGTGCCTTGGGAACGGCAGAAAAAATGTTCTCTCCGGTAACAGGTGGAAAAGCCATCTTACTGATCACCGACGGAGAAGATCATGATGGAAACGCCATTGGATCCGTTCGTTCGTTGAGCGACAAATCGATCGAATTACATGTGTTAGGCGTTGGAAGTAAAAAAGGAGGACCGCTGCTCGTGGATGCCCGGCGTCCGGAATTGGGTTATCGAAAATCCGATAAAGGCCAGGTATTGATATCGAAAATAGATCCGAATCTTATTGAAAAATTGGCAACGGCTGCTAATGGATCTTATCTCCTGAGTTCCTCAGCTTATCCTTCTGTACAGCAAGTATTAACAGAAATTAACCAGATTCAACGTACCAATTTGCGAGATTTGGCCTTTGAAGTTCGAAGCAATAATTACCGTATACCCCTAGGTGCGGCTCTCCTTTGCTTTTTGGCTTTGCTGATACTTAATTATATGGAGCAAAAGAACTTGACGAAATGAAGTCACTTTCACTGATCGGAATCTTCCTACTCGCAGGATGGTCCTTTGGACAGTCCTGGCGTGATTCATTGCTATCAGCACGTCAAGCCTATTTCTCCAAACAATACGATCAAGCAGAGCGTTCCTATCGTTTTGCAGAAAAATCGCTAAATGGAAAGACGGATCTAAGTTCTGAAAAAGCCCAAAATGCCTATCGAAGTGGAAATTATAACGCCGCCATTGAACAGTATAAACGTGGAAGTAAAAACGCCAAAACCGTTGCAAAAAAGGTTGACACTCATTACAACCTTGGAACTGCCCATTTGAAACAAAAACAATACAAAGAAGCAATTCAAGCCTATAAGAATGCCTTGAGGTTAGACCCGTTCAACAAGGAAGCCCAATACAACCTTTCACAAGCTATACGCAAGCTGCAGCAATCAAAGAACAAGCAAAAGGCAAAAGACAACAAGACGAAGGACAACAAGAGAAAAGACCAAACGAATAAAGACAAAAGACAAAACGACCAAAACAGAGAGAACCGAACAACAAAAGACGAGCGAAGAAATAGAAATTCGCAGAAGAAAAACGCTGCAGATCGTATCCTCGATAAGCTTCAAAAAGACGAAGCGGCCACCAAACGGAAACTGAACAATGCACGATCAAAAAGAAAAGGGACTTCCGAAACCTCCGAATACGACTGGTGATGAGAACACTTTTGATCATATTTCTTTTAATCTCCTGCATTTCCCATGCACAGCGACCGCTTGTTCAGTTGGAAGTTTCCCCAAAAGAGGCAGAAATAGGTCAGTCCATTACAATCACTGTTAAAGCAAATGTGCAGGGAGAATTGGAAGTGGATCTACCCAAATCATTCGAAAGCGGAAATTCTACAATGAGTAGCATGCAGCAGGAGATCGATTACAATACAGGAAAAGTTGTGACCTATTTCATTCATTCAGAAAACGGGAGTTTCACGCGTTCCGGATCCTATACTGTTGGGCCTGCATATATTCGCCGGGGGAACAAAGTCTTCAAGTCCAACGTTGCCAGTATATCGATCAGAAAAGAAGAAGTGCCGACCAATAATGAACAGCGCTACTCCTACAGACAACTTTCGCAACCGGCTTTTGGCGTCATCCAGGCATCCAAGCGCTCCGTGTATGAGGGCGAAC
>JBIITO010000138.1:0-5210 GCA_044340465.1 Crocinitomicaceae bacterium | reverse complement strand
TGTATCCTTGCTGTATGAAGCTGCTGTTGCAGGATCAATTCCAATTCTTCGAAACCTTGAGGAGTATTATAACAATGATACACTTTCTTCCGTTCAGGGAATCGTGAACGGAACTTCGAATTATATTCTGACGCAGAGTAATAAAGGCATTGCATATCAAGAAGCGTTAAAGCAAGCTCAAGAACTGGGATTTGCAGAAGCAGATCCAACTTTGGATGTGGAGGGATTTGATTCTAAATTCAAGCTTATCCTTTTGATTAAACATGCTTTTGGTATTACCACGACCCCTGATGAGGTATTTAATTTTGGAATTACTAAATTGAGAGAACGTGATGTTCGTTTTGCTCTCGAAAAAGGCCTTCGAATCAAACTTCTTGCCCGAGCAGAAAAAATAGGTAATCAGGTAATTGGTTTTGTGGCACCGCATTTTGTTTCTTCTGATCAACCCATGTACGCTGTGAACAATGAATTCAATGCGGTATCGGTGAATGCATTGTTTTCTGATCGTCAGGTATTCTATGGAAAAGGTGCTGGAAGCTATCCTACGGCTAGTGCTGTACTTTCTGATATTTCGGCCTTACAATTTGATTACCGTTACGAATACCGTAAATCGAATAATGACCATGTTTCGTTCTCTGATGACTTCAATATTAAAGTTTACGCCAGTTCATCCGATGAAAATACCTTGAAAGCACTTCCATTTATTAAATCAGACGAGTTCTATAAGAGTGTAGATTTCTCTTATGCCGCAGGATGGGTCTCGTTTCATAAATTACGACACTACTTGGATAGCTCTAAAAACGACTTGTCTATCATTGTTCTTGATGAGCCATTAGCAGGATTAGAAACACTCATAGATCAGGACAGTGTAAACAAATCGAACGTTGAGATCGTTTAATGTAAGGAAAATATAATAAATTATGAAAGAACCATTAGCCTGGTATATCTCAGGTCCGCTTTTGGGACTCATGGTCCCATTACTATTGATCTTGAGGGAGAAGCAATTCGGTATGTCTTCTACGTATAGATATATTCTAAGTCTACTACCCTTGAAGATAGATTATTTGAAATATCAAAGGCAGCCCGATCAGTGGCAAGTTGTTTTTTCCTTCGGGTTGATTCTTTCTGGTTTTGCTGCAATTAAATTATTCGGATTTTCAGATGCGTTCATGGACGTACCGAAAAAGCAATATGAAATAATGTCGTCGACCATTTATGAGTTAAAGAATGCTGTCCAATTTTTCATCGGAGGAATTTTGGTTGGTTTTGGAGCACGTTATGCAAATGGTTGCACGGCTGGGCATTGTATAATGGGTTGTTCACAATTTGCGCTAAGTTCTATACTGGCCACGATTTGTTTCTTTATTGGTGGACTAGTTGGTTCGTATTTCATTGTACCTCAAATTTTTTAATCGATGAAAATTGTACTCACACTGCTACTTGGATTCCTGTTCGGAAACGTATTGATCGCTTCGCAGGCTTTTTCATGGTTTAGAATTCAGGAAATGTTCCATTTTGACACTTTTCACATGTATGGATTACTCTTCTCTGCTATTGGAACTGGAGCATTGTCCTTATTTATTCTTAAGAAATTTAAAGTGAGATCCATCAAAGGGAATGAATTGGAGATAAAACCAAAACCTGCACAAATTTCTGCAAACATTATTGGAGGGCTTATTTTTGGATTGGGTTGGTCTATTTCCGGAGCGTGTTCCGCACCGTTATATATTTTAATTGGCATGCATTTGCATATAGGATTGATCCTACTGGCAGGAGCGCTAGTCGGTACATTGCTTTACGGAATCTTTAAATCTAAACTTCCGCATTAATGACACTAGTATTAAAAAAGGTAGACGAGGCTTTTGGAATGCAGGTTTCGAACGATAAAGGTCTGACGATCCAAATGGATGCAAGTCCAGATATTGGTGGTAAGGATTCTGGCTTGCGTCCGATGGAGGTTTTGGCGAGTTCTTTGGCTGGTTGCATTTCGGTTGATGTCATTCTGATTCTTCGTAAACAACGCATTGAATTAGAACATTACAGTGTGATAATTAATTCGAAAAGAGCCGAAGGGATTCCTTCGCCGTTTGAGACAATTCATTTGACCTTTGAATTTTCTAAGATTGTAGATTCGGCAAAAGCAGAAAGAGCGGTGAAGTTGGCGAAGGAAAAATATTGTTCGGTATCTGCTAGTCTTCATCCTACGATCAAAATAACTCATGAAATAGCATTCATTTAATCAATTGAGGGTCTATGTTTATTTTGAAAAAAGGGATTGAATTGAAATGCGGATCCCTTGAAGAAGCCGAGGGGTCACCGAAACGGTCGCATTTTCAAGTGTGGAACTCATTTCAAAATGAAGATCGCCAATTTTCTTTTGCTACTTTTCTTTCGTGGATAAAGAAAAGTAGAGGTAATAATAGAATTCTTTTATTTTTTCTAAAATGAAAAAAAATACTGCAGCTATCCGCCTTCAAAACAAGCGGACTTCGCATAACGAACATTCTGTTCCACTTTATCTAACAAGCAGTTACGTCTTCGAAGACGCAGAAGACATGCGTGCTCAATTTGCAGAGGAGAAAGAAGGCGAGATTTATTCTCGTTATGCAAATCCGAATGTGCAGGAATTCATAGATAAAATGGCTGTTTTGGAAGGAGCAGAATCGGGCTGGGCCACAGCATCAGGAATGGCAGCTGTATTTACATTGTTTGCGTCGTTGTTAAAATCGGGTGACCATATCGTTTCTGCAAGATCGGTTTTTGGTTCGACACACCGCTTATTTACGGAGATTTTTCCAAAATGGGGTATAACAACAACTTATGTTGATTTTGATGATTACAATGGGTTTGAGGAGGCGATTACTTCGAATACCCGCATTCTTTATCTGGAAACACCGAGTAATCCTGGTTTGGATATCATCGATCTCTCAAAAATTTCTGAAATCTGCAAAAGAAAAGGAATACTATTTTCAGTTGACAATTGTTTTTCAACTCCATTTATCCAGCGTCCCTTAGAATTCGGGGCCGATATTTCGATCCATTCGGCTACTAAATATATTGATGGTCAAGGACGAACGCTCGGTGGGATCATTCTCGCGTCGCGCGAGATAACTGAAAAAATTAAGGCCTTTGCCCGTCATTCAGGACCTTCCATGAGTCCTTTCAATGCCTGGATACTTTCCAAATCTTTGGAAACACTGGAGGTTCGAATGGAGCGGCATTGTAAGAATGCTTTTGAAATTGCAAGGCGCTTGGATGGTCATCCGGCAATTACTCAAGTTAAATATCCTTTTTTGGAGAGTCACCCACAATTCGAGATCGCCAAAAAACAAATGGATTTTGGTGGTGGAATCGTAACCTTTGAATTAAATGGTGGTTTGGAAGCAGGTAGAAAATTTTTAGATGCCCTCAACATGTTTTCCCTTACCGCAAATCTGGGTGATACGCGTAGTATTGCTACGCATCCGGCTTCTACAACGCATTCAAAACTCACCCCTGAACAACGTGCCGAAGTGGGTATAGGAGAGGGAATGGTACGTCTCTCTATTGGATTAGAAAATGTTGAGGATATCTGGGTTGATATTTCACAAGCGTTGAATTAATTATTTTGGTCCGATCTTTGAAAAAAGCGGCGTCAAATTCTAACGTCATGAAAACACGATCAACTTGGTCTAAAATGAATTTATTCTTGGTATTAATCTTTGTTCGTTGCTCCTTGTTCGTTGCTCAGAATGTGGATGACAATAAAGTAAACTTCGCTTACATCCAATTGCCAGCTCAAAAGATCAATCCGAGTTGGAAAACCTATAAAGTGATTTACAATCATCTGTACAAAGATGCCAACAATGATAGTTTAAAGATGTTGGACGTTAGGAGAAAACAAGAATTAGCCAAATTCAATGCTGAATATGTCGTCTGGAAACAAAAGAAGGATATCATTGATAAAGAGTATTATGCTAAAATGGCGGTTTATGAGAAAACGATCAATGCTGGAGGTACGGCAACTATTCCTCTTGCGCCTGTGTTTCCTCCTCCACCGGTTTATGATCCAAATTTGAGTATCCAGCAACATTCAGAATTGAAAGATACAGAATTGGGAAGTAGGGTAAATCTGCAAGGATATGAGTTGAAAGATGGAGGGTTACGCGTCCTAATTGACATCTATCCCTTGAGGGGAAACAAAATTATTGAGCGAAAAACTGGATCAGGATCCACAACGAAATACGAGTATGTTTACCAGTATATTCTGCCGATTGGAATGAGTGTAACGACATCTGACGGTACAGTTTTGTTTAAGGAAATTCTTTTTGACAATGAAAGAAACGTTATGATCAATAAATTCGCAAGTCGCTATGAATACCTCTCATGGAAGATTGATAATGAAGCTACTTTCTTTCAACAAATGGAATCAAAGGCAAGAGGCTATGCATTCAGTGAAGTGGATCGAATTCTCAACGATCAGTTTGGGTTTGTTAAAATGAACCGTGAAACAGAGGTTTATTCATTAAAGAAGTTTAAGCGTTATGAGTATTCTGATGTCGCTGAAGCATATACACTAACAACTCAGGCGCTTTCATTGGTGGTTAAGGATCGTAACCGTTCTTCAGCATCAGCAAAGATCGATCAAGCCATTGCAAAATGGAAAGCCATCCTTGAGGAGAGCAATTTGTACGATGAAAAGGCACGTGTCAATGACAAGATTACGGCAATGATTCATTGCAACCTTTCTGAACTCTATATATGGAGAGGGGATTTTTCAGCCGCAGATCTGGAGTTAAATTTAGCACTTAACTCTGGAGTTTTCAAGTTTAAGAACGAGTCGGAGCGAAGAAGGGATTTCTTCGCTTTTCAGAAAAGTCGCTGGGAGACACAATTCTAGTGTTTTCTCTAGTCATTCCCTAGCGAATTTCAGTTCATTAGGATCAAAATGGATCCCTGTACATATTGCCCAGGAACAGACCAACAATATTCAACGTTAATTTATTCCAAAGACCGTTTTTTACTTATCCAGTTTTGAGAAAAATATGGTTTCAATAGCATTTTAAATTGTTCGAAGCTATTGTTCCTTTATTGTATAATGGTCTCAGATGGTTAATTCATTTCAAATGAATTAACCATCTGAGACGTATTTAATTTAAATGCATATCGTAAACTTTACCAGTAATTAATACCAAACAAAAGAAACAGCTGCAACCAAAAGCCTATCGAAT
>JBIITO010000137.1:0-5211 GCA_044340465.1 Crocinitomicaceae bacterium | reverse complement strand
CTGTTCCACTAACACCGCAACTGATTATTGAAGGAGCAGTACTGTCATTAACGGTCACTTCAAAGGAGCAAGTTGCAGTATTTCCTGTTGCATCTGTTGCTGTCCAGCTAACAGTTGTAATACCTTTATTAAATGAAATTCCGCTTAGTGAGCTACCAGTGCCGGATGTTGCACCGGTCAAGTTATACGTTAGTGTATTCAATTGACAATTATCCGTTGCAGAAGCATTAAGTCCATCCCCCACTTGGTTATAAAGGCAAGATGCATTTGATCTTACAATCGTATCATTATGACAGTTGATAATAGGGTCTGTTGTGTCATTCACAGTCGTCACATTTATGCTAGTTGTGGCAGTGCACAATTTGCTATCCGTTAATGTTACCGAATAACTTCCTGCAAAGAGTTCGTAAGGATCTTCTATGGCAGATGTATAACCGGATGGACCCGACCAAAGAAACGTGTAAGGATTCGTGCCTCCATTTGGCGTTGAATTGATTGCCCCATCATGTGCTCCATTGCATGTTACTTCAGACGTTTGAACGGCACTGATCGTTAATAGTGATGGCTGATTAATAAATACATTCATTGGCGGGGTTTCACAACCATTTGCATCGTGTGTTGTCAAACGATAGAGTCCTGCAACCAGATTTGTAAGATCCTCCGTTGTTGCACCAAACGATGAAGGCCCCGTCCATTGATAAGAGTAAGGAAGTACTCCGCCTGTTATGGTTGCATTGATGGAGCCGGTGGCAGTTCCGTAACAAGCAGCATCTATATTAGTGTAATTGGAACTTAATAGTGAAGGTTCCGTGATACCCGAACTCGCTGAAATACTGCAACCATTTTTGTCTTGAACAGTTACATCGTATGAGCCTGGTATAAGATCGATCAGATCCTCATGATCGGCAATTTGTGTACTACCACTGTACCAAGCGTAAGAATATGGAAATGTGCCTCCTTGCACAGAAAGGTCAATTGTCCCGTCTCCTGCACTATGGCAGGTCACGTTCGTAGGAACCAATGCAAGTGATAATGCGTCAGGTTGGCCAATAGTAAAGGTTTTAATGGCAGTGCAATTGGAGGCATCCGTTACAGAGACACTGTAGTTTCCTGCGTTCAATCCACTAATCGAAGTGCTTGTAGCACCATTGGACCAATGAGTATCATATGGAGCAGTGCCATCCACAATGACTAGACTCGCAGCACCATTTGAAACTCCAAAACAACTCACATGCGTGAGATTTACACCAAGATAGAAATTGTTACATGGTGGTTCGTTTATGATCACGCTATCCTCCAATTGACAAGCATTTCCATCTGTTATCGTCACATGGTAGGTGATTCCTCCTGGCGCAGAACTCAAATTAATCGCATTTGCCGTCGTTTGACTTCCCGGAACCCAGAAATAAGTGTATCCCGGGGTGCCTCCTGAGGGGTTTGCAGTCGCAGTGCCATCAGAGCCGCCAAGCGTCGTAACATTTGTATGAGACATGCTGTTTGTAAGTAAAAGTGGTTGCATGATTGCTACACTTGCCACATCGGTACATCCAAGATCATCAGTAACCATGACTGTATAATTTCCAGCAGCGATTCCTGAAATAGATGCCGTTGTTTGAGTCGGAGTGGTATTCCAACTATAGGTATAAGGTGCGGTTCCTCCAGTAGCATCGGCCAGAGCGGTTCCATTGCTTCCTCCAAAACAGGATACATTCGTATGCGTCGTGGTAACATTGAAAGAAGAACAACTTGGTTTATTAACAACGACACTTCCAGGAATGGAACAGCCATTGTTATCAGAGATGGAAACCGTATATATGCCGTAGCAGAGGGTGTTTGAAGTAGTGGAAGTTGTTTCTGAGGTATTCCAGAGATAGGAATAGGGAGCTGTTCCACCTGTAACTGAAACCGATGCACTTCCATCACAACTTATATCTGTAGAGGTATTAGCGCTACTCATCGTTAAGGTTAATGGGGTAGGATTGCTAATGAACGTGCTTGCTAAAGCACTACAACCGTATTGATCATAAGCAGTCACAGAATACGCACCTGCTGTTGTGGTGATAGACGGATTAATAGAACCGGTATTCCAGAAGTAAGTATATGGGGAAGTTCCTCCAGATGCATTCGCATTGATAGTTGTTTGTCCGTCATGACATGCAATGGGATTAGCAATGGGATTAACGAAAACAATAGGTGAAAAGTTGATCACAAGCGAATCAGTTACATCTTCACAACCGGCATCCACATTGGTAGCAGTTAAGTATAATTTAATACTTCCACTGCTTATCTCAGCTGGTGTTGGCGTGTAGGCCGCTACAAGGTTATTCCCAGGACTAAAAGTACCTGATCCGCCTGACCATATTCCTGATGAGGTAGAACTACTGCCATTCAGATAAATTGTTGGATTACTCGCACAAACCGTTTGTGCTGTGCCTGCCTCTACAGTTGGAAGTGTTCCAACAGTCACAGGAACAGAAATGAATTTATTGGGGCAATTGGCTGAAGTCAATCCGTCGCCGATCTCAAGGGTGTAGGTTCCCGAGGAATTTATCGAAAGACTGTCTTTCTCAGATAAAGTATCTCCCAGACTATTGCGCCAAACATACGCATATTGTTGGTCTCCGCCGGATGGTAAGCCAACCAGATCTACTCCGCTTTCATTCGAACAAAAAGAAGCAGGATTTGGTGTCACACTTCCCGAAAGTGCTGATCTGGTGTAAATACGAACAGTATCACAAGATGTAAAAACCCCGCATAGTGATGCTTGAGGTGTGCCGCAGATCTCATAATCGATCCATGCAGGAGTGGTTATTTCCGGTGTAAATGACGGTTTGCTGCAATTGGTGCAACTGAGAAGAGAATTGTAAAATCCTCTGGTCGTATTTCCGGCTGAAGAATTTACAGATGTCATAGAAATACCATCTAAGCCATAAATTGCCAAGGGTAGCGAACAACCCAGCCTTGTGGTATCATTAGCAGGAAAGATGGGGCGGGGAATTTGTCGGAAAATATATTGGATATTGTTTTTTCCCGGTTTACTGTAGGTAATCTTATACGGACCTGATCCCGAAATACAAACCGGATGACCACCGGGAATGTCCGTTCCACAGGATCCAGGTATGGTCAGATCCCCGCCACTAATAATATTGTAATCACCTGATCCTCCGGGATCGGCATATCCCGGAGCAACTACAATTTCGAACATGGCAACTTGTGGATGCAATGTTGCATAGAAAGAAAGATACAGATCCGAATTGGTTGACCCACAACAATGTCCTTGCCGCTCTACTTTCGGAGTCAGGAAAGTGGTATCCGGATTACCGGATAGGTCAAAGGAAAAGAATGGAACATCCGCTTCACATTCAGGAAGTTGTGTTTGAGCATAAAGCGGAATAGCGAAAAGCAGAAACCCTATTAGGGAAAGCAATCGCTTGAGAATAATACTAGGATTTTTCATACGCAGAGAATTTTAGTCGTGACTATTGAAAGCCACTAAACTATCCCCGCGGGAAGGGCAGGAGCAATCTTATTCTGCGGGTTGATTAAGGCATTAAACGAATCATTCCCCTGAGGGGCTAAATGAAGTATGATATGTAAGAAGATTCTGTTTAATCCTTAAACACTCATTGAACTTCTGTTATTGTTTCGAACAGAAAAATTCATTACAACCTTTTTCGAAAGCCCTATACAGCAATTCTTTTGTGCTGTATTGCCTCTATAATAGGTAAATCTGCAGCAGCCCAATCGAGTAAATGAAGCTGATATGCATTCAACCAGCGAATGGCGATATGTTCCTTGAGAACAGGATCATTGTGATCATCTTTACAAAGAAATCCCTGAAGTGATATAGAGAAGTCCGGATATTGATGAACGTAGACACCAAGATCTGTCATGATTTCAATTTCGAGTCCAAGCTCTTCCACTAATTCACGCTTTAAAGCCTCCTCAGCGGTTTCGTCGTCGTCAATTTTTCCTCCGGGAAACTCGAATTTAAAAGAAGTATAGTCGTATTTCGTCGGTCCTTTTTGTACGCAGAGAATCTTGCCATTTCGAACAATCACCCCTGCAGCGACTTTAATAACTTTTGAATTCAAGATTAATTGTTTGGCGAGTAATCAATAGGAAAAATCATTTCAACTCTTTCCTTGTTTAGACGAAGATTTCCCATTTGCTGATTTGGATTTTTTGGTTTTTCTGAAAGACGAACTCACCGGATCTTCCATTTTACGCAATTCGGATGCAACAGAAGAGCTGTTCAACCGCAAAAATTCTTTTAGGATAAATTGGTAATACTGCTCCTTATCTTTAAGAAACTCCGTGAGTTCAAAATCTGAATCATCACGATTGAGAACAATGATATTGATAAAATCTTCCGCTACAGCCAATCGCATGGAATTCAATAGCACAGCATTGTATTTTTCTATGAGTTCCGAAATTTTATGTTGTTGTGCAGGAGTCATGATTAACGTTCAAAGGTAAAAATTACCGTCATGTGACAAGAAAATAGATTTCAACAAGAATAAATTTTTCAAGGAAAAGGCACAGTCGATGTTATTTTTTTGGGAATGATTGGTTCTCTAAGAAATCTCCAGCCATGAAAACCTTCTTAATTCAACTCGCTCTTCTTGCTTTTGTCGTTCTGTTTTTAATCTGTTCTTGCCATCGGGTATGAGTTTCATAGTTTTCTTATTGGAGGAAGATCCATTTTAACCCACTTCCCAAGAATGTCCGACTAACATTGCCCATGGTCGAATGTTTTTATCGATTTAAATCAAACCAACGCATATAAATTAAGTATATTTACACATAGGAAAACTATTGTTTTCATATGTGCACTGTATATATCATTTTATTTTCACGTATTTCTTCTGATTTTTGATTTTCATGCAACACAGAGGAGAAATTGTAGAATAAGCGGTTAGGAACAGTGGTTATCCACTTACCAAATTGGTGTCAAGGCTAGGAAAAAGTCGCAGATGGATTTACAATGCGTTTGAAAATCCCCAATTACCAATCGATCATATTCTGCGTATAGGAAAGATCATCCATCATGATTTCTCCGATGAAATTGATGAATTTAAATCTATATCACTGCACACGGGAGAATCATTCATTAGTCGCTCCTTAAAAACCAAATAACCATCTGTTTTACAATAATATATGTTAATAATTGTTTGCTATTTGTAGTCTAAAATTGCAAGAAAACATATA
>JBIITO010000041.1:0-17119 GCA_044340465.1 Crocinitomicaceae bacterium | reverse complement strand
CAATATTTTACTTGTTGAGGACGATATGAACCTCGGATATGTTATATCAGACCAATTGCGTTCGGATGGATATAGTGTTACACTCTGTTCGGATGGATCCGAAGGTTTTCAAAAATTTAATGAAAGCTCATTCCATCTTTGTATTTTTGATGTAATGATGCCGAAAAAAGATGGTTTTTCTCTGGCGAGAGATATCCGTAAGATTGATGTTCAGATTCCAATCCTTTTTCTCACAGCTAAATCTATGACCGAGGATAAAGTGGAAGGTTTCAGAGCCGGTGGAGATGATTACCTGACGAAACCATTTAGTATTGAGGAATTACAATTGAGAGTCGCAGCATTACTGAAACGCGTTAATATTCAAGTCTCAATGGAGGAAAACACCTTAATCCAACTAGGCTCCTATGTGTTTGACACCCTAAATTATACCCTTAATCAATCTGACTTTAAAAAGACGCTGACCAAAAAGGAGGCTCAGATTTTAAAAATACTATGTAAATTTCGCAATCAGTTAGTGGCTCGTGATGTCGTCCTAAATGCCGTGTGGGGACAAGACGATTATTTTGTTGGGAGGAGCCTGGATGTATTCATTACCAAGTTGCGCAAGTATTTTAAAGAAGATCCTTCGATTACTATTTCCAATATCCATGGAATTGGTTTCAAACTGGAAGTGAAATGACCTATATACTTCATCTGGAAACAGCAACTAAGGTTTGTTCGGTGGCATTGTCTCGTGACCGCGAATTAATCAGTTTATGTGAAGTACGTACTGAACAATTCTCACATGCAGAAAATCTTACACTATTTGTTCAGGATGTCTTGAACCAAGTTGAAATTACTCTGACTGATATTTCTGCTGTATCCGTTTCTTCAGGACCCGGATCATACACGGGATTGCGCATTGGCGTTTCTACTGCAAAGGGTTTTTGTTTTGCATTAGGGATTCCGTTGATAGCCATTGATTCTTTGATTTCGTTGGCAATTTTGGCCTCCGAAACATATCCTGATCAACGACTCTGTCCGGTGATCGATGCACGAAGAATGGAGGTTTATAATGCTATTTATGATTCTTCTCTTCAACCAGTAAAAGCGATTTCTGCAGATATCATAGACGAAACCTCATATTTAGCATATGAACCATTTGTATGTTTTGGTGACGGACAAGAAAAATTACGACAGAAATGGATCAACAGACCTATCTTATTTGATTCTTCTATTCATGCATCTGCTCGGGGGCAGGTAAAAGAGGCTCATCGTAAGTTCGATGAGAGAGAATTTGAGAATATTGCTTATTTCGAACCGTATTATCTTAAAGATTTTGTATCACGGTAACGTCTATAAGTTCATCAAATAGGTTTGTCAACGACAAATGCGCTAAGGTCGAGAGATTTATCTATGTCGTTTCATCAACATCACTCTATAATTTTAAATTTTTTAGGAAAGTTGTTTCTTCCTTTTCAGCTAAAGATTGTATAAATGCACTTCCTATGATAGCCCCATCACAAAACGAATTGACTCGGTCAACATCTGCTCGATTTTTTATTCCAAAACCAATAAATAAGGGAGTATTACCGCATAATTTTCGGATGTGAGTGTAACGGTCGCTAGATAAATTCAATGCAATGTTTTGACCGGTGGTTGCATTTTGGCTAACGAGATAAATAAATCCATTTTCACAGTCACGTGCTACCTTTCGAATATGATCATCATTGCTAAGAGGGGTAATCAATGGTATATAAGGGATGCTTGATGCTTCAAGGGTTTTCTTGTAGTTTCGAGCATATATGTCGTAAGGAAGATCAGGGATGATCAATCCACTAATACCGCAATGGGCGGCCTTTTTTAGGAAAGCATCCATACCAAAACGAAGTATCGGGTTCACGTAACCCATAAGAACTATTGGCACAGTTATTTTCTCCTTTATTTCATTGAGTTGTTCAAAAATCAGCTCAAGTTTCATTCCATTTGCCAATGCGATTTTACTACTTTCCTGAATGATAATGCCATCAGCAAGAGGATCTGAAAAAGGTATTCCTACTTCAATAAAGTCAATATTGTTTTTTTGAAGCAGGAGTATTTGCTCGGGTAGACTATTTATTCTTGGATAGCCCGCTGTTATAAAGATACTCAGCTGTTTACTTTCTTTTCTAAATGGATTCATGTGTTTTAGTAAAATGTTCAATGTAAGTTAGCATATCCTTGTCTCCTCGACCAGAAAGATTTATTACGATTACCTCTTTTGGGCTAATTTTAATTTTATCCAGTACGGCAATTGCATGGGCTGATTCCAATGCAGGGATAATTCCTTCATTACGAGTTAGTTCGAAAGCTGATGAAATAGCCTCATCATCGGTTATTGGGCACACTTTTGTTCGTCCTTCTCTTATGGTGAACGCATGCAGCGGTCCAATTCCGGGATAATCTAATCCTGCGGAAATAGAATGAGGCTCCAGAATTTGTCCGTCATCGTCCTGCATCAGAAGTGTAAGGCTACCATGAATTACGCCATCACTTCCAAGAACGGACGTTGCTGCTGAATATCCGCTTTCCAGACCTTTACCTGCGGCTTCGGCGGCGATAAGTTCCACTGATGGATGTTCATAGAATTCATAGAAGGCACCAGCTGCGTTGCTTCCACCTCCCACACAAGCGATTACACGATTTGGCAAACAGTTTCCCGTCAGCTTTTGAAGTTGTGTTTTGATTTCCCTTGAAATAACAGACTGAAAATAAGCAACCATTTCCGGATAGGGATGAGGGCCGACTACACTTCCGATCAGATAATACGAATCCGGATGATTAATCCAATGTCTTATGGCTTCATTAGTAGCATCTTTCAACGTTCTACTCCCACTAGTTGCAGAAATCACATCTGCCCCAAGCATGCGCATACGTTGAACATTAGGATATTGTCTTTCAATATCTTTCTCTCCCATAAAAACAATGCACTTCAATCCCTTAAGAGCACATACTGTTGCGGTTGCTACTCCATGCTGACCGGCTCCAGTCTCGGCTATGATTGTGGTTTTGCCCATACGTTCAGCCAATAAGATCTGACCAATTGTATTGTTGATCTTGTGTGAGCCAGTATGGTTAAGATCTTCTCTTTTTAAGAATATTGTCGCTTGATATTTACTACTTAAAAACGGCGATTCGAATAAAGGGGATGGTCGCCCGACATAATGTTCAAGTAGAGAATCAAATTCTTCTTTAAATAAACTATCTTCTTTGAATTGACGATAGGCGCAGTCAAGTTCATTAACGGCATTGCGCAAGAGTTCTGGAATGAATGCCCCACCATAAATTCCGTAGAATCCAAGTTCATCTGGTAAAAAAAGCGTTTTCATGATTCAACTTGTTTTTAAAGTTTTCGATTTTATTTAGGTCCTTGATTCCAGGTTCGGTTTCGAAACAACTATTGATATCGATTCCGATGAGTTTGGGGTGATCGAGAAGAGTAAGATCATATGTGCTCTCCGGACCGATTCCACCGCTTAGGATAAAGGGTGTGTTTCCTTCATAGGAAAACAGGATCTCCCAATTAAATTTCTTTCCTGATCCGCCGTAGGTATCAGCAAGAGTATCAAACAAAAAAAGATCGCAAACATTTTCGTAGGGATCCATTATACTATTATCCATACGGTCTTTAAGTCGAAATGCCTTAATGACCTTAACGTTTTGTCTCAGGTTGCTGCATAATTCGGGAGATTCGTTGCCGTGAAGTTGAACGTAATCAAGCTGATAAGTGATTACTTTATGCATGATCTCATCAAAGCTGGCGTTTACAAAGACTCCGACTGCTTTCGCATGACACGGTTTATCGACAATTGTTGATATACATCTTGGTGAGCCTGAAAAAAAGATCATACCGATCATTTCTGCAATGCCTTTTTTATCCAGATAGTTGATCTGGTTTTTACATGTCATTCCGCATACCTTCAGGAGCATAGATCAATGTTTAAAGATGCAAGAAAGTTTTGAGGATCCTGACTTTTGAGTATACTTTCTCCGATTAAAGCGCCTTGAAATCCGGAACGATATAGAATCTCTAATTCTTCAGCAGTTTTAATGCCACTTTCGCTAATACGTACTTTACTTTCCGGTAAATGAGTAATGAGTTCAAGACTCCTTGAAATATCAGTACGTTGCGCTTTGAGATCTCTGTTATTGATTCCGATCAAATTAACATGTTGGTTGATTTTTGAGAGTTCCGAAATGTGGTGTAATTCCAGTAAAACCTCCATCCCAAGGCTTTGGGCAATGATCGTGAAATCCAGTATCTCTTCTTTCGTTAAGGCTTCGCAGATCAAAAGAATTGCATCAGCGCCGTAAGCTTTAGATTCATAAATCTGAAATTCGTCAATAATGAATTCTTTCCGCAGCACGGGTACTTTACTATTTCGCGCTACCGCTTCCAGATCATCAATGGTTCCATCAAAGTAAGGTTTGTCTGTTAAACAGGAAATCGCAACTGCCCCCGACTCTTCATAAGACCGCATTAGGTTCAATATATTAAGCTCTTGCCTTATGCGTCCTGCGCTTGGGGATTTCCTTTTGATCTCAGCAATGATACCGAATTTCTTGTCGACTATAGCCTCACTGATAGAACGCGTTGGTCGTGAAAAGAGTTCTTTTTGTTCGAGAGTTGTAAGGGAAACAGTTTTCTTTAAATTATCAACTTCTTCCCTTTTATGATGAAGTATCTCTTGAAGTATGTTTTTCATTTTAGGAAAGTTTAAAGTGTTTGGCGGTAAGGCCACTTCGAATGTATCTTTTTGTATCGTTAAACAAGTCTTTTCTGTCACTTTCAGGTTCAAATAACCGCCGCGCCTCGGTTACATTCGCAGCAATCACATCGGTTTGTTCTTCAGATCCCTCTCCTTTTAGAATGGATCGTATAAGAAGGGCGTTCTGCTTTGGATTTTCTGCTGATCGGATGCGCTCAGCGGAAGGTTTTGAAATAAAATAATCTTTATGACTTAAAACACGGTCTTCGAAACTGTTGATTGCTCTCGTTGCATCACACAAGGTAAGCTCATCGTAACCACTCATTCCATGAAACACAGTGAATCGTTTACGTTCAGACCTCAAGACATGCGCATAACTTCTTGCGAGTTCAAGTGAAAATGTTCCTGTCAGTTGAAATGCAGGTTGTACAGGATTGACAAGCGGACCCAAAGCGTTGAAGATAGTTCGGATACCCAAGTTTTGTCGAGCGGAAGCTACTTTTTTTAATGTCGGATGAAATAGCGGAGCGTGTAAGAAACAAAGATTTTGTGTTTTTAATGCGTGTTCTAATTTTTTCTCATCAGACGTTAAATTAAATCCCAAAGCCTCTACAACAGTCGATGAACCGCAGGATGAAGAAACACCATAGTTTCCATGTTTAATAACTTTATAACCCATGGCAGCCATCACGAACGATGAGGTAGTGGAAATGTTAAATGTGTTTTTACCATCACCTCCTGTGCCACAAAGATCTATAGCATTTGATCCATCCAGGTCAGGCACATTGCATCTCCTCAACAAGGCTTTGCGAAATCCTTTGATTTCCGTTAGATTTTCCCCTCGCATGTGCATGGCAGTTAAGATTCCTGATAACTTCAGTTCATTGAAGTGTTCCTCATCTATGGCACAAATAAGTTTCTCACATTCTAATTCAGAAAGCGAATGATTACCCAATACTTTATGGAAGAGATCCTTCATCAGTGGATAGTTTATAGGATGTGTAAGATGGATTTACATAATTATTCAACCAGTTTTGGAGAATTTTTCTTCCGAGCGGGGTAAGAATACTCTCCGGATGGAATTGAACACCAGCAATAGGTAATGATTCATGCCTGAAGGACATTAATTCTCCTTTAGGACCGAGACTTGTTGGAACAAGAATTTCAGGAAGTTCTGAGTCGAGTATCCAGCTGTGGTATCGACCAACTTCTATCGGGTCATTCAATCCGCTAAATAAAGGCTCCGAATTAATCACTTTTAAGGTACTGGATCTGCCATGAATTATCTCTTTTGCGGGGATCAATTTTGCTCCGAAAAAACTTCCTAATGCTTGGTGCCCGAGACAAACACCAAGCATGGGTTTCAAAGTATAATATTCCTCAATAATTTTCATTAGCTCTCCTGCTTCTTGCGGAATACCGGGTCCGGGGGAAAGAATAATACCATCACTATTGTCCAGTTCATTTCTGTTCACTTTATCGTTTCTCATGACGATCACTTCGCATGATTGTTCGCGTATGTAACGAACAATATTGTAAACAAAAGAGTCGTAATTATCTATAACTGTGAGTTTCATTTTCCTGATAAATTTCTGATGTTAGTTGAATGGCATTTCGAATTGCTCTTAATTTGTTTTGCACCTCTGCATATTCCCCATCGGGAGTTGAGTCGAGAACAACTCCGGCTCCGGCGCGATAATTTAAGATGCCATTTTGAGAAAGAATACTTCGGATTACTATGGCCATATTCATTGTATATCCCGGTAGGAAGAGTCCTATCGCTCCGCCATAATAATCTCGCGTACTTTGTTCATAAAGTGAGATCAATTCCAATGCTTTTGGCTTTGGTGCTCCAGAGAGTGTTCCGGCCGGGAAAGTTTCGTTGAATAGTTGAAATTGGCTGTCGGGTTCCACGTTACCTGTAACTTTTGAGACAAGATGAAAGACATGCGAAAAGCGCTGTAATTCACGAAACACCTCCACTTTCACATTTGTTGATCGCTTGCTGAGATCATTTCGAGCAAGATCGACAAGCATTGTATGTTCCGATAATTCCTTTTCGTTGGTCAGAAGTTCCTCTATGGCTTTTTGATCTTGTAGTTCGTTATTGTTTCTTCTTACAGTTCCAGCAATAGGATGAATTTCGGCTTTTTGTTGTTTAATAAGTAATTGGGCTTCAGGTGAGCTACCCATGAGTCGATATGACTCAAAATCGAAATAGAAAAGATAAGGCGAAGGGTTGAGTTGACGGAGTTTACGATACACTTGAAAATCATCTCCGAAGTATTGTTGTGCATAGGAATTGGATAATACCAGTTGAAAAACATCTCCCCGTTGACAATGACGAATTCCCTTTTCTACTAATTTTTTAAAGAAATCTTCATCTAATTCACTCTGCTCATTTCCGACTGTATGGAATGGAAGTTCGAGAGAAGTGCCTGATGTAAGTAGTGCATGTTCTTCGTCATAAGTGATCTCTTCATTAGCAATCAAACTGTTTTTCAATAATATTCCTTCATCATTGAAATGATCTAGAATGATTACATATCGAAATAAGAATAAATGGACGTCAGGTAGATCAAGAGAAGATTTGGGATATCCAAGTTTTGTCTCGGTATACTTCACAAATTCAAACCCGAAGCGACCAAAGAATCCATTTTCCGGGATGATCTGTTCGAACTCGAATGAATGAAGAAGTAGATCTAATTCTTCTAACTTGCCCAAATTTTCGGAGGAAGAATGCTCAATTCCATGAATCTCGAGCTGATCTTTACTTAAAATGATCTCTATAATTGGGTCAAGTCCGATAATCGATCGGCTGTCAGTTCGATCGTGATAGTCGTTGCTTTCGAGTAGACAAGGCATACGATGTTTATCCCGTAGTCTGGAATAGAGGCCTACTGGAGTAAATTTGTCAGCATTAAAGCGAATATTTTCGGTATATATTTTCATTTTTATGATTGGTAAAAAAAAACGGCTTACCAAAAGTGACAAGCCGTTTTAAAATTATTTATTAGAAAATACAACTGCTAGTCACAACAAGACTTACTGTTGTGCCACCACGAAATTGTATTTGTCGTTTTCAAAATCATGGTTCAAATTTTCGAATAAAATTTCACTTATCCAAAAAAATGTGTGAAATATTTTTAAAATCCTCGTTAGAGTCTTGTATTTAGGTGCAGTAGATATGAAAAGCCAGTGATGTTGGAAGGATATACCCAAAACGAAATATATGGATTTGAGTATTCACCATAAAAGAAGAATAATTTTAAAAAACTTGTAGTGGACTTCGGGTTCTGTGTTGGAGTATTAATAAGTAGGACAACAGCATCATATCTGAAATGTATTAAGATTCCATTTCGATTGGAACTATGAATAAGCATTTATAGCTGTTGAAAATTGAAAAGATTTTAATCTATCTTGGTAAGCTTGACTTTGTAACTTTGAGAAAACGAATCGTATGACCATTCAAGATGCAATAGGAGCAGTAGAAGAATTCCACAATGCATTCGGAATTTCGAATAATTACCAACCTACAGCCGAACTTTCAAAATCGGATATATTACTTCGCTACAAACTGATGCGGGAAGAAAACGAAGAATATCTTGAGGCAGCCCAGAAGGGCGACCTGGTAGAAGTGGCAGATGCGCTAGGAGATATGCTTTACATTCTTTGTGGAACCATATTGAAACATGGTTTGCAGGATAAAATAGCTGAGGTATTTCAGGAGATCCAGCGCTCAAACATGAGTAAATTGGATGCCTATGGCAAACCGATCTACAGGGAAGATGGTAAAGTACTCAAGTCTGAATTGTATTTCAAGCCGGATATCAAAACGATTCTAGAGAAAGCATAGATGATGTTTCCGTTCAATATTCGTGTCTATGGCATTCTGATCAATGATCGGGGGGAGATTCTTCTTTCTGATGAGTGTCGGAATGGATTTTCATTTACTAAATTTCCGGGTGGTGGACTTGAATTTGGAGAGGGATTCAAAGAAACACTGAAACGCGAGTTTTTGGAAGAACTTAAATTGGAAATAGAGGTAGGTGATCTCTTTTATTTTAATGAATTCCATCAGCCTTCAGTGTTTGATCCAAAGCATCAGGTGCATTCATTCTATTACAAGGTGAAAACGGAAAATTGGAAAACCATTACCGCGGGGGAGCATGTATTACCGGTACAAGAGGAAGGTGAAAAGCATCGATGGGTGGCAAAACAAATATTAATGCCTGAAATGCTTACCTTTCCTGTTGATAAAATTGTAGCAGAAAAGTTGAGATTCTACCGATGATCGTATTTCTTGCTTTAGTACTCCTCACGGTCTATTTCGTCTTTCGGACGAGTTATCTTGACATTCATGGGGTGAGCAAAAAGTATTTATTACTTGCCTTCGCTTTTAGGATGGTTGCAGCAATGGTACTTTATTGGATTTACACCGATTACTATACGGATCACACGAAAAGTGACATATACAAGTATTTTACAGACGGTCAACGTCTTGCTTCCATTTGTTCAGTTTCCGTTGGAGATTTTCTTCGAGTAATCGTCGGATTTGATGTTGTCAGTGAAGATTCACTTCGAATTCTGGAAACCCTACATTATTGGCAAAAGGTAAATAGTTACGGAATTTTGAATGATAACCAGCTAATCATTCGTGTCGACAGTATTTTAGTTTTGTTGACTCAAGGCTCCTTGTTTTTCTCCTCTCTGATTTTATCTGTTTTGAGTTTTCTGTGTATGATCTTCTTTGTTCGATCGATCCCTTTTAGATCAATGTTTCAGTCTAGAGTATTTTTCTCACTCGTTTTTTTTAGTCCAACGCTTTTAATTTGGACTTCTGGAGCACTGAAGGAAATGCTTATGGTTTCATTACTTTGTGTCTCTTTTGGACTTCTTATTCAGAAAAAAAGGATTTTTAGAGTGTTTTTTCCATTAGCATGGTTTTTTCTGCTCCTTTCAAAACCGCAAGTAGGGGCCATTTTTCTTGGTTTTTCCGTGCTCTATCTTTCCTGCGAATTTTTCAAAATAAAGAGCATACCTATGATATACGGTTTAGTAATATTGTCTGGCATGGTGATCATTGCGCTTAATGCCTATTTACTTAAACCGGCCTATTACAATAACATTGAAATAAATGAATATCAAAAGGAAAAACTCATCAGTAAATCTTATGATGAAAATGTACTTGGCAATGGTTGGAATATTTTAGAGAAGTTGAAATTTAAGCAACTGGGAAATAGAGTTGAAGCAAAACGGGAGGGCGCTAACAGTTATATTCATGTGACCAAATTAAATGGATCATTTATGAATTTTCTGGCTGTTCTGCCGGAGGGAATTCTAAATTCTATTCTTCGTCCATACATCTGGGAAGTTAAAAACGTGTTGATGTTTGTACCGGCTTTGGAGAATCTCTTCCTACTTTTTTTGATGGTTGTTATTCCCATAGGAATGGCCATAAAAAAGGATAATACCATTGATCAAATCCTTTGGTTTGTTATATTTTATATCCCTACGACCGCTACATTTATAGGAATACTTACGCCAGTTCTGGGTAATCTCGTACGTTACAAAGTAGCTTTCTTACCGTTGATTTATTTGTTGTTTGCGCTGCTTCTGGGAGATAGCAAAAACGGCTCTGTTGCTTTTAGAAGGCGTCGTGAGCCGATATCAGATTCATAGTTTCTAATGAAATATTCAATACAAACTGTCAGCTATGCGCTGACAAACCATGTTGTGAATCCGTTTATTCAGCTCTGACTGATTTTGTAGGTAAAATTCAAATTCCTGGGATGTTAACATTCCAATGATGACTCCTATAAATTGGCTTTTCAAAGCTGATTGACCGGAGATCAGGTCTCGAACCTTTTTTTGAAATTTCAATCTTGGGCCTTTTGTGTGTATTAAGTTCATCGCCAATGGATGCGCCCTGAACATTCCTATCAGCAGTTCGTGTTGCATTTTGATCACTGGTCGAAGGGTGTCATTCTGAAATCTTTCTGCTAATGATGTATCATCAAAATTAGCAATAGGTATGAGGGGTCGCAGCAATACTAATTCATCACGTTCCATATATAGTTCAAACAGATGAATACTTTGAAAGTTTACGCTTATTCTGCTTCGATGCGCACAGACATCGGAGCAAAACTGTCCAGAAAATCATTTACGCGCTGATCATTGAAACTGGCAGACGCCAGGATGTACTGACATTTGGGTAGGCTTTCCGCAATTCTTGAAATCTGTGTTTTAAAACCTCCTTTGAAGAGTTCGATGGTGTCATCCAGAATGAATAATTTCAATTTACTCACATTAAATCCATTCTGAATATACAATTCATATAAGCGCTTTGGAGTACCAATAATAATCTCAGTGCCATCAAAAATATCGTTGCGTTGCTGCAATTTGTTTCCTCTGTCGTGAGCAAGATCCACTGTTAGGTCCAAAGGTCGGCAGATCTTATCCAAAGTGGCGTGCATCGCAAATGCTTTATCGTCGGATGAACAAATGACGATAGCTCTTGGTGAACCTTCACCGGCTTCCGTTATTTTTTGTACCAGTGTTACCAAAATAGAGGTTGTTTTTCCTGCGCCATCGTGGCCTTCAATGAGTAAATTCTTTCCGGATTTCAAGCCATCGATTATTTTCGATTGAAACAAATTCAATTCTGTAATTCCTTTCTCAGGTAGTATTTCCTTTAGTTGAGGGCGTAGTTTCTCCAGACTCATTTGTTCAACTTTTTATTCTCTTTATGACGGGAGTGATCCCTTGATGTTTTCTTTTCCAGGTTGTTAATCAATGCTTCCTCCAGATTGATGCCGGTTTGATTGGCTATGCAAATTACCACAAAAAGTACATCCGCAAGTTCGTCTCCGAGATCTTTTCCTTTGTCCGATTCCTTCTCGCTTTGTTCACCATAACGCCTCGACATGATCCGGGCCACTTCGCCCACCTCCTCCATAAGTATCGCAGTATTCGTCAATTCATCGAAATAACGAACACCGTATTCTTTGATCCATTTATCGATCTCTTTTTGTGCCTGATGAAGAGTCATTTGATTTGAAGATTTGATGGATTTGAAAATTTGACTTTTAATTTGAATATTGAGCCCTGAGCGATGCCGAAGGGCGATATATTATTCTCTATTCTTCGAATCTATTATAATTGTTACCGGACCATCATTTACCAATGAAACCTTCATATCGGCACCAAATTGTCCTGTCTCAATCTTTGTTCCATGCACTGACTCAAGTTCACGAAGGAAATATTCATACAAGGGTACAGCCTGTTCTGGTCGAGCGGCACGGATATAACTCGGACGATTTCCTTTTTTCGTTGAGGCATGTAGCGTAAACTGGCTAACCAACAAAAATGAACCGTTTACCTCGTTAATACCATAATTCATTTTTCCTTCCGGATCCGAAAAGATGCGCATTCCGATGATCTTCTGAATTAACCAGTCCGCGTCGCTTGTTTCGTCGTCGTGTTCGATGCCGAGAAGAAGGAGCATTCCGTTTCCGATAGATCCGTGAATTTGGCCTTCAATGGTTACCGAGGCTTCTGAAACCCTTTGTAGTACTACTCTCATCCGTAAATATCTTTTCGGTGAACTTCATTCGGATCTTCCTGCATCAATTGCAAGTAAGTCTGGTAACGACTTTCAGGAATGGCTCCGTCATGTACGGCTTGTTTTACAGCACATTTAGGTTCGTTCAAATGCTTGCAATTGTGAAATTTACATTCGCCGATCAACGCGCGCATTTCAGGGAAATAATGCGAGATCACATCCTTGTCGATATCTACAATCCCAAAGGCACGAATACCGGGTGTGTCAATGATATATCCTCCTCCGGAAAGTTTGTGCATTTCTGCAAATGTCGTGGTGTGCTGACCTTGTTGATGCGCCTCAGAAATTTCACCTGTACGCAATTCAAGTTCAGGATCCAGTGCATTCACTAGGGTACTTTTACCTACACCACTGTGACCGGAGATCATTACTTGTTTTCCTTTGATCTCTTCTCGCAGCCAATCGATGTTGGAGCTGTTAAAGGCAGAAATGCGTTCGCAACGGTAACCGATCTGTTCGTAGATCTGTTGTACTTCATCCAAAAGTTGCAAATCATCTTCATTGTAGAGATCCACTTTGTTGAATAATAGTGTTGCCGGAATTCGAAAGGATTCTGCAGCGACTAAAAATCGGTCGATGAAGGCTTTATGTGTAAAAGGAGATCTAATCGTTACGATCAGGTAGGCACGGTCCACATTGGCAGCAAGGATCTGCATCTGCTTGCTTAGGTTGGTAGATTTGCGGAAGATGTAATTGGATCTTTCAAGGAAATCTGAAATGGTGCGCTTTCCTTCTTCATCGGTTTGATCATCAACCACTACACGGTCGCCCACGGCAATAGGGTTGGTAGTACTCAAACCTGTAAGGCGTAATTTACCTCTGATACGACAGGAGATGACCTCACCATTCGGTAATTCAACCATATACCATTTACCGGTGGATTTTAAGACAAGCCCTTTTGTAGACATTACGGTAAAGTTAAATATGTACAAGAGATTAATTTACAGAAATGAAAATATTCAACTTAAGACCATTGCAAAACTAATTTCATGTTCTTTTTCCCTTTTTGGATTTTGATTTTTTGCATTTTCAGGTGATTTTTTCCGGTTTTTATATGTTTTTTCCGGTCAAAATGACCTTTTATATCCGTACTTCCCCCATTAGTTTTCCATTTTGAGCGAATTGGACGCAACTATCCCAGGTGCTCGATACAGATTATAGGCGATTGCTTCGATCAAGTTTTGAGTATGCGTTTTAGCCATTCCTTTATACCTAGTGTGTGTTGAGTTGAACCACCGCTTAATACTTCCAAATGTTCGTTCTATTTTGAAGCGGGTTTTTCCAATTAATTTGTTGCGTAATTTTTCTCTTTCAGTGAGTGGCTTTCCTTTTCTAGCTCGGTGCAATATTCTACTTTTAATTTTCCTTGCTTCAAGAAGCTCTTCATTTTTAGCCGATGCGTATCCTTTGTCTGCATTTAAATGAATGCCTTCTGGCAAATCAGCAGTATCCAAGACATCTTCCAGATTGCTGATTTCATTCACGTTGGCTGGTGTAGTTAAAATCCCCAAAATCAAACCCTCTTCATCGGTAACAGTGTGTTTCTTGCAACCAAATCTTGTTACTCCCGACTTTTTAATCCATCGTCCTTCGGGATCAGCTCCTTTCTGGGTTTTGGTAACTGTTGAGTGATGTGTGTTTTCATTATTCTTGTCTTCATCACTCCGTTCTTCTTCTGATCGATCATTTTCAATTTCAAAAGTTGTTTGACCTTTTGGTTTAAGCGGGGAATCAACAATACTTGCATCTACGATAGCTCCTGTTTTAACGATTATTTTATGCTTTTCAAGTTGTTTATTCATGGCTTTAAACAATTTATCATACACATTTTTTTGAGTCATCTCTGTTCTAAAACGGCTCAAAACACTATGATCCGGAACTGAATCGTCTAAACTTATTCCCACAAAACGTCCAAAAGAAATACTATCATTTACGCGATCTTCTACTTCGTAATCGCTCAAGCCATACCAAGTCTGCAATAGAGCCATCTTGAACAAAACCAGACCATCATATGAGGGTCGACCTACTGCACTTTCACCTTTTTGATAATGTTTATTGATAATATTAGAAATGGGTCGCCAATCAACAATGGTATTTACTTGATTGAAAAATTCTTGTTTGATTTTTCGTTTCTCAACCATAAAATCTGCGAAACCTAATTTTTGCTCATTTTTCATGATTAAAATTAATCAAAATAACGGATAATTAAGCTTAAAATACACACAAATAATTAACATTCAGTATGTTAACAACATGATTTCCTTGCAACGGTCTTAACTTTTTTGATGATTAAATTTTTTTATTATATTTACCATCAAATAAACAACTACTCATGAGAAAGCTATTCTATTTTTTAACCATAATGGCAATTGTGTCTGCTTGTGGTTCAGTTACCAAAATCTCCAATGAAAATTTAAATCCCCCTTTACTTTTTGTCAAAAGAACAGAATTTAAAGTAACCGATGATTTAACAGCAACTGCGAAAGTTAAGTCAACGCACTGCGTCTTTTTTACTAAGTTTGAGTATGACAACAAAAAACAAATTCGGTTTTTAGGACTAGTCTTTGGAGATAAAGACTACATGGAGGGGAACTTTTTGAATTACTACGGTTCTTTGAGTTCGTTTGATGAAAAATTGGCTGTGTACAATTTTATTGAGAAAAACAATGAAATAGATTACGTAACGAATATTCGTTTTAAGAAATCGTATACGCGTCATCCATATATTAGAATTTTGAATCTTGGAGTAAGAGAAACAGAGACAACAATAGTCGGTAAAGGGATAATAATTAAAAAGAACTAGTTATGAAAATCGTATTGTATTTTTGTTTTATCGGTTTCATGTTGTTTTCTTGTGTAAGCACGTATCATGTAAAAAGTATTTCACATATTCCACTGGTTTTCGATACCATTAGTGCTAAAGTTGCAGGGACCTATTCAGCTGAAGCTGAGATGGATTTTAGTTTTTTTGGTAGAGTTTCTTCGAAGTATAAAAAAGAATTTAAGCAACTACAGATGTCTGAATATGTTTCCAATGATGGAGTGCAAACTAATTTTTTCACCATGCTCAAAAATATTAAAGGGAAAAATAAAGTAGTAGATCCTACCTACAATTTGGTATTGTTTTCTTTATCCGAAAAGTACCCGAATATAGATTATTGGACGAACATAAAAGTTGATCGAGTTGTCAAAAAAAGAAAATCAGCGTTACTTACTTATTTAACAGTTATACCTAATTTTTATGGTAATTTCCCTAACATCATTACATTAGGTCTTTTGGATATTCCAGTTCATGTAAAGAGCCCATACTTTAGAGTAGGTAAGGAGAAAGTTAAAATTACCGCGACAGGTATTGAGTTGATTAATAACTAGAGATTTATTTTCTGCCCAAAATAATATTTTCAAGACATTTATCAATCCTTGCCTCTCTCGTTGCAGCCTGTTTGGCCTGACCAAAATGAAGTAAATAAGCGCGCTGTCTTCCGGGAGTAAGTGCATAAAATGCTTCTTTCAACTTGCTGTCCTGATCCATACGACGTTGAAATTCTTCAGGAACAGGGTATTCGTTTGCTTTTTTGAATGTGATCTTTTGTCCTTGTTTTTCCAGATCAATGGCTTCATGAATGTAAGCTTTGATCGTATCCTCTATTTTTAGAATGTCTTCGAGCGTGTTGAATCGAAACATTTTCACTGCCTGTGAATTCTCTCCGGGACTTACAAGTAGCTTCTCCGAATCCTGTAGCAATGCTCCTTTGAAAAAACTAACCGAACAATATTCCTTAAAGGCTGCCAGCATGATCACATTCTTCTTGTTGTGCGTGTAGCAAGGCATGCCCCATTTCATTTCCTCTTCCAGATGACTCGATTCCCTGATGATATGGCGCAAGGTGGTCAGTTCATTCTTCCAGGTATTAACTTTGCATTTCGGGGTGTCAAAATGACTGCATCTTCCGCAGCCAGAAGTGAAGAAGGTTTGAATGTCTTTGGTCATTACGGCCATAAATCGATCGGTTTTTTATGATCACTAAGTTAATCTTTATACCCAACGGACAACGTTTTTCACACCATTCTTAGGTGTAGATTTCGTATATTCGCAGCCTAAAAAGTGAAAGATGTCTATTGAGGTTAAACACCTTGTAAAATACTACGGAGAACAGGCAGCAGTGAACGATATTTCCTTTTCCATTGCGAAGGGGGAGATCGTAGGTTTTCTAGGGCCAAATGGAGCAGGGAAATCCACCACGATGAAGATAATCACAGGCTTTATTCCTGCTACTTCAGGAGAAGTTAACGTGTGCGGAATGCCTGTAGATGTAGATTCACTGGATACCCGACAGATCATAGGGTATTTACCTGAACACAATCCTTTATACCTGGACATGTACGTGCGGGAGTACCTGGAGTTCGTCGGTAAGATCTACAAGATCAAAAACCTGAAAGACCGGGTCAATGAAATGATCAAGTCCGTAGGTCTGGATGTTGAACAGAACAAAAAGATAGGAGCGCTATCCAAAGGATACCGTCAGAGGGTTGGATTGGCTGCTGCTATCATTCATGATCCGCAAGTGCTTATTCTTGATGAACCTACTTCCGGACTCGATCCCAATCAGTTGGTAGAGATACGTGAACTCATTAAAACCATCGGCCGTTCGAAAACCGTGATGCTTTCTACACATATCATGCAGGAGGTGGAAGCTATATGTGACCGTGTGGTCATTATCAATAAAGGTCAGATCGTGGCCGATGATACAGCCTCACATCTGCAGGT
>JBIITO010000136.1:0-5224 GCA_044340465.1 Crocinitomicaceae bacterium | reverse complement strand
TTCTCATCGAATTCATTGAAATACTTGTTGATATCCGTGCTTCCACGTACCTTTTTACCTGTGTGATCGAAACCCCAATAAGAAACAAATGAATTCCCTCCATTCAGTAATTCGTCAGGGGAGAACATATCAAACTTGTAAATGCTCGGATCATACTGATCAATATCGATAAATTCTGAACCTGCACCACCCTGAGATATTAATCCCTGACTTTGAAGATATTCCCTTAAATTGTAATCAAAAAAAGATTGATTGTCACTATTTTTTTGTCCCCCATACTGCCCCGTACCTGAAGTATATGCGTAACCAGAGTTTAATCGGTTATATGTAATTGCTTTGAATGAGCCCGAATCCGAAATAACTCCACTGTTCAGGTCAAGCTCACGGATATGAAAGTTTGTTAACTGGCGGGCAATAGACCAAATACCTAGAGGACCATTCGTTCCACCACTTGTAGTCGTTCCTGATGTCCAACCGCGATCAATACGTTGCTCCAACTCAAAACCAAAGGAAATCGAATGATCACCAATATTTACAGAAAAAGAACCTGTTCCACGGATCTGATCATTCTCCGTTTTACCAAAAAAGTTGTAGGGTGTACCTACATTACTCCAAATTTGATAAATGCTTGATGGAGCATCACCATTTCTCAAGGCGTTTCCTTGTTGGATTTGAAAAAGATTCTCGTAATTACCAATGGGATCATTCGCATAAATATCATAATAACGCGTGGTAACCGCTGCAAGTGCTGCGTTGGTTTCCGAAGGAGAAAAGGCTACCTCTAGATCTCGAAAACCATTATGAATGTACATTTTTTTGTCTGCATCAAACTCATAAGATGGTCTGCGAGTGGTTGTAAATGTACCCACATGACCATAATTGAACATATTGTATCTGTGGTTGCGGTCATACACATCGCCTTTAGATTTTGAGTAATCCACCATGAGCGAGTAAACAAATGATTTCAATTTAGAGGCACTTCCCTCTTGATCATTCGTAAAACGTTGCGTTAGACGACCAAACACCCTCCAGTCTAGCGATTTAGTATATCCGAAGTTTCCAAAGTTAAAGAGTGATCCAGAAAATGAATACGAATTTCCAGCGCTGTAGTTCATCGAACCACCAAACGTTAAGTTGGTTGATGGACCGGTATTTACATCAATCTTCGCTTGACCTGAAATGGTTGTATTACGTGCATTCATGCGCCATGGAACCTTTTCAAAATCAGATTCTGCGGTGGGATTACCATCTGCATCGACAGGATTTCTAAGGAAAGAGGCGTTATAGAAGGAACCCTGACCTATTGATGTAGGACGAAGGGGATTTGCCAACAATTCATCTCTCACTGATTTTTTAACGCGGTATGAGCCTCCCGCCAAAGGCCGGCTGTCAAGCTGATCAGTAATGTTACCTGAAACAAGGAATCCAAGTCGAGGCCTCACTTTGGCGCCTGTTGAATCCTTCTGCATCCATAGCGGACCCGAAAACATTCCCTCTAGAAGATTATAACCATATTTATCGAAACCAAAAACTTTACCATCATATCCGTCAGGATCATTTCCTTTAATGTAGATACCCGAAGTTACTCCTTCCACTGAGCCAAAGTATTTTGCAGACGGTCCTCGCGTGGTAACCGATATGATACCACCAGTAACATCACCATAGTTTGCCGGCAAACCTCCGGTAATTACAGATACCTCTTCAATCGCCGATTTTGGAAGGTTGGAGGATCCGCGAACTTTAATACCATCAATAAAATAGTAAGTCGCATCAGAACGTGCGCCACGAATAGAAATCTCACCAGATCCTTCATCACTGTTTACACCACCCACTGTTTGAGCAACCCCTGCCGCAGATCGTACTGGTAATCTCGCAATATCTTCCCGAGTAACTGTAGCACCCGATGCACCGCCATCTTTATCAATCAGTGGGACTTTGTAGGCTACTACTCTGACCTCTTGAATTTCTTTTGCTTCCTTCGCCTTAGTAATTACGAGGTCATCGAGAAAAGTAATTTTATCAGCTGATACAATAACACCCGTTTGACGAAATGGCTGATAACCCTCTGGCTCGTTCCGAACCTCCACTTCGTAGGATCCAGCACCTACAGAATTGATCTGAAATTTTCCGTCGAAATCTGTTGTAGCTCCACCTTTGACGTTTCCATTTTGAAAAAGGATCACCTTACAAAAAGGGATGGGCTGTTTGTTGTCACCGTCTGTAACCGCGCCTTTAATCGCTCCCAAACCAGTTTGAGAAAAACCATAAGCACTTGTCAAAAAGACACTTACTAAAAATAAGTTAAGTTTTCGTAACATAAGGACAATTTATAATTCACACTTTCTTGAGAAAGAAAACGTGTAAATATAAAAAAAACATACGTAACGAATTCTTGTTAAAAAAATTAAACGAAACTAAAATTTCTTACCTCATCAATTGCTAATGATTCATATCATTCTTTATATTGCTATTTCAATATCTAGCAAATACAATGTTGGCTTTTTTGTGTCCGACAAATTGTGTTATTTTGCTAAATGTCCTTCAAAGGGGAATCGATACAGCTCAACCATTCAGCGATCCACTTCATTCATTACGACGAATTTGATCCATACGACTATCTTAAGTACTTAACTTCATTGGAAAAAGAGCGTTTTTTTGAGTTCAAACACAGACACAGAAAATGCGAATTTGTAGCTACACGTTATTTGAGGCATCAGTTGTTCGGTTTCGAACATATACATTATGATATCCACGGAGCTCCGTTCATCAAAGGTGAAGGATTTATTTCTATCAGTCATACTCCCGGAACAGTAGGGATAGCTTTTAATAAGGACTTTCAGATCGGTTTAGATATTGAAATACGCGGTTATAAGGCGCAGAGAATACATCATAAATTTCTTTCTGAAGATGAGACCAAACTGTTTAACGCATCTGATCCCGATACAATGACTCTTGCTTGGAGCGCAAAAGAATCTCTTTACAAAATAGCAGGTAGAAAACAAATCGATTTCAAGAATGACCTACTATTAAAACCGAATGGCTTGAACTCTATTTTAGGGCAAGTAAAAACAAGAGAAGCACTTTCCTCTGCTGAAATTTATACTTTTGTTGCTGACCGCTTCGTATACACCATAAATGAATCCCCGCTCATCATCTGCTCCAATCTATAGTATTCTTCAAACCTTAAACAGAGGCATAGCTCTATTGATCGATCCTGAAAAAGTAACTTCAGAAGAAAAGCTTCGTCAATCACTTGAACTATCGGCTAGATCAGGAATTGAACTCCTGCTGGTCGGAGGAAGTACAGTCACTCGCGAACAAATCAATAGAACAGTTTCATTCATAAAGAAGAATAGTCAACTTCCTGTGATTATTTTTCCGGGTAGCTCGCAACAAATCTCACATGCAGCAGATGCTTTGCTTTATCTAAGTCTGATATCAGGCAGAAATCCGGATTATCTTATTGGGCATCATGTGAATTCTGCAAACGAACTTTTCCATTCTAATCTCGAAGTCATACCAACAGGATATGTGTTGATCGATGGTGGAAAAATGACTAGTGTTGCATACGTTAGTCAAACCACCCCGATTCCGAGAGAACAAATCAATATTGTTCGAAGCACATGTATGGCCGGATTATTACTTGGACAAAAAATACTTTACCTCGACGCAGGCAGTGGCGCAAATCATCCTGTTCCTTCGGCATTAATTGAAGAGATCTCATCTCTAGGAGCACCATTGATCATTGGTGGTGGCATCCGTACCATAGAGGCATTGGAAGAAGCCCATTCATCTGGCGCAAATGTGGTAGTTATTGGTAATCACGTCGAAGAACATCTTGATTTTTTATTGGATATCGCTTACTACAAGAAACAGGAGGTTGGGAGGCGAGAAATATAGGACCTTAGGATTTTAAGATTTTAAGACTTCAAGACGCAAGAAACCCTAAATGGATCCTGGTTCTTTACTGTGCAAAAAGAATCATTTTGGATCAAGGAGTTCGCATGACTCAAGTTCTATAAAAATCGGAGTATAGAAAAAGGAGAATCCTGCAATGGCCACACCTTCAGTAACCATAAACAGAATGCGCAACACTGAGAAAGGGATTATAAAAAACCGGCACCTCAAAACAGTACCTATCGCTGAGCGAAAAGCTAACCCGAAACAAAACCTTGCTTTTTACAAGGTCATGATATGAGAAGATAATAAGATATGAGAAGATAATAATCCGTCATAAACTTAGTCAGTCTTGGAGTCTTTCATCTTAAAGTCCTTTGTCATATAATCTTTTGTCTTAAAATCTTGAAGCCTAAAAAACCGCCTTCAAACTCATATCCAGACTTTTCACGCTATGTGTTAGCGCCCCAACTGAAATGTATTGAATACCCGTTTCGGCGTACGCGCGTATATTTGCTTCGGTGATACCTCCAGATGCTTCCGTTTCGAAGTGACTTGGTATCAATGGTAGGACTTCTTTAATTTGATCTGGCGAAAAATTATCCAGCATGATGCGATCCACATTTCCGGTTTCAATGACCTCCATCAATTCTGCCTTGTCACGCACTTCGATCTCGATCTTGAGTTGTAGTTGGTTTTTAAAGAGGTACTCGTTCGCACGTTCAATCGCTGGTTTGATCCCTCCAGCGTAATCAATGTGGTTATCTTTTAACATAATCATGTCATATAAAGCAAACCGATGATTATAACCACCGCCAATGCGTACGGCCCATTTTTCCATGTAGCGGATTCCGGGAGTGGTTTTTCGTGTATCCAATAGTTTCACCCCTGTCCCATCTGTAAGTTTGACGATACGAGCAGTCTGAGATGCAATCCCACTCATTCGCTGCATAAAATTGAGCACAAGTCGCTCTGTGCTTAGTATAGATCTGGATTTACCGGAAACAATAAAAACAACATCACCTTTCCTCACTAATGCACCATCTTGTTTAAAAATCTCAACTTCCAATTCCGGATCGAACGTATGCAAGATCTCTTTTGCCAACTCAACGCCTGCAAGAATTCCGTCTTCTTTGATAAGCAGTGTCGCTTTACCTTTGGCATCTTCAGGCACACATGAAAGCGTTGAATGATCTCCGGGACCGATATCTTCTTTAAGCGCGTTTAGTATGATTTCTTTTAGCATGGGGAATGAGTTGGAAGTTGAAAGTTGAGAGTTGGAAGTTGAAAGTTAGGAGTTAGAAGATATCCATAGGTTTCCCTCCTT
>JBIITO010000135.1:0-5361 GCA_044340465.1 Crocinitomicaceae bacterium | reverse complement strand
TTTTCTACAAATATCGCCATAATTGTCGAATTGTTCTCATCACAATAAACACATTGATCAACTCAGTTTTTGGGAACGAAGCACCTATTTTGAGAATATTGATTTTCTGGTAATCGGCGCAGGAATAATTGGACTTTCAACCGCGAACGAACTACGAAAAAAGCATATTCATGCTAAAGTCGTTGTGATCGAACGTGGTTACCTTCCCTCTGGCGCGAGCACTAAGAATGCGGGATTTACCTGCTTTGGCAGTGCCTCTGAAATTCTTGTTGATCTCGATAACATACAAGAAGATGTGGTATGGTCTACCGTTGAGAAACGCTGGAATGGCTTAAAGAATCTGCGCGCGCTGGTTGGAGACGAACACATGGACCTTCAGATTCACGGTTCCTGGGACCTTATCAGGGATACTGACAATACTGAAATCAATGTTATTCAGGAAAGACTTAAGTACCTCAATCAACGTATCTTCTCCATTACAGGTGAAAAAGATGTCTACACTTTCGATCCCAACTGTTCAGGGCGTTTTGGTTTCTCAGGAATTCGAGGCAGCTTTCAGAACCGACTGGAAGGACAGATTCACACAGGCAAACTTATCACACGACTTTTTCAACTAACCACAGAACTTGGAATCCATTGTCTATTCGGTATTGAAGCCATTGCTTTACAATCCAATCTATATCACTGTTCACTGCAAACCTCCATTGGATATTTTAAAGCCAAACACGTATTAGTCTGCACGAATGGATTTACTCGTCAATTACTTCCTCATTTGAATGTCAAACCGGCAAGAGCGCAAGTCATTGTAACAACTCCGATAGAGGATTTAAAAGTTCAGGGGACGTTTCATTATCAAAAAGGCTATTATTACTTCCGAAATTTTGAAGACAGAATATTACTTGGTGGTGGACGAAACCTTGATTTTGAAGGGGAAACCACAACAGAAATGCAAACTACCGAACAGATCATAAGCGCTCTGAAAAATTTACTGAATGAAGTCATTCTTCCCGGGAAAAGTTACGATATTGCTTACCAATGGGCAGGAATCATGGGTGTAGGTCCTGTTAAAGGACCGATTGTCGAACGGTTGGATGAGCGAATTGCAGTTGGAGTTCGAATGGGAGGAATGGGTGTTGCCATAGGAAGCTTGATCGGAAAAGAATTGGCTGAACTATTCCCGTAACTGAGGATAAATCAAAACTGCTACTTTTGACAAAATTTTAAACGATGAAAAATACTGCACTTTTTGAAAAACACGTTGCGCTTGGGGCGAAGATGGTTCCTTTTGCCGGGTATAACATGCCTGTACAGTACGAAGGCGTCAATATTGAACATGAAACGGTTCGCAATGGTGTAGGTGTTTTTGACGTTTCACACATGGGTGAATTCGTTCTACGCGGACCAAATGCTTTGGCGTTGATCCAGAAATTTTCCTCGAACGACGCATCCGTTCTTTTTGATGGTAAGGCACAGTATTCCTGCATGCCGAATGGAAAAGGTGGCATCGTAGACGACTTGATCATTTACCGAATAAATGAAAATGAATACTTTATCGTAGTCAATGCCTCCAATATTAAAAAAGACTGGAACTGGATCGCTGGCATGAATGACCTTGGAGTTGAAATGGAGAATCTATCCGATGATTATTCCCTACTTGCTATTCAGGGACCAAAAGCAGCAGAGGCGATGCAATCGTTGACAGATGTTAATCTATCTGAAATGGTTTATTACACCTTTTCGTATGGCAAGTTTGCAGGAGTAGATAATGTGATGATCTCCGCGACAGGTTACACGGGTTCTGGAGGTTTCGAGATCTATGTGAAGAATGAGCATGTCGAACATGTATGGAATGAAGTATTCCGAGCTGGGACTTCTTTCGGAATCAAACCAATAGGTTTGGCTGCGCGTGATACGCTACGTTTGGAAATGGGATTCTGTCTGTATGGAAATGATATTGATGACACTACTTCCCCACTAGAGGCCGGATTGGGATGGATCACGAAGTTCACCAAAGATTTCACCGATTCGGAATTCCTTAAAAAACAAAAAGAAATAGGAGTCAAAAGAAAATTAGTTGCATTTGAAATGGTTGACCGCGGTATTCCACGTCACGATTACCCTATTCTGGATTCGAACGGAAACGTAATCGGTAAAGTAACTTCAGGAACGATGTCTCCTTCCATGAAAGTAGGGATTGGACTAGGCTACGTCACAACAGATCTCGCTGCATTAGACTCAGAAATCTTCATTGCGATCCGCGAAAAAGGCGTAAAAGCAAAGATTGTTAAACTTCCGTTTTACAAAAAAAAATAACTGATAAAATATCAGGTGTTAAAGGAGCTTAGGCTCCTTTTTTAGTTTACTGTGCTCGTTTTTGGGTACAAACATCAATGCAAAAAATCCAATAAGGAAGAAAAGTGCAACTGATACAATCGAATAGCGAATAGATCCTGTCCAGAACTCCATTAGCCCAAAAAAAAGAGTGCCAATAACGATCCCAATCTTTTCAGAGGCGTCGTAAAAAGAAAAGTAACTCGCGTGATCTGTTGTGTCAGGTAAGAATTTTGAATATGTACTGCGCGCTATTGACTGAATGCCCCCCATAACAAGACCTACTGATGCTGCTAGTAAGTAAAATCCCGTCGGCTTGGTAACAAAAAAGGATACAGAGCAGATTAGCACCCAAATCCCCACACTGATCAATAATGTTTGAAGGTTACCTATCAATTCGGAAACACGTGACATAATGAATGCTCCCAAAGCACCAAGAATCTGAATCAATAATATGGCGATAATCAGACCCGTTGAACCAGTACTTTCTGGCCATTCGATTTCTTTGTTTGCGAAAATCGTAGCCATTAGCATCACCGTTTGAACACCCGTATTGAAAAAGAAAAAGGCAATTAAGTAACGCTTCAATCGAACTGTTTCTTTGAATTCGTGGAATACTAATTTCAGCTCGCGAAATCCCCTCCATAGATATCCTGGTTCCGGTTTTTTTCCGTAAACGTTGTTAGGTATCACACGATAGGTCAACTGACTAAAGCCAATCCACCAAATCCCTACTAGTACAAAACAATATTTCGCTGGTACACCCTCTGTTTTATCAGTAGTAGTCGGATCATCAAAATACCCCATCGTCAGCTCCGGAACCATCATCAACAAAAGACACAACACCAGTAATAACATCGACCCCAGATAACCCATGGTAAAACCTCTTGCGGAGATCCGGTCATGATCCTCAGGTTCTGCAATCTCCGGTAGAAATGAGTTATAAAAGACCAGACTATTCCAATAACCGATACTTGCAAGAAAAACAGACAGTAAACCCCACTCAATATTCGCTGCATCAAAAAAGTACAGGGATAAACATGCCAAAGCTCCCATGTAACAGAAAAAACGCAGAAACTTCTTTTTACTTCCGGTGTAATCAGCTAATCCTGATAACAACGGAGACAAAAAGGACACAACCAGGAAAGATGCCGATAGAACGAAAGAAAACAATACGCTTGATGACAATTTCCAACCAAAGAAATCTACCAGGATCGTTTCTCCTTCTTTCAGATCCTCGACTGTTTTCCCGATGGTTCGAGCGTATTCTTTTTTAGTTTGATAATCATAGAATATAGGAAATATTGCGGAGGAAATCACCAGATTATAGACAGAGTTGGCCCAGTCATACATGACCCATCCCCGAATGATCTTTTCATTTCCCTTTTCCATTTCAGTGCACTAATACACCATCTGCGTAGTCTTGCAGATATTGAAAATCCTTCATCAATTTTCCGTCTTTTGTTTCTGTTGCGCGTTCAATAATACGATCCGGATCAGATTCCATAAAACACGGAATGACTAATTTGATCAATTCACTTCCGAAATCTTCGGATGCATCTTTCGGTAATTCACATGGTAAATTATCCACGGACATTACCGCAATCACATCTTCCTTTTTAAAATCGTCTTCCATACCCGTTATCGGATTGTATCCATAGATCGGATCCAAAATCTTGCTTGCTCTGATTGTACATGCAATCGGTCCGTTCGTATCACAAGAAATATCTGCAACAACTCGCAACCTTCGATTAGAGCGCATCAAGTCCTGTGCTGTGATAATAACAGGAGATCTATTACTCCAGAAATGACAAGGTATGTACATGTCCGCCTCAGAAACAAACCTGCCGAAAGTTGAAACATAATTCTCAGGATTAGCATAGAAATCAGCCTTATTGAATGGTGCCCCATCCTTTCGTCCATAATAATCCTCTACCTCTAAGTGTGTAAAAACAGGACAATCAAAATTTTTACCTACGAATTCTTCCGGAGTCACTTCCTTAATTGGCAATAAATCGATGATCTCTCGAGCTCCATGTCCAACACGACCAAAACCTGTTGAAACAATTTTTAGATCTTTCGGCAGCATCACTTTTTTCAACTCCGCTTCCATCTCTTTTCGATCATGGCACTGATGAGCCGGTTTTAAGTTATACGTTCCATCCTTTAATCCCAAGGTTAAAAACGCATTGTATGTTCCAACTACACCGGCATATCTTCCGAAACCGATGATACGCTTGTTTTTGGCATCCTTCAACACTTCATAATCGATCATCTCAACATGCTTGTCAAGAAGAGCTCGCATTAACTTCTGATTATGCGCTTGTTTTTTGATTGTGTGAGAGAAGAACATGAACTTCTTTCCCGGAATCAGGTCTTCTACATTGACTTCCTTCACTCCCATAATCAAATCGCAGGAGGAAAGATCTTCATTCAATTCAATTCCTCTCGCACTATATTCTTCATCCTTGTATGCTCGTACCTGACTCGGTTGGACAATTATATCCAGATCGTCGTATCTTTCTTTAAGCAATTGACATTGTGCTGGAGTTAATGGAACCCTCTTATCCGGTGGATTCTTCCCCTCTCTTATTAAACCAATTTTCATTCCTGCAATTAAGTAAGTGGTTGTTTTAATAAATACGCATCCACGAATTCGCGAACGCATCCCTCCCCCCCTTTTTTTGAAAGTATAACGTCTGCATGACTCTTGATGACCGTCACTGCATCGGAAGGACAGGCCGAAAAACCTACCTTTCTAAACACATCAAGGTCGTTGATGTCATCTCCTATTATAGCAACTTGCTCCAAACCAATTCCGAGTTTATTGCAGTGCTCTTTTAGTATTTCTAATTTGGGATCACGACCTACATAGCAAAACTGAATTCCCAGCAATTCAGCTCGTGCTTTCACCATTTCAGCCTTATAGCCGGAGGATATTATGGCTAATTGAAAGCCTTGTTTCACCAAGTGCTGAATAGCCATCCCGTCGCGTGCATTGTACTTTTTGATCTGGTCACCGTTTTCAGT
>JBIITO010000040.1:0-17600 GCA_044340465.1 Crocinitomicaceae bacterium | reverse complement strand
GTAAATTTGCTGAATCAATTTTGCGGCGCGGAGTGAGCCATCCTGCGGTGAACAAAACGTTTTATTACCTTATTCATGAACAATCTTCCTAAGATTTCGAAGGATAGCATATCCTTCTAAGCTGCAAGTGCTGAATTACTGCTTTTATACGTCATTCAATTTTTCCAAGATCATTGGAAGAAATTCATTGAGTTTGGAAAACCCGAACCATTTTCTCCCTAAATCCTTCAGGGAAGCACCGATATGGTATAATTCCTTTCGGTCTAGGATTAGAAATCGGTCATGGGCCGTTTTCAGCGTTTTAATTTGGATTCCTAGATATTGCTCGTTGTGTTTTGCCAAATCCAATTGAAGTTGAGCGGTTATTTTTTGAGTGTAAAGGATTGCCTCAACATTCGCCGCACGTTTACTGAGATGAATGAGTACAGATTCATCGATGTAATTGTCAATAAGAATAATTTCTTTAGTTGCAGAACGAATAATTTTTGAGATCAACTCGTAAGCATCAAAAAGTTGTCCATCGAAAAACACACCTTGGGTAGGAAGTTCATTGGTTTTGAGTTGTAAAGAGATTTTACTCACCTCTTTTGAAAGATTCTCAAGATTATTTTCAATTCGATCCACACGTTGGTTAATTGCATAGCCTTTGAGTAAGTATTCACGTAAAATAGTTGTTGCCCATATTCGGAATTGTGTCCCCTGTTTGGATTTTACACGATACCCAACAGAGATAATTACATCTAGGTTATAAAAAGCAACATGTTTATCGGAATTAGGAATATGCACTTTTTGCATATTGCTTTTTTCATCAAGTTCTTCTTCCCTAAAAACATTACTTATGTGCCTCGAAATTACCGATTGATTACGTTGAAAAAGATGTGAGATTTGTTCCTGATTCAACCACACGGTCTCATTTTCAAGGCGAACTTCTATGTGTTCAGCTGCCTCATTTGGTCGGTATAATATGATTTCATTCTTCATAGTTTACCTTAAGTTAGTGAAAATTATCAGTTGAAAAATGCGAGAGAACAATATTATTCCCCCGCTTCGCAAGGATATGGCATCCTGCGCTGAATTAAGGAATTGATGAGCTGTATAACACTCCCATAATCCTGAATCTTCAAATTCGAGGATATAATTCTATAGCGTACGATTAAAAAATAATCACAAAACGATTAATATTTTGTATATTCAAGTAAAAAAGGAACTTTAAAACGAAATTAAATGTTCCCTTTTTGGGAACATGGCAGAAAATCATTTAAATTTGTTTGATCGATGAAAAACGTGGTTGCGCTTAAAACGTTAAGAGAACATTGGGAAAAACCTGGAAGGGTAGATTCAGAGGGGCCTTTAAAATCATGGTATCAGGAGGTGAAAATGGCAACTTGGAAGACTCCCAACGATGTTAAGACACAGTACAAAAGCGCAAGTATTGTGGGTAATAATCGAGTAGTATTTAATATCTGTGGAAATAAATATCGTTTAGTCGTAAAGGTGAATTACGTTACAGAATGGATTTTTATTCGTTTTGTTGGCACACATAAAGAATATGATTCAATTGATGTTACAACCATTTAAAAGTTTAATATGGAGGCGAAATTGATTAAAACTGAAGATGAATATCAAGCTGCGTTAAGCCGTATCGATGAGTGCTTTGATATTACTCCGGATGCAAAAGAATTTGATGAAATAGAGTTGCTAATCGCGCTAGTGGAATTATATGAGCAACAGCATTATAAAATAGAAGCGCCGGATCCGGTAGATGCTATTAAATTCAGAATGGATCAAATGGGCATGAAGAAAATTGACATGACGAGGTTTTTTGGAACACGCGGAAGGGTTTCGGAAATTCTCAACAGACAACGTCAATTAACACTGACAATGATCAAAAAACTTCACAAAGAATTTGGCATTCCTGCTGAATCCTTGTTGGCCTGATATTGTGCAGAACATGAGGGTCGAATTACCCGCTCCGCGGGATGTGCCATCATGCGGTGATCAAAACGTTTTCTTACTTTATTTATGAACTACCCCTCTTCGCAGGATATGTTATCCTGCACTGATGTAAAGAAAATGTGCCGCTTAATAGGTTTGCGGGAATAAATTTGCTGAAATCGCTTAGCTGGTTTTAACTATGAGGTATGTTTGGATTGTAATAGTGCTGCAGCATATTCAAAGCAGAGAAATAAGGTGGAAGGGGTCTTTTGGTAGTTCTAATTATGAGGATTTTAGATTTTATCCGAGGAAATTAAAAAAGTAACAATTCGTAGATTGTTTTACACCCTTTGTTTTACACCAATAAAAAAAATCCGATTTAACTCGTTGATTTTCAACTTATTAAATCGGATGTTTTTGGTGGTGATGGACGGAATCGAACCGCCGACACAAGGATTTTCAGTCCTTTGCTCTACCAACTGAGCTACATCACCATCCTCAATTGTGGGGGCAAATATAATAACTTAATTCATTCGATTAAGCAATATCATCTTTTTTTAGCTTTAAACGTATCTTTGCTTTTAATGAATAATCTGGAAAAGGTCATATTAATTGATGCCGGTAACACGGATATAAAAATCTGTACGGCAGACAATGGAATAATCCGATCAGTAAAGCGTTTTGGGTATAAAGACCCTGAACTGAATGTTTATCTAGAGCAATTCAGAGAAAAACGCACGGTGCTTAGTTCTGTCTTAGACACAACAGGCACAGCGTATTTAATTCAAAAGTTGTCTCCCTACCTTATCCTTTCCTCTCGAACCCCTATTCCGTTCAAGCTAAATTACGATACTCCGGAAACCCTTGGTTTGGATAGAGTGTGTAACGCATGTGCAATGTATCACCATTCGAAAACAACTGTTTCAGTCGCAATTGATATCGGAACTTGCATAAAATTCGATGTATTGGAAGGCAATGACTACATCGGTGGTTCGATTAGTCCGGGCATCGAATTACGCTACCGATCTATGAATGAATTTACGGGTAAGTTGCCACTTTTGAATGAACGAGGGAATACACATCTAACGGGGAAAAGCACTAAAGAAAGTATACACTCCGGAGTGATCAATGGAATTCAATCCGAATTAAATGGATTTATGTCGAGCTATCGGGAACGCTATCCGGAATTAACCTTTTTTATTACAGGGGGAGATGCTGTTCACTTTGATTTCGAAGGAAAAAATGACATCTTTGCAATCGAAAACCTGACCCTTCTGGGCATGTATATGATTTACTCTTTTAATGCGAAATAACCTAATATCCTTTGGTTTTGCCTTGATTGCAGGTTATGCAGCTGGTCAGAATTCGATATTTTCTCCTTGGAGCTCAAGAGGATTTGGAGACCGATCACTAGCTAATCACGGCATCTTTACAGGGATAGGAAATTGCCGTGTAAGTTACACTGATTCAACGGTACTCAATTTCTACAACCCTTCTTCCTATTCCCTTCTCAGTAAGGGAATGCCGCTTTATTCCATTGGCTTAAATGCAAGATACGCCCAATTCATTGACGGTCAAAAAAATAACTGGAACTTTACTGCTGTTCCCGATCATTTCGCGATGGGATTTGGATTAAAAAAACACATTGGTTTTGCCTTTGGCCTTAAACCATTCACCCGAATAGGTTACGAACTCACGGAAAGAACAAAAATTGGAACAGATTCATTAAAGTATGTTTACAAAGGTAAAGGAGGCACGCAAGCTTTCTTCATCGGTTTTTCAACTCCATTGATCAACCTTAAAAACACTCAATTCTGCGTGGGAGCTAATGGAGATTATATTTTCGGAACAGCTCACAAAGAACGTCAGAGTTTGCTTATCACGAACAACAATAATGTAGGTGGTGTCGATTGGAGTGAATTGAAATTAAATGCATTTCATTACGAACTGGCAGCAAGTCTTCATCAGAAATTAGGTATAAATCATTCTATTTCGATGACTACGGTAATTGAACCGCAACAGCGCTTGAAGGGTACAACTAACTCTTATCTGTTTTACGGCAATGTAGAAGACCCTGAATTGATGGACACGCTCAATTCGTCAACTAATGTGAAAACAAACGTTGCGTTTGGAGGCAAAACACAGTTTGGATTTGTTTGGAAGATTCGGCTCAATGATTCCCAAAAAGACAATTCATTGAGAAAGAGCGAGATCGCTTTTCACATAAATTATACACACTCATTAATACTCAAGGATTCAATAGTTACTCCTGTCATCAACCATCCGTCAGTTTGGAATTTTGGGTTGCAGTATACTCCGGAAATCGGATTTCAAGAGAATGGTACAGGACTTAAATTTATAGAGAAGCTGCACTATCGCGCTGGTTTTTATCGACAAACTCTTCCCTACACCTATCAATCAAGTGCTATTTTTGACAAAGGATTTACTCTTGGTTTTGGGGTACCGGTCACTTCTTTTCGCACACTTTCTTCTCTTAATTTTTCGTTCATAGCAGGTGAGCAATCAGGCTTTAATGGGATGGGATTCAGGGAACGCTATGCGGGCTTCAGTTTCGGAGTGATTCTTGCTCCCTCAAATTTTGATAAGTGGTTCGTTAAACGAAAACTCGATTGATCGTGCTTTACCCGAACCATCTGGTTTTTAAGTTTTTTCTGATATTCTTTCCATTATGGGCTTTCCTTGTCGGCTGTGTTAATGATCTGGAAACCATTCAACGTGTAACCTATGACCCTGAAGCACCTGATGAAGTCACCAAAGATCTGAGGGTTCTTTACAACGATTCCGGTTACGCACGAATTGAAATCTTAGCAACGTTAGCAGAAACGTATTCAAAACCTGAAATGGTCACCAAACTTAAAGACGGATTACGTGTGAACTTCTTTTCCTCCGATGGCAAGATCGTCTCTTCATTGACTGCACTGTATGGCGAAGCAAACTTCAAAACAGGAAAACTCGTCGTTAAAGACTCTGTTCAGTTATATAACTTTAAAAAGAAGCAACGCTTGCTAACGGAAACCCTCTACTGGAATCAAATAGATAGTACTATATATACGCATTCTTCAGTAGTGGTTCGTTCACCCGGTGGTATACTTTACGGGGACGGTATACAAACAAAACAGGACTTCTCCGAATATGTTTTTCTCAAGCCGAGAGGTACGTATGACTTTAAAAAAGATTAATTTAATTCTTATATGGAAATTTACAATCGAATAATGACCTACGTTTGGCTCTTTGCAGGAGTAGCTATTTTTCTCGTAACAACCTACATGTCATTCATTGATGACATTCGTAAATGGGGATTCTATTATTTGTTCTCGCTCATTTCCTTCGTCATGTTCTTGATGAAACGATGGATGGTGAAACGTATGCAAAAACATATCGCTTATATGCAGAATCAAAATTCTGAAGAAAGAAAGGATTAATTCCTTAGCAACACTTAACCGTAATTCATTTGACCGAAGTTGAAAGCTTTTAATTCGCTTATATACCTGTTTTACAATATATTTATTCGATACAAACTTTGACGAAAAGGATGAAAGTGAGTAACTTTTTTTCTTTCATTTTGCTGTTCCTCTTGATAACGTTTTCTACAAACCTGACTGGACAGCAGTTATTGAGTGGGCGAGTACTTGATGATCAAAATCAATCTATTGCGTTTGCAAAAATCTTTGTAAAGAACAATGCTGATCTTCGCACGATCACCGATGCAAACGGTTATTATGAAATCCGTCTATACCCCGGAGAATATTTTCTAGTCTTTAATGCCACTGGTTATAACGAACGCGAGGCATATATTGCTATCAATGACAAACCTATCACACGTGACATTCAACTTTTCCAAGTAACCATTAAAGACCTTCAGGACGTAGAAATAGCTGTTAAAAAATCAAATCCCGGGAGGGAGATCATGCTGAAGGTCGTTGAAAAAAGAGATAGCATCAGTCTGTGGAATTATCCTCATACCGTGGACACCTATATTAAAGCTACCGAGAAAATTGACCGAAAAGAAAAAGAGGAAAAGCCCAAGAAAAAAAGAGAAACACAAACGCCTACCGTTGATCCAACTGAACTGGAAGACCCATTTGCAGATGAAACCAAACGAAAGAAGAATCATCTGACTGAAAACATGAATCTCGTGGAGGTACAGTTGACAAGAAGTTTTTCTCCTCCAAACAAGGTGAAAGAGGTGAGAAATGCTTTCGAAAAGCGTGGTGACGATCGGAACTTATACTACATTACCACTGTAAAATCAAATTTCAACTTTTTTCATAATCTGCTCCATTTGGATGATCTTCATCAATCACCGGTGAGCTCTCCCATTTCAGCACCCGGTATCCTTTCTTATAAATATAGACTGGAGGAACAATATGAAGAAAAGGGACATAAGATTAGCAAGATCCGAATCATTCCAAGAAGCACAGCGACCACAACTCTGGAAGGCTATATTTGGGTGATCGATTCCTTATGGCTTATCCAGAAGTTGGAACTAACCATGAACAAAGGAAATCTGCTCATTTACGACCGTTTCACAATCAAACAAACATTCGAACATCCGGGAGATAGTATCTGCGTACTCACACATCAGGAACTCGATTATGGTGTAAAGTACAAAAACCAGAGTTCGAACTGTAAAACGATCGCTGATTTCAGTAACTATTCCTTCACACCTGAATTCGGTAAAAAATTCTTCGGGAACGAGCTATCTGTGACTGATGAACAAGCTTATGAACGAGATTCCTCTTTCTGGAAAGATCAACGTAAGATTGCTTTAACAGCAGAGGAACAAGCTTTCATCTTGGCAAAAGATTCGATCCGAGATTACCAGAACCGAAAAGAATACTTGGATTCCGTAGATGCCGTATTCAACAAAATCACAGCATTGAAGGTACTTTGGTTTGGTATCGATCACCGCAACAGAGAAAAAAAATCGCAATGGACACTTAGTTCAATTGCAGCAACTTCACGACCGGTATACATAGCCGGCCCGAGAGTTGCCCCAAGCTTCTACTATTTTAAGAAGTGGAAGAACGAACACGCCCTGGATTCATATACGGAAGCATCCATGGGAGTGCTAAATGCAGATCTGAAAGGTCAAACGTGGTGGCGCTATCGTTATGCACCTTTTCATTTTGGAACGGCCTCCTTTCAGTTCTCACATGACTTTGATGCCATACGAAGTTTTGATGCCATCACTCAGATCTACAAACGAGAAAATTTCATTGAAGCCACTAGTGGAGAAGTTGAAAATGAGTATGAACTGTTCAATGGTTTCTATCTGACCACCGGATTGCAGTTCACTGAACGCAGAAGTCTCCGCGATTACAAATTTGTAACGATATTCGATAACTCCATCCCGAATAACAGTCCAAGTGATTTTCAAACCTATCAGGCGCTCATCAGTACTACGACCATCACCTATACGCCCAAACAGAAATACATGAAAGAGGCGAAAAGAAAGGTGTTACTTGGCTCTCGCTATCCCACCTTTTATGCCACTTACGAGCGAGGTGTTCCGAAATTGTTTGGCAGTGACATTGATCACGAATACGGTAGGATCGGTATGATGCAAACCTTCAAGATCGGTACAATCGGAACCTCATCCTATCACATTTTGAGCGGCAAGTTTCTGAGTTCGAAACGACTTTATTTGGCAGACTTTAAATTTCAGCGTCGCAGTGATCCGATCTGGTTTTCCAATCCACTTTATTCCTTTCAAGGACTGGATTCTTCTCTTCCGTCGGAGGATTATTTTCTTGAAGGACATTTCGTTCATCACGACAATGGTGCCATCATCAATAAAATCCCTTTCATGAAGAAAACCAACATCGGCCTTGTGACTGGTGTTGGGGCTTTATATGTAAAAGAGTTCGATTGGCAACATTATGAGATATTCGCAGGTTTAGAACGCAACTTTAAATTTTCGAGAAGACGTTTGCGCATAGGAGTGTATGCCGTTGCCTCTGATGGCAATCAAATGGCTCCGAGATTGGATTATAAGATATCTTTCGCCCTGCTGGATGACCGCAACATGAAGTGGAACTTCTAGAAATTCATCCTAAGTTCTCTAATTATTATGCTGAAAACGAACTTAGAAAACTTTGTGGAAAATTTGACGGAGAAATTGAACGTTCATCTTTTGAATCGAATAAGCTCACATCAATACAGATAAATTCTGGTATTCCTGGGCAATTGCTTTCAAACCAACCGGATGTAAGACAAGCTGAACAAGAACTTTTGGTATCTAACGCCGATTTACAAACCGCACGTAAAATGTTTTATCCAAGTCTGTCTATTAACGGAAGTTTGGGATACCAAGCCTATAAGACTCGTTTTCTTTTTTCTTCTCCAGAATCCATCGCCTATGGTCTATTTGGAAATCTAATGGCACCAATAATAAACCTTGGTGCATTAAAGGCAAATTTTAAAAGAGCTTCTTCAAACCAAATAGATGCATTGTACAACTGTCAAGAAACGTTGCTAAATGCCTTTACGGAAGTAAACAATAGTTTATTTGCCATTCAAAACACTGAAAAAATGATTTCAAACAAAAATAGAGAAATGGAAAAATTAAAAGAATCTAGAACGATTGCAGGAGAATTATTTAATGCCAATAGAGCTGATTATCTCGAAGTTCTTTTCTCTCAACAAAATGCCCTTTCAGCAGAGCTTGAATTGATGGATCTATCCAAAAATCAATTTTTATGGTCGGTCTACTTATACAAAGCTATTGGTGTTGAATAGAGATGATTACGTAAGATTACCAGTCTAAAGTCTATTTATAGAATTTGCTTTTCATGAACATGTTGGAATTACTATATTTGAAAAAAATCATTCATGTACGGAGCACTCAAAAACCATCTTCAAACAGAATTAGACGCCATCAAAGAAGGCGGAATCTATAAAAGAGAACGCATCATCACCTCACCGCAGGGTGCTAGAGTGGAAGTTTCAACCGGAGAAGAAGTCGTTATTATGTGCGCGAATAATTATCTTGGGTTGTCTTCTCATCCGGAAGTAATCGCTGCGGCAAAAGACGCACTTGATTCACATGGTTACGGAATGTCCTCCGTACGTTTTATCTGTGGAACACAGGATATTCACAAAGAACTCGAGGCAAAGATTGCGAAATTCTACGGCACCGAGGATACGATCCTTTATGCGGCAGCTTTTGATGCAAACGGAGGTGTTTTTGAACCGCTCTTTTCAGAGGAAGATGCGATTATTTCGGACGAACTGAACCACGCCTCAATCATTGACGGAATTCGATTGTGTAAAGCCGCTCGTTACCGTTACAAACACTCCGACATGGCTGATCTCGAGGCTCAGCTTCAAAAAGCACAAGCACAACGCTTCAGAATCATCGTTACGGATGGGGTTTTCTCCATGGATGGGGACATAGCTAAAATGAATGAGATCTGTGATCTTGCGGATAAATATGATGCCTTGGTGATGACGGATGAATGTCACTCGGCCGGATTTATAGGAAAAACAGGTCGCGGTGTTCCTGAATACCATAACTGTATGGATCGAGTGGACATTATTACCGGAACTCTTGGTAAAGCGCTTGGTGGTGCCATGGGAGGTTATACTACCGGAAAGAAAGAGATCATCGATATGCTTCGTCAGCGATCAAGACCCTACCTTTTCTCAAATTCACTGTCGCCTGCAATTGTTGGTGCATCAAACAAGGTCTTTGATATTCTTAGCTCGACTACAGAGTTGCGCGATAAACTTGAATCCAATACGAAATATTTCAAGGAAAAGATCATCGCTGCAGGATTTGATATTAAACCGGGTGACTCCCCTATTGTCCCGATCATGTTGTACGATGCTGCATTATCACAAAAATTCGCTGATGCACTATTGCATGAAGGTGTTTATGCTATTGGATTCTTCTATCCTGTAGTAGCGAAAGGTCAGGCACGTATTCGCACGCAAATATCTGCTGCTCATAGCGTAAAAGACCTTGACAAGGCAGTTACGGCATTCATAAAAGTTGGGAGAGAATTGGGTGTAATTTGATTATACCATTCATAGCTCTGCTGAAATACTTTACAAGCTAGTATATCTTCTTTTCTTAACCTTGAAATACCAATGTCCGCCACCAGACATTATAAATGGTTCTCAAACGCTTTGAATAAATTCAATCACTGATTTATTAAAAAAATCAGGTTGTTCAACATTTACGACATGTCCGCAATTGGGAACAACCACCAGTTTCGAAGAGGAATGATTTGCAACTAACTTCGAAATAGAGGGCAAAAACATATGATCCTCTTGTCCCATAATATACAAAGTTGGTATTCCTGAATCTTTAATCCTAAACAACTTCAATAACGCATTAACCTGAGAGACGAGCGTAAACCATCTGATAAACTCCTTTTGATAGAGCCTTTTAGCTTCGTTTATAAAGAGTATTCTTGATTCTCTATGATTTTTTCGAGGCATAATTACCCAAGCCAAAAAGCGATACATCACCAAATAAGGAATAATAGATTTCGTCAAACTCCCTAATCGCATTAAAATTTGGCCTTTCAAATTGATTTTCATGACCGCACCACCCATAATCATGCTCCTCGTTCGATGCGGAAAACGTTCTGTAATTTCGCGAATAACAATCGTTCCTAAGGATATCCCGACAAAATGGGTCGATTGAATGTTAAGAAAATCTAGCACTTCAATAATATCATCCCCAATGTGATCAAATGAATAGCGTTTCAACTTTTCGTTTAAGGGAAGTTTAGACTTACCATGCCCTCTTAAGTCGATCAGCAACACATTAAATTCCTTTTTGAATGCTTTTAACTGTTGATACCATATAGCACTACTGCCCCCTGCACCATGAACAAAAGTTACCCATTCATTAGACTTTGGATGTTCATATTTAGTAAAATGGAGCATAAATCAAACCTAAATTAACGCAAAAAAGAGCAATAGCATTAAAAACTTTTCTTAAAGATAGGGAAATACATTGATTCGTAGTGTCTTCCAAGATGCTTGGAAAGTAATTGATCCAACGGTTCGTTCTTACATCAAAACAACCATCGCTAAAATTCATAGCTAAAATTCTATAGAGGCCAGTTGCAAAGAGGCAGGTGAGCATGTATCTTTGAAAAAAAATACATGGCACTCATTAAGGCTTGTAAGGGAATAGATCCCATTTTTGGAAACGATTGCTGGTTAGCAGAAAACGCAACGATCGTAGGTGATGTAGTTATGGGCAACCAATGCTCCGTTTGGTTTAATGCGGTCATTCGCGGAGATGTGAATTCCATTCGCATGGGAAACAAGGTGAACATTCAGGATGGCGCGGTGATTCATTGTACGTATGAAAAAACAAAAGTAAATCTTGGAAACAATGTATCTGTTGGACACAATGCGCTTGTACATGGTTGCACTGTGGAAGATAATGTGTTGATTGGTATGGGCGCAATCGTCATGGACAATTGTTACATTGAAGCCAATTGTATTATTGCGGCAGGGGCAGTTCTTCTTGAAGGAACTCGAGTAGAATCGTGGAGTATCTACGCAGGAATTCCTGCCAAAAAAGTGAAAACACTCTCGCCTGAATTATTTGCGGGTGAAGTGCAGCGTATAGCTAATAACTATGTCATGTATTCCGGTTGGTTCAAGGAAGAGAAGTGAAAGACGTTGAAACATACGAAGAAGTTGTTTTGCTCGTAAAGCGATTTTATGATAAACTGCTTATAGATTCTCTGATCGGCTATTATTTTCAAGCCCTTGACCTTTCTATACATATTCCAAAAGTGGCTGATTTTTGGGCTTTTATATTAATCGAAAAGCCGGGCTACAAAGGAAATATGATAGAGGCACATGCCCGTCTTCCTTTAAAAAAGGAAGATTTCGAACAGTGGCTTTTACTTTTTCATCAAACGATCGACGAAAATTTTCAAGGAGAAAAAGCTGAATTAGCCAAACAAAGTTCAACACTAATCGCTTGGACGATGCGTTCAAAGTTATAGTTGGTCTACAATTTAAACAGCGTAAGAGTAGCTCGAACCAATTTTAAAAGTTCTCCATAGAAGAAACTTTCTTAAAAATGAATGTGCTCCGAACACACCTCCATTGACAAAAATTGTTTTGCCTGCGCATCAAAAACATCCTTATTCTCGGAAGTCAGAAAATGAATGTTGCCATCTTTGGAACATTTCGAAGCAATTTCCTGATGTCTGTTAAGGTAATCTTCTAATCTTTCCGCTACCAAAGCTCCCTGAGTCACCACTCTCACATGCGTTGGAACCAACGACTGAATATAATCCACAACTAATGGGTAGTGCGTGCAAGCCAATACGATCGTATCAATTTGAGGATCTCTATCCATAAGCGATAATACATCCTCGCGGATGAATAACCTGCCCGCCTCCGATTCCTGTTGGTTATTTTCTATAATTGGCACCCACATGGGGCAGGCATGCTGTATGACAGTGCAATCGGGAGCAAATTTCGCCAATTCGATCTTGTACGACTCAGACCGAACCGTACCTTCAGTAGCCAAAACACCTATATGTCTTGTAACTGACAACGTTCCGATTAGTTCTGTGCTCGGTCTGATCACACCAAGTACGCGCTTTTCAGGAGCCAACAAGGGAAGATCCTGTTGCTGTATACTTCGTAGCGCTTTTGCTGACGCTGTATTACATGCCAAGATGACCAGCGAGCATCCACGTTTAAATAATTCCCTTACAGCCTCTAAAGTATATTCATATACGACATCGAAGGATCGAGTACCGTAGGGCGCTCTTGCATTATCTCCTAGGTATAGGTAATCATATTCGGGTAAGCGACTAACAATTTCTTTGAGAATAGTCAAACCTCCGTAACCTGAATCAAAAACACCAATCGGACCTTTTACTCCCATTATAACCCAAAGCTACAAAAAGGTATTGTTGTATGACGGAAAAATTTGAGTCTAAAATTATATTGATACCAAATACAAACTGGATAGCGTATTCCTTATGAAGACAAAATACTTTATAATTCTTCGTGCTAAATCATCTCGCTGAAATTCAACTAAATCATTTTAGAATTTGAGCTTTGTCTTCGACTGTGTTTTTCAATAGAAACCTTTATAAAAAGGGTAAACAACTTGAATTTTTGACTAACCCTTGAAAAACAGTAGAGCAATTCAATTGTATTATCCCTAAACAGACAAAGATTTGAACGACTAACTTTACCTACATGGAACAATACGCTAATGCACTCATTAACGAAACATCGCCCTATTTGCTACAGCATGCATACAACCCGGTAAATTGGGTGCCATGGTCGAAGGATGTTTTTGAGCGTGCAAAGGAAGAGGATAAACTGGTGCTCATCAGCGTAGGGTATTCCGCATGCCATTGGTGCCACGTGATGGAACATGAAAGCTTCGAGGATGAAAAAGTAGCGGAGCTGATGAATCTCCATTTTATCTGTGTCAAGGTGGATCGCGAAGAACGTCCAGATGTCGATCAAATATATATGACCGCTGTTCAACTCATGACCCAAAAAGGAGGTTGGCCACTCAATTGTTTTACGTTGCCTGATGGACGTCCGGTATTCGGTGGTACATACTTCCCGAAAGAGCAGTGGATGCATGTGCTTCGTTCCCTGGAACACACCTACCGCAGCGATCGTCAGCGGACGCTGGAATACGCACATACCTTAGCAGAAGGGGTGCAAAAAAGCGAACTGATCGATAAACCGGTTACCGGAATCCAATTCTCCTCAGAGAAACTACACGAACTAGTCTTTCGCTGGTCAAGAAACTTCGATAGAATGGAAGGCGGAGGAACCCGGGCACCTAAGTTCCCATTGCCGAATAATCTGGACTTCCTGCTCTACTACGCTGAACGCTATCAGGATCAAAAGGTGAAAGATCACGTTGAACTCACCCTGGATAAAATGGCCATGGGTGGAATGTACGACCAAATTGGCGGTGGTTTTGCCCGCTATTCGGTAGATATGCTCTGGAAAGTGCCCCACTTCGAAAAAATGCTATACGACAATGCACAGTTACTTCACACCTATGCATCTGCATATAAACTATTCCAAAAACCCTTATATAAGAGGGTTATTTACCAGACCATCGAGTGGATAGAACGCGAACTTTTGAGCAAGGATGGTGCCTTATTCTCTGCCTTGGATGCGGATAGCGAGGGGGAGGAAGGTAAGTTCTACTGTTGGACGGAGCAGGAGCTCAAAAAGGTGCTCGGAAAAGATTTTGATTGGGTAAAACGCTTTTATTCCGTTGATCAGTGCGGTTACTGGGAAGAACAGGAGGCCTATATCCTTTTGCGCCGCATTACCGATGAGGCATGGATAAGGAATGAAGGGGTATCACGCGAAATGCTTGAAGAAAAACTGAAGAATATTAACGAGCGTTTGCTCAGTGAACGTTCGCATCGGGTACGGCCTGGCACAGATACCAAAAAACTCACTTCCTGGAATGCTATGGCCATCAAAGGACTGTGCACCTGTTATGCTGTTTTTCAGGAGGATGAATTCCTGCATCATGCCCAACGGATCCTGCGCTGGTTAGAGTCTTCACAGATCAGTGAGGAAGGAACTGTTTACCGTTCATCCGATGAAAAAGGGAAAAAGATCTTAGGTTTTCTAGAGGACTATGTGCACCTGTGTGAGGCCTATCTGTCCTTTTACAGTGTAACTTATGATGTCTCTTTCCTTCAAAAAGCAGATCGTTTAGCTGAAAAGACATTGGAATTGTTCGGGGATCCGGTAAGTCAAATGTGTTTTTTTACCACTGCTGATACTGAACTGATCGCCCGAAAAATGGAACTCAATGACAATGTGATTCCGGCCGGAAATTCTGTAATGGGCAATGTGCTTTTCGATCTGGGACATTTTATGGGCAAAACCGAATTCATCGAACGTGCGTTACAAATGCTTTCGAATCTTTACGAAGGAATGGAACAATATGGATCGGGGTATTCCAACTGGGCGATTTTACTCTTGAAAAAAACGGGGCCATTCATGCAGCTTGTGCTTACCGGAAATAACGCCCAGGACAAAGCAGCGGTTCTTAATCAACATTATCTTCCTGATGTTCAACTAGCAGTAAAGTCGAAAGGACTCTTTCCTCTCATCGAAGGAAAAGGAAGAGAGGGTCAATTGAGCTATTACCTCTGTGCAGATGGTACTTGCTCTTTGCCGTTTGATCGATGGGAAGATGTGATCCCTACCATTCTTCAATACCGTCAAAGAGGGAACAGTTATTCATAAAGCGTTATGGAAAACAATCTTTGGATTCTATTGAAACCAAGCTAAGCTTTTGCGTTTTTTACAACGTGAAAATTAACTTGCTTCTTTTCTTCCTTCTCCCGCTACTTCACTTCGCGCAAATGCTAGACAACAGGGAAGGTAATGCTTTTACTGATAAGCCTTTTTTCAGTCCGGAATTCATTCGTCTTAATAAGATCAAATCACTCTCCGGAATCTACACCTACAAGAAGCCTGGCGCGACCATGCGAAATACACAGTTCAAACAAGTTTATCAGTTTGATACGCTTGGTAGATTGGTTTCTTCATACGAAACGCGAAAAGATGACGGCACCAAAGACACTACCTGGCACATTTACAAGTACTCGAAGGATGGAAAGATCATAGAGCACAAGAAGGGAGACGGAAAAGGTTTCAACGTAACCAATTTCGATTACGACACAAACGGCAGAATCATTAAAGAATACTACGCTCGAGATTATAAAGATACCTTCCGCGTAACACAGCGAACAATTCTGAATACGGAATCCATGCGCTATGAAGCGGGTGATTCAATGCTGCGGAAAACAATCTTCAATAGCTACGATCTACCCTACATGCACGTTTATTCTTATTTCAGCACAATAGGTTATTTGAAAGAGAAACAGGAACGTCTGATCATGACTACCAGCGTTACCACCTACAAGTACGCCTACAACGAAAGGGGCTTACTTTCTTCCATCAAACTATTTCGACAGGATGAAATCGCACCTTATGAGGAACAACTTTTCCTATACGATCCTCACGGTAACCTCACGGAAAAACAATACTATCGAGGTGGAAAATACGTCACCGAAACGGAGATGATCTATAATGAGAAAAGTAAATTACTCATCTATGTACTCACCCGAGATGTCGCCACGAATTACATCACGATCCTCGGTTTTAAGGATTATAGATTCTATTAGCATTTTCGAAGAAATCCAGTGAAGATAAAGGCACAAATACCTTCGTGAGATCATAACCAACTCACGATCCTTTTATTCAACCTTCCAACTCTTTGAGGATGGTGTTCACATCCTCTTCGGTACTTACAAGTTTTTTCTTGCAGAACTTTATGAGTTCAGCTGCACGCTTTACCTTTATTGCCAACTCATCAACCGTGATCTCACCATCTTCCATGTCACGAACTATTTGCTGTAACTCTTCGAATGCAGCGGTATATGTGTTATTTTCCATGTTAAGAAATTAATTTGATGATCTGAGTAAATTTTCGTGCTTCGATTTTTCAATACAAGATATTCATTTCTTTTTCAAATCTAACTCCGTAATAGTTGATTTTATAAGACTATGTTCTGTTTCAATTTCAATTTCATCTCCTGTAATAGGATCATTAATCTTGTTAATTGTTTTACCCTTGAATCGAGCAATGGAATACCCTCTGCGAAGTACATTCACCGGATCCAAAACACGAACGAGATCTTCAATTTGTTTCAATTCGCGTTGTTCCTTCGCAATCTGTCGCTCCTTTGCTATTGGAATGGTGCTCAGGAACTCGTTCAACAGTTTCGTTTCTCTTAAAAGATTCATTTCAATAGATGCATCTACTGATTTTTTGAGACCTGTCAATCTTTCCTGACTCCCAATTAAGACAGATCTTGCCTCAGCTCGAAAAAGTTGACTGGAATTTGAAAGTAGGTGCGCGGCACGCGTAACAAAAAGTTCGGCTATATTTCGAAAAAGTTTTAATTCTGATTGAAAATGCTGTTGAGTTTGTTCTAACATGCGCTGCGAGAAGATCTTGATCTTCTTTCCTGCTTCTTGCACCGGAACAGCGAAATCATGAAAAGCTTGTATCATGAAATCTGCCAATTCCGTTGGAGTAATGGCATTACGAAATGATATCATTTCAGCTACTGTGAGATTGGTAGAATGTCCGATACCGGTAAGCACAGGTAAGGGGAAAGTAGCGATTGCCTTACATAATTCATAATTATTGTAACACGACATACCTACTTCTCCTCCTCCACCTCTCACAATGACAACCACATCAAAATGATGAGCAACACTTCTTATTCGTTCAAGTTGACTAATAATCGATGGTACTGCTATATCACCCTGTAAGTAAGCCTGAAACAACATGGTAAAGAATTTATAGTTCCAGGGATTTTGAAGTAGAACCTTGTTAAAATCCGATAATCCTTTACTCGCATCTGCAGATATCACCGCAATACGCTTAGGTAATGGCGGAAAATAGAGCTGCTGATTCGCGTTGATTAAACCTTCTTTCTGTAGGCGCTTTAAGGTCGCGTCACGCTCACGCTGCAATTCACCAAGGGTAAAATTCGGATCAATATCTACTATCTGTAAACTTAGCCCATATAATTCAGTAAAAACGATCTTCACCTGCAGAAGTAAGGTAACCC
>JBIITO010000134.1:0-5378 GCA_044340465.1 Crocinitomicaceae bacterium | reverse complement strand
CCAAGATCACCCATTACTTCATCCGCCAAATCAGCGAAATCCGCCATGTTGCCCTCGATCATTTCGAAGTATTTAGCCTTATCCCAAATTTCGATCCTGTCGTTGTATGCAATCAGCATAACATCTTGATCAAGACCGACCCGCGACATGTGTGCCGATGGAACCAATATGCGACCCGCATTATCCAGTGAAACCAGCTTGGCTCCTTGATGGAAAAGACGGTAGAACATTCGATTCTTTGGCTTGAACAAGTTCATCTTCGAAAGCTTCTCACTCACCTTTTCCCACTCATTGAGCGGATACAGTGTGAGACAGTCCTCAAACCCTTTGTTCAACATGAAGTCGCGCTGAGAAGCCGGAGTCAACTGCTTGCGCAGCCCAGAAGGAAAAAGGAAACGCCCTTTTCCATCCAGTTTTACTTCAAATTCTCCGACTAAGCCTGACATGACGATTAATAATGGGTAAAATTAGCGGATTTGCCCCACTTTTTACCACTAGTTTTTCGTTTGTTAATAAATTCTAACGTTCAAAAGTATATTTTGTTACACTAAACCTTACAAAAAGAAGTTTTTATAACTGTTTATCAATACTTTATATTTTGTGGTAAAAAGTGGTAACAATAAATAGTTGTGGAAAAAGTGGACGGTTTTAAACAATTTTGATTCGGGTTTTTAACAGTGTATCAACAGGTGATATAAACACTATTTTTGCGGCATGAAAGACAAGATCACAAACTGGTCCTTGCTGCTCCTTCTTTCCGTAATCTGGGGAAGCTCATTCATCTTGATGAAATTGGGGATGTACAACAGTTCTGATGAACCAGTTTTTTCGAGTGTTCAGGTGGGAGCGTTACGCATGCTCATTGCAGGCAGCGTATTACTGCCTTTTGGGATAAAATATCTTTTGAAGTTAAAATCATTCAAAGACCTAATCTTCCTTTCCACGGTTGGTTTTTGCGGAAATTTCTTTCCTGCTTTCCTCTTTACCTATGCAGAGACCGGAATCTCCTCTGGGCTTGCAGGCATTCTAAATAGTTGCACTCCACTCTTCACTGTCATCTTCGGCGCTGTAGTCTTTCGGATGCGTTTCTCTTTTATGCAACTTACAGGCGTATTCTTCGGCTGTCTCGGGGTGTTTATTTTATTGAGCCATTCTTTGGAAGGTCAGGCTAGAGCTACCTGGCTGCATCCTACAGCGGTAATTGTAGCGTCTTTCTGTTATGCCGTCAGCTTGAATACGATCAAACATAGATTACAACATCTTAAATCAATTGAAATAACAGCAACAGCATTTAGCGTAGTCTGGCTGCCTGCGCTTATTGTATATTTTGATACTGATACCTTCAGAACAATAACGACGCATCCGGATGTCACTAATTCATTGATCAGCATTTTCATCCTTTCGATAGTAGGAACAGCATCTGCCGTATTCGTATTCAACATCCTAATCAGTCGTTCAACTGCAGTTTTTGCAAGTAGTGTTACTTATTTGATCCCCGTGGTTGCACTTATCATTGGATCGTTTTTTGGAGAGCATTTTCATTGGACACAACCCATAGCACTAGCGGTCATTTTACTCGGAATTTTCTGGGCCAACCGACCTTCGGCAACTTAAAAGTGAATCTTATTCCTCAACAGGGTTGTGTTATTAACTTTTTTGGCTATCTTTGCCGTCCTAATTTAGAAACTCAAATTAAAAACAAGCTATTATGTACGCAATTGTAGAGATAGCAGGGCAGCAATTCAAAGTGCAAAAAGACCAGAAGATCTTTGTACACCGTTTGGCAGCCGAGACTGGTTCAAAAGTTGAATTTGACCGTGTTCTTTTGGTTGACAACGATGGAAAAGTGAACATTGGCGCCCCGGCTATTGCAGGAGCAAAAGTTACTGCAGAAGTGAATGATCACGTGAAAGGTGATAAAGTTATCGTTTTCAGAAAGAAAAGAAGAAAAGGATACGAGAAGAAGAACGGTCACCGTCAGAGCTTTACGGCGATCACAATTAAGGACATTAAAGTAAAATAATTTATTCAGTTCGCTGAATTAATACGTATACACCATGGCACACAAGAAAGGAGTCGGTAGTTCGAAAAACGGTCGTGAGTCGCAAAGCAAGCGTCTTGGCGTTAAAATCTTCGGTGGTCAGGCAGCTATTGCCGGAAACATCCTCGTACGTCAGAGAGGTACACAACACCATCCGGGAGAAAATGTAGGTATTGGTAAAGACCATACACTGTATGCATTAACAGACGGTATCGTTGAGTTCAAAAAGAAAAAAGATAACCGTTCGTTTGTTTCGATCGTTCCTATGGAAACGACTGAGGCATAAGCGATACGTATTCATTGAATAGGGCGTGCTTCGGTTCGCCCTTTTTTGTTTTTAATTCCTATTTTCGCACTGAAAAATTAAGCAGTTATGCTAGAGATTACACGCATCCGAACAGATAAAGTTTCGATCATAGAAGGACTCAAAAAACGCAACCTGGATGTTGCACCAACCATCGATCGGATTCTGGACAAAGATCAGCAATGGAGAGCAGCCAAAACAGATCTGGAAGCAATTGCAGCCGAACAAAAGCAGCTGGCAAAACAGATTGGAGAATTGTTTAAACAAGGAAAACAAGAGGAAGCCAATACTGCCAAAAGTCGCACCGGAAAATTAAAAGTCAAAGAAACAGAATTAAAAGGCTTGGTCGACTCTCTGGATCAGGAGATCACTCAATTGTTGTGTACACTTCCAAATGTTCCAAACGAGCTTGTTAAGGCAGGTAAAGATGAGAAAGACAATGAGGTTGTTTTTGAGGCTGGGACTCAACCATCTTTTGTTTCTGAACCTTTTGCACATTGGGATCTTGCAAGAAAATATGACCTGATCAACTTTGAACTAGGTGTTAAAGTTACCGGTGCCGGATTTCCTTTTTACAAAGGAAAAGGTGCTAAACTACAGCGGGCACTTATCGCTTTCTTCTTGGAGGAAGCCGAAAAAGCAGGTTATGAAGAATATATTCCGCCATTGGTGGTGAACGAAGCATCAGGTTATGGTACAGGACAACTTCCGGATAAGGAAGGTCAGATGTATTATGTAAATGAAGATGATTTTTACCTCATTCCTACAGCGGAAGTTCCACTTACAAACATATACCGTGATGTGATCTTGCCTGACGACCAATTTTCGATAAAACTTACAGGTTACACACCGTGTTTCCGAAGGGAGGCAGGTTCGTATGGAAAAGATGTGCGTGGATTGAACAGATTGCATCAATTCGACAAGGTAGAGATTGTTCGTATCGAACATCCTGACAATACAGCAAAAGCTTTGGAAGAGATGCTGGAACATGTGAAAGGCTTACTGACAAAACTGGGGCTTCAGTTCCGTATCCTACGACTCTGTGGAGGAGATACCGGATTCGCTTCAGCCTTGACTTACGATTTTGAGGTGTATTCCGCTGCCCAGCAAAAATGGCTCGAGGTAAGTTCTTGCTCAAGATTCGATACCTTCCAATCCAATCGTTTGAAATTGCGCTTTAAGAATCAGGATAAGAAAACACGGTTGTGTCATACGTTAAACGGTTCTGCGCTGGCGTTGCCGAGAATTGTGGCTGCGTTACTTGAGAATCACCAGACTCCAGATGGCATTATGATTCCAGAGCCTCTTCAAAAATTCACTGGTTTCGATAGAATCGCATAAAATCCCAAATCGCCTAGGCGATTTGTTGATGTATTAAACCCTATTTAACGATTTTGTAGTTGAATTTACCTTTCTCATTTACAATCGTTAGGATATAATTTCCATAAGAAAAATTTTGAGTATCAATATTTATGGAATTGGACCATGATTTAGAAATTGAAACAACTTTATTTAACATGTCAGAAATGATAATTGTATTCTCCGAGTCAGAATTGACAGTGACATTCAACTTATCATTGAACGGGTTTGGAAAAACAAATATGTCATGATTATTTGTGACAGAATTTAATCCCAAAACTGATTTATCAATGTAATACTGAGAGGAAGCTGTTAAGAATTGTCCAACAGATTTTGAAGGACAATATAATTGAATTACAAACGTATAGACTGCGCTTTCACTATTAAGGACTACATAGTAATTGGTTAAATTAACACTAGACTTACTTCCATATTCCACCGTCCATGTTACTACAACCGAGTCTGCTGAAATGAATGATAAATTTGAAATAAATATTGAATCAATTGTAGAATAATCAATTAGACAGTTCGAGACTGCCGGATTGTATAGACTATCAACTACGATAGAATCTTTGTAAATATTATTTACAATAACATTTTGTGGCGATGATATAATGAAGTTTAACTTCAATGAAGCGCCGTTGGCATCTGTTATGGTCACATTTTGCAAGCCAGGACATAAACCGGTAGCAGTTTGATTTGTAGATCCACCATCAAAGGAATATGAATAAGGAGGTACACCGCCGAATGCAACAACGGATGCTGTCCCATTACAAATCCCAGCCTCAGAAACTCCTGTTGGTATCACGTAGGCATTAAGAGCCCTCGTTGAATCCAAATCGCGTCCAACATAGATAGAAGTTGCTCGCATACAACCTAACGAGTCTTTTACATTTAAAGAATATATTCCTGAACAAACACCACTTAAAGAAGCTGTTGTTGCACCATTATTCCATGAATAAATGTAATTTCCAAAACCTCCTGAAACCATTGAAGATATTGAACCATTGCATGGATTTGCGTTTGCTGAAACATTTGTTGAGGTTAATGCTACCTGAAGTGTTGAATTAGCACATTGGTTTAATGAGAAAGGCACATATCCATACAACGTGACCGAACAACCGTTTGCATCAACTACCGTTACTGTATCGTTGCCAAAACATAAATTGGTGGCATTCGGACCATTTGAAGTTGAGTTATACCATGAATAACTATAAGGCATTGTTCCTCCCTTCGCAATAACATTCAACGCACCATTGCACTTAGACGAATCTGTTGTTGGGAAGATTTGTAAATTAGCTGTAAAATTAGTGCATGGATCGTTAATAGTAGAATCATTGTAAGAAATGATAACGTTTAAACTGTCTACACAATTATTTGCGTCTATTACAACCACTGAATAATTTCCCGGGCAAAGACTAGAGTAAACATTAGCACTACTAAAACCTGCATTATCAAAGGAATAATTGTAAGGAGAATCACCACCATTGGCAACAACGCTTATTTGGCCATTACAGTAGACTGAATCTGTAGATGCAATGTCAGAATTTATACTTGCATTAAAGTTAGCGCAAGGGTCAATATTGGTTGTATCTGTAACCTGAGGCACAAACACTGAAATATTCTTGACACAGTTATTCGCATCAATGATTTTCACAAAGTAGTTTCCTGAAC
>JBIITO010000133.1:0-5416 GCA_044340465.1 Crocinitomicaceae bacterium | reverse complement strand
ATATCACCTTCTTAAAAGAATGAAAATTATTTGAGATCGTAGCGCAAACCTATTAAAAAATTGGAACCTGCCATTTTAACTGAAAAGCCATTCGTATTAACAAATTGATTAAATGGCGCGCAATAACCTGCTTCAGCAAAGAAATTAAACTTACGTTTTAAATTTGATTCTATCCCTAATGCAAGTATCGCTTGCAAACTCAATCCAATATTGGGCCTATTCAGATCTAACTCAATGTTTCTGACAATACCTTTCTCCAAAACATCTACAGACAACGTTCGTTTTCCAAAAAATTCCAGATTCAAACCCGTTTTGAAATAGGGAGAAAACATTTCATCTGTAAAACGATACTTTACTCCAATTGGAATCGCAAACAAAACAAAGGCATGATTTAATCTCAATTTATAGACACCTGCGTTTCCGTTAGTTATATCTTGGATCAAGGTTGGATCAGAAGTTCTCGCTTCTCCTGAGGTTGTTTTCAAACGTATGTCATTAGATGTGGGATCCACCATTAGTTTTCTAAAAAACCATCGTGATTGAACATCTCCTGCTGCCATCTGAAATCCGGTATGCAAAGAAAATCTTCCAGTAAGATGATAATTAACACCCACCTGAAATCCGTATTTCGGCAAAGACACTCTTCGATCACCCAAAGCACTCGAATTGGTATTGTCACTATTAAATATGCCACTAACAATTCGGATATTCCTTCCCATCAAAGGCGTTAGTTGAACAGAGAAAAACGGTTTGAATTTAGTGTTTTCATTTTCAACAATTTGAAGGACATCCAACTGATCTGAACTCAAAAACAATTGTATCGGGAGTGTTTTTAGTTTTAAAGCCGTGTCAAGCTTAGGTTGATCTAATTCACGATCTTGAATCATGCTATTATGATATCCAAATTCTTGATCTTCGTCTGTCTTCAAATTTGTTAATCTTATTCCGGAATTGCGTAATACATCGCCGTCTAACTGAGGTTGGGACAAGCCAAATTTCATTATCTCCTGTACTTCATTCTTCGAATAATTGATCAGCTCTGAATTTTCATTTCTGTCCGAAAGATGATAAGATGTTTGCTCATTATTAATGTTCAATCCATTTTGTTTATCTATTTCGTTTCGCAACTTTTCAACTAGATTTTCCTTAACATATTCTGTGACATCTTTTTTGGAGGAAGACACTTCTGCTTTGCTGCTTTTATGTTGTTGAAGCGTGTGACGGACCTGATCATCACTCGTGGACAATGTCTCAAAATAGAAATACCCAATAGTACCAATAAGAAGTACCATTGAAACCATCCAAAAAAAGTTAAAACCTCTATTTTTATTCGGGAAGATCTCTTGCGCTATGACCGTCCAATTCTCTTCCGATGGCTGATGAATATCGTCCTCAAATATGGAGGATAGTGCTCCTCCCCATTCTTCATCGGGACTTTTAGCCTCTTTATTCATGTTCGTATTTTTTAGCAATTACACTATCTTTTTCAATGGCTTCCTTTAATTCTCTCCGTGCATGAAAGAATTGTGATTTGGATGTTCCTTCCGTTATGCCAAGCATTTCAGCGATTTCCTTATGAGTAAATCCGTCAATGGCATGAGCCACAAAAATTTGCTTTCTTCCAGACGGCAAACGTTCAAGTAAGAACAGAATTTCGTCCTTCTCCATCGACTGAATAAGCGAAAGATCTGCGGGTTCAGAATTCATTCCATCGAGATCACTGAATGGTCGTCTATTGTTCTTTCTGAAGCTCGCCAAAATGCATCGCACTGTTACTTTGCGCATCCAGCCTTTAAAACTTCCCTGTGCTCTGAAGGAATGCAGATTGCGGTAAATCGTTATGAAACTTTCCTGCAAACTATCTTGAGCGTCTACCTCATTTTTGTGATAGCGCAAACAAACGGCATACAGCCAGCCTTTGTTCTGTTCATACAATTCCTTACATGCTCGCTGACTTCCATCAATGCAAGCCTCTATCAACTCCTCCTCCGTCAATTGATCGAGAATTACTTTAATCTTATGATGCAAAAAAAAGATAAAAGGTTGGCTACCTCATCATTTTAGATACAAATTACTGAATTTCAAGCCAATTTAAATATAATCTCAGTATTAAGCACCCAACTCTATCCCCACCGGACAATGATCCGACCCCATCACTTCATTCAGAATAAAGGCGTCTTTTACTTTCGGAAGCAGACTTTCAGAAACAAGAAAATAATCGATACGCCAGCCAATGTTTTTACCTCTGGCTCCGGCGCGGTAACTCCACCAGGAGTATTTTACCTCCTCCTTTTTTAGCACTCGGAACGTATCAATCAAGCCGTTAGAGGTATATGCATCCATCCCATCGATCTCTTCTTGCATGAAACCGGCCGCTTTATTGTAATTTTCCTTCGGTCTAGCCAGATCGATTGCTTTGTGCGCCACATTAAAGTCTCCACAAACGATTACCGATTTCGTTTTTTCCAGCTTCTTCAAATAGGCCAAAAACTCTTTATCCCACTCCTGACGGTATGATAAACGAGCCAGCTCACTGCCTGAATTAGGAACGTAAACTGTGATCAGGAAATACTCCTCGAATTCCGCACATGTGATCCGGCCTTCGTTGTCATGCTCTTCTTTTCCAATGTAATACGTAACAGCTATGGGCACGTGCTTCGTTAAGATCGCCGTACCGGAATACCCTTTTCGTTCTGCTTCATTGGCGAACACATGGTATCCATCTACAGCCTTTGCTACTTCCTTCACTTGTTCAACGGTAGCCTTGGTCTCCTGTAGACAAATGATGTCTGCATCGACTTTTTTCATGTCTTCGACGAAGGTTTTTTGCATGATCGCACGAATGCCGTTCACGTTAAAGGAAATGATTTTCATAGATTTTTTTTGTTATAGCCAAAGTTAGACATTGATACGATTCTTTTCGTTTTAAAGCCTGAAAATACTCATAAAAAAGTACCGCAATTTCTTATCTACTTTTGTGGTCAAAAGTAGCAAAACCCTTCTCACTTTTACAAGGAACCTACCTTCGGTACCGCTGTCAAACCAGCGTTTCGTGCATCCGCATCTTCACTTGGTTTGCAGACTGGTTCTGTGTAAAAGTGGTTTTTATCAGAAATTTCATACTCGGTCATTTATCGTTTATCTTCAAATTTCGACCTTAATCCACAAGTTCCTTTTCCTTACATTTGTGCATGGCCGGACTAGACGAACAAACGCTGAATGACCTTGAGTTTCCGCAACTCCGGGAATGGCTTTCAGGGTATTGTCTGGGTCCGACTGCCGCTAAAAAAGCATACGAACTTCGACCGATCAATGATTTTCAGCGTATCGAAAAAGAACTGATCACCTTGGAAGAATTACGTACCGTTCGTGTTTCGGGTGAATCGTTTCCTGCATTGCAATTTGAGGAACTCGATCGTGAACTGAAGATCCTTCCCGTTACTGGATCTGTGCTGTCACTGGAAGGTTACATGAGGATATCGCTCGCTTCGCAGATGGTGAATGACCTCCTTTACTTTTTTGATAAGCGCGAAAAGGATTTTCCACAGCTTGCAAAGATCTGCAGCACAGCATATTTCACGACAGAATTGATTGACGCCATCAATAAAGTCTTTGATCGGTCAGGACAAGTTAAAGATGATGCCTCTCCAGAGTTGTTTCAGATCCGTCAGAAAATTAAAGTAGTTCGTAATCAGATCAATAAGAACTTTGAGAAAGAATTACGACGCTTGACTAAAGATAACCTGTTAGCCGAAACGCGTGAAACGTTCATCAATGAGCGACGCGTGCTTACGGTATTATCCACACACAAACGAAAGATCTCTGGGACAGTCGTTGGTTCTTCCAAAACAGGAAGTCTGACATTCATCGAACCACAGGTCAATATTCAACTCAACAACGAACTGGAGTTATTGCTCGACGATGAACGCAAAGAAATTTACCTCATCCTGCAACAATTGTCCGGCGAACTGGCTGTTCATTTAGAACTAATCACAGCCTATCAACAGATACTTACGCGATTGGACTTCATTAATGCCAAATGTAAGCTTGCGTTGGAATTGAATTGTTGCCTGCCGGGTTTGGTGAAGGAAACACATATTGAACTCATTGACGCCTTCCACCCCATTCTTTGGAAAAACAATAAAGAGGCTGGCAAAGTTACTTTTCCACAGTATATCCGTATGGATCGTTCGACGCGCATGCTGGTGATTTCAGGACCGAATGCAGGTGGAAAAAGTATCACTTTAAAAACGATTGGCTTGCTTCAGTTAATGTTGCAATCGGGGTTACTTGTGCCTGTGAATCCGAACAGCAAAATGTGTTTCTTCCAGCAAGTTTTGACGGATATCGGAGACAACCAATCCATCGAGAATGAATTAAGCACATACTCCTATCGCTTAAAGCGGATGAGGCATTTTCTGACGGTAGCAAACCAGCGAAGTTTGTTGTTGCTCGATGAATTTGGTACCGGTTCGGACCCGGATCTGGGAGGTGCACTCGCAGAAGTGTTTTTCGAGGAATTATACAACAAACGAAGTTTTGCCGTGATCACAACGCATTACGGAAACATTAAACTCAAGGCGGACAAATTAAAAGAAGCGGTGAATGGCTGTATGCTGTTCAATACCGAAACGCTGGAACCATTGTATCGATTTTCCATCGGTCAACCGGGAAGTTCATTTACGTTTGAAGTGGCACAGATCAATGGGATCCCGCTTGAATTGATCGAACGAGCGAAAACACGCATCGACCAGCGCAAAGTTAAAATGGATCAACTTTTACACGAACTTCAGCGGGAGAAGACCTACCTTGAAAAACTCAATAAAGAACACATCCAGGCGCAAGCTGCAGCCAATAAAGCCAGAGAAGAATTTCTGGATCGCAAAGCGCGTTTTGAGGAAAAGCTGAAATCGCAGCAAGAGTTCATTGAAAAGAACAACAAATTCCTTCAGAACGGTAAAAAACTGACAGGATTCATCGATAAGTTCGTCACGCGATCACGAAAGAAAGACATCAATCAGCCTTTATTTGAAGAGATCCGAAAATACTTGACGGTAGAAAAAAGTAAGCTGGAAGACGCAGATCGCAAGGAGAAACTGATCAAAGCTGCGCAATCTTCAAAACCGAAAAAGAAAAAGATCCAGAAACCGGAAACAGATCCCTACCAACGACATAAGATTATGGTAGGATCCTCAGTCAAGCTCATATCTACCAAACAAAGCGGTACCGTCGAGTCCATTGACGGAGAAAACATTACAGTAGTTTTCGGTTTCCTGCGTATGAAAGTAGAGCGTGAGAAATTGATGTGGGTGGGGTAAATCAAAACCTCGCGTTCAACCCAAAGGCGAATACTGGTCCTCCAATACCAACTTCGGTAAATAAGCCAATCATTGGAGTGAAGTCATAGGCATAACCC
>JBIITO010000131.1:0-5526 GCA_044340465.1 Crocinitomicaceae bacterium | reverse complement strand
TGGTAATTCTTTTTCAGAGTTTTATTTGATTCCATAAAGACGAAAATACGATTTCTCATGATTACAAAAGAAGTAATTCTGCTTCCGCCCTGAAATTGTATCTTCGTACCGATGACAATTGATCACATGTACATGCAGCGCGCCATTGACCTTGCAAGACACGGTTCCGGCAGGGTAGCGCCGAACCCTATGGTGGGAGCTGTTATCGTATTAGATTACAGAATTATTGGTGAAGGCTACCACCAGAATTACGGTGGCCCACATGCGGAAGTCAATGCAATTGATCAAGTAAAAAATAAGGAGCTACTCAAAGAAGCAACGATCTATGTAACACTCGAGCCCTGCGCACATCATGGAAAAACACCTCCCTGTGCTGATCTATTAGTTCGTCATCAACTGAAACGAGTTGTGATCGGTTGCCTGGACCCTTTTTCGAAGGTTAATGGAAAGGGTATCGAAATTCTTCAGAAAGCAGGAATTCAAGTTGATACGGGAGTTCTCGAAAAAGAATGCCGAGAATTGAATAAACGCTTTTTTACTTTTCACGAGCGTCAACGCCCGTATGTTATTCTCAAATGGGCACAAACCAAAGATGGCTTTCTGGATAAAACGAGAGCAGAGAATGAAATGGGTATCAACTGGATCACAGCTCCTGAAACAAAAGTACTAGTGCACAAGTGGCGTTCAGAAGAACAAAGTATCCTCGTTGGAAGAAAAACCGTACAGAATGACGACCCTTCATTGACAGTTCGTGAGTTGAGCGGTAACAATCCTATTCGCGTCATCATTGACAGTCAGTTGAAATTATCACCCGATCTGAACGTATTCTCAGACGACGCGCCTACTTTGATCTTCAACCGCGTCAAAAACGAAGTGAAAGGCAACAACGAATGGATCAAGATCTCCGAAACGAACACTGAACTCATTTTAAATGAACTTTTTAAGAGAAATGTTCTATCTGTTTTTGTCGAAGGAGGAAGTCGTACCTTACAGTATTTCATCTTTGGAAATGTATGGGATGAGGCACGGGTGATCATTGGCGACGTTCATTTCGGATCAGGAAAAAGAGCCCCTATCATCAGTAAAGCTCCGTCAGAAACATTTGCATTTGGTACGGATCAGGTTTACATCTATTACCGAAAATGATCGCATTACTGTTTTCGATACTCAGTTCGAGTATGATCTTAGTGATCTTTCGCCTGTTCCACCGATTTGGCATAAACACGTTTCATGCGATTGTTTTCAATTATGTCACAGCATGCTCCTGCGGACTCATGTTATTTGGGAATGAACTAAATGCACAATCCTTTACAGGCGACTGGCTCGTATTTGCGTTCATATCTGGAATCCTCTTTATTTCACTTTTCATACTGATGGGATTAAGTTCACAACAAAATGGTGTTGCACTCACTTCTATAGCCGGAAAGATGAGTATGGGTGTTTCACTGTTACTTATGCTCTTCCTTTATCATGAGTCCTTGACCATACTTAAGGCTCTCGGATTACTGCTTTCCTTTGCCGGTATTTTTCTTGTAACTTGGAATAGTAAAACAAATGCCAACTCGAATCAAGGATCACTTTGGATGCTACTTACACTCTTTTTCGGCAGTGGAATCCTGGATGTTGTGCTGAATTATGTGCAGAACTATTATTTAGATAATTTGTCCTCGTCTCTTTTCTCAGCCTTTGGTTTTGGGATTGCAGGCGTCATTGGACTCACAATCCTGCTCTATCAAATAATCAGTAAAAAAAGTGAATTCCATATCAGGAATCTTCTTGCCGGAATTGCCTTGGGAATTCCGAACTATTTTTCTATTTACTTATTGATGGATTCCTACACAAGTACGGGCTGGCAGGATACTACGGTATTGGCTATCATTAACGTTTCCGTGGTGTTGATTTCCTCTCTGATCGGATTCCTCGCTTTCAGAGAGTCTTTAAATGCAAAAAAAATTGCAGGACTTATCACCGCCGTAACAGCAATCCTTGTTCTCTATTTTGCTAGCAAATGATCACTTTTGGTTGCAGACTTCTATGTAAGTTTGTGACATGATCCTACATCCTTTAAATACCGGAAATTTCAAACTGGACGGTGGTGCCATGTTTGGTGTGGTTCCTAAAACCATCTGGCAAAAAACGAATCCTGCAGATAGCAACAATATGTGCGACTGGGCAATGCGTAGTCTGCTGATCGAAAATGGAAAACACCTCATACTCATTGATACAGGTATTGGTGATAAACAGTCGGAGAAGTTCTTCTCCCATTACCACCTATCAGGTAGTGACAGCCTTATAGGTAACCTCAATCGTTTGGGTTTTGCCCCGGAAGATATTACCGATGTTTTTCTGACTCACCTGCATTTTGACCATTGTGGTGGTGCCATCCAATGGAGTAAGGATCGAACGGGATTTGAACCTGTTTTTAAAAATGCAAACTACTGGAGTACGGAAAATCATTGGAAATGGGCCACTGAACCTAACCAACGTGAAAAAGCTTCCTTTTTGACCGAAAACATTCTACCCATTCAGGAAAGTGGACAATTGAAATTTGTATCCCGAACAGGTGATTTTACTAAAAATGTTTTTGAAAACATCGATGTGCTCTTTGTGGACGGTCATACCGAAAGCATGATGATTCCGCACATCCATTACAAGGGGAAAACACTAGTTTTCATGGCTGATCTACTTCCGAGTGTGGGACATATTCCCTTACCGTATGTAATGGGCTATGATACACGTCCTTTAATTACTTTGGAAGAAAAAGGCGCCTTCCTTTCAAAAGCAGTAGGGGATCAGTTTGTCCTTTTCTTTGAGCACGATGCCGTCAATGAATGTTGTACATTGCAGCATACAGAAAAAGGCGTTCGTTTAAATGAATCTTTCGCTTTTTCGGATCTATTTTGAGATTATATGGATAAGTATTTGCTTCAGCTTCTAAAGGAGATCAAAACGATCATTATTCCCGGTCTCGGTGCACTTACATTAACGAATGAGGAAAAAGGAGAAATCCTTTTCATGCCCTATCTAAAATTTGACGACGGGAAACTGGCCACGCATATTGCAGAACGCGAAGGCATGTCAGTACAGCATGCGAACAACCTCATTGCCAAATACGTGCGTGAGATCGAAGCAACGCTGAACAAAGGAGAAAGTTACGTTATGTATCAATTTGGGAGCTTCTTTAAACAAGACAATGGTACAATCGCTTTTAATAATTGGGGCAGTCATGTGTTGATACAGAGAAAAGAACCGACCAAAGAACACTTAGCGCAGAGCCCCGAAATCGTAGCTACTCAAGACCAAGTCACCGAAGCAACCATAAGTGTACAAAAAACATACGAAGCAACACAGACCTATTCGGAAGAGGATCAATGGAATGACGACTTGGAACTACCCCCGATCAACCATACCGTTGAGCGTCCGAAGAAACCCATCCTTGAAAAGACAAAACAAGATCGTCCAAAAAAGAAGATAGGTCTGGTTGTTGGTATAAGTTTTCTGTTGCTGTTGATAGGAGGATCTTTGATTTTAGCCCTTTTCTATAATACTGCTGAACGCACAATGCATCAGGTGGCATCTAAAGTTCAACCAAAACAACAACCTGAACAGAATGAGCAATCGGAAGTTACCTCTACCTATAAAAAGGAAGAGCAACTGCCACAGGAATCGGAGTCAAACGCAACAGAAAGTGAAGCAGAAATTGCGAAAGAAACAAAAAAGGAACAAAGTATTCCCGCGGCAATTACAGCCCAACAAACTTCAACGCTAAAGAAATATCATATTATAATGGGGGCATTCCGCAAGGAACATAATGCTGAAAATTATGTCGTCAGATTGAATCAACAAGGCGCGACATCGGTTATAGTAACCCAAATGGAAGGATTATATCTGGTGAGCTATGGCTCATATACATCTCCTGAAGAACGTGCTTCGCATTTAGCAGATGCAAGAGAGATCAGTCCCAAAGCCTGGCTGATGATCTTCCCCTAGAAACGGGAAACCAGTTCCAATAACCTATTGGAATAACCGGCCTCGTTATCGTACCAGCCTACGATCTTGATCATGTTGTTCACCACACTTGTCAGTTCTGCATCAAACACGCAGCTATGTGGGTTGCCGATAATATCGACAGAAACAATAGGATCCTCGCAATAAGACATAATACCCTTCAAATACGTTGCCGACGCACTTTTCATCGCCGCGTTGATCTCATCTACTGAAGGTGGATTTTGCGCAACGATCGTTACATCGGTAAAAGAACCATTTGGAACGGGAACACGAACCCCACACCCACCAATTTTTCCTTCCAGATCAGGAAATATCTTGGTGATCGCTTTTGCAGCGCCTGTAGTTGTGGGTACAATTGATTCGGCAGCCGCACGCGCTCTTCGAAGATCTTTGTGCGGAGCATCATGTAAACGCTGGTCGGTGGTATAACTATGAACGGTTGTAATAAAAGCGCTTTCAATCTCGCACAATTCACGCATTACCTGTAGCATAGGAGCGGCATTGTTTGTGGTGCATGACGCATTAGAAATGATGTTCTCTAATCCACTTAAGGCGGTTTCATTTACCCCTAACACAACGGTCGGAATCTCATCTGACTGAGCAGGCGCGGAGATGATCACTCGTTTTGCTCCTCCTACCAAATGTCCGGAAGCTTTATCAGAAGTAAGGAACAATCCTGTCGATTCAATGACTGTCTCTACACCCAGATCTCCCCAGGGAATATATTTGGGTTCATCGCATCGAACAAATTGGATCTGTTTTCCATTTGAAAAGATGACACGATCTCCTTCTACCGTAAAATCATATTTCAGCTGACGATGCACAGAATCATATTTAAGTAAGTGTGCTAATGTATTGATGTCCGAAATATCATTTACAACAGCCACGTCGATCTGAGATGAATCGAGACTAAGACGCGTAAAATAGCGGCCAATCCTTCCAAATCCATTTACTCCGATTTTCTTCATTTAATAAGTTTTTTCGAATTTACGTATATCAAGCATAAGGCGATTAAACAATCTTGGAGAAATAGAAACTTCCCACTCGCAAAATAATCTTTCATAGTGAGAACATAACTATTAATGAGTGAAAACTGAGTTCAAACAGTAAGCCATGCTGTTCAAAAAAAAGATGCATATGGGGATAAACTTAATTTTTTAACGACGGTCAAAACAAAGAATTAAAAGTAGTTTTGCAACTCAATTTATACAGAATGGAGACCTCACAACTCGAAAGAATAGCATCACAAATCAGACGCGACATTGTGCGCATGGTATCTGCAGTAAATTCAGGACATCCAGGTGGATCGCTCGGTTGTGCTGACTTTTTAACCTTGCTCTATTTTGATATCATGATGCATGATCCAAAGAATTTCAACATGGACGGCAAGAACGAAGATCTCTTTTTCTTGTCCAACGGACATATTTCTCCAGTCTGGTACAGCGTGCTTTCAAGAGCTGGATATTTTCCAGTTACTGAACTTGGTACTTTTCGCAAACTGTCTTCTCGTCTTCAGGG
>JBIITO010000130.1:0-5571 GCA_044340465.1 Crocinitomicaceae bacterium | reverse complement strand
ATATTCTTCAGTAAAACAACAAAAGGTTGGTAAAAGTAACCATCGAAACGAATGTCCAAATTGGAAGTGGCGCTGAACACAAGATTTACTCCCGCTCCAATATGCTGAGGTGATCGATACTCAGGCAGAAAGAAGGTCTCGGCATCAGGAATAGGAGAGAAGGAGGACATCGCAAGCAGACTAGCGGTATAATTTGAAAACAGGGATTGGCTGTTAAATACGGTCCAACCATGTACTCCTAAATGAAAATGATGTTTATCAATTACAAAAGATTGAAATTCTCCTTTTAGATTCAACCAGGAATGATATTTAAAACGAATTGTCTCATTTTTGGATGTTGAACCGGGAATCGTTGTTTCTTTGCCATTGACGTAGCGAACTTTCAATTGAAATAAATGACCCGAATTCGCAAATTGCTTGCGGTTTAATGAGTTCTGAATTAATTCCCAACTTCCGCTAAAACCATTAAATCGCGTGATATCCGAAGTGTCTTTGTTGGTGAAATTATTTGTCTGATAATAATCATCTGTTAAATTAAAAAAACGTCCGTCAAACGCACTCTTTGAATTGTTGCCAATTGGAAGTGTACATTTTGCTCCGTAATACATTTCATTCTGAACGAGGAATGAAGGTTTAGTATCTTCAAAAAACGTTGAGAAACTTCGAAAGTAATCCCAGCGATTCATAACAAAATAGGACGATATAGACACAGGGAAGATCGATGGAAGTTCAAAGTTGTAGCTTAGTTTAGCTGAGCCATAAAATTTCCCAAAATAGGAACTTGCACTTAATGAAGATGCTGTTTTTCCAATTGAACGGTAAGTGAGTCCAATATATGCCATGTTAACGGGTCGAGATGATAAATGTCCACCTACATCCAATTTGAGCACTTTCGCTTTTCTTACATAAAGATTTAGATTAAGTGTACTATCGGTATTCCTTTGAACAGTGGGGAACATGAAATCTATCTGTTGAGCAGCATATAATCTAAAGTATCTTTTTTCAAGTTTAGCAGGAATTAAGATTTCATTCTTTCTCCCGCGTAATAATGATTTGTTAATGTAGGTAAGACTTTTATTTTCCGCTGTGCTCGTAGAAATTGAGGTTACTTCCCAGTTGGTAGTTTTTGCTCGGAAAAGTTTTCGTTTTAATTGAAGCTCCTCTTTTTTGATTATTCTTGTCAATTTTAATTGAATAGAGTCAAGATAATGATTCGTCCAGTCGTAACCATCTTTAATAGCTTGCTCAACGCTTCCAAATTCAAAGGTAGAAATACTTGATTTGGGTTCGATCATAATTCCGGCGGTACATGGTAATGTAAAATCAGAATAGGTAACAAGCATATTAGTGATTTGTGAAATTAGATCATTTTCCTTTGGTGGTGCAGCATTTCCAGAAACATTACTCCCAATAATGAAATCAGGATCGAACTCTTGGTACATAACATCAGCCGGAAAGTTATCGTAAAGCCCACCATCGAAAAGTAATGTACCATTAACACTAATTGGATTGATGTAGAAAGGGTAGGTCATGGATGCTCGTACTACCTGATTGAGTTGACCTCTCTCGAAAACGACACTTTTTTTATTGGTAATGTCTGACGCAACACATCTGAAAGGAACGAACAAACTATCGAAATCGTTGTTGCACATGGCACCGGTAACGCCAAGAATCCGCATCATTTCATAGTCAAGAAATGAAGAAGAGACAAAATTGGTAGGCAGTGATTTCTTAAGAAGACTATCCATGGTGAATGAAAAATCGATCATCCCAGCATCTCCATCATTTTCCCTGTACAGAAACCTCTGAGAAGCCTTGAGTTTGCCTTTAGTCATTAGCTGAAAGTTTTCACTTAGGACATAGTTTTCTATTTCTTCAGGACTGTACCCCGATGCATACATAGCCCCAATCAATGCGCCCGCAGAAGTCCCCGTTATAAAATCGATCGGAATTCCTCTTTCCTCCAAAGCCTTCAGTACACCAATGTGAACTAACCCAGCGGCACCACCACCACTTAGAACCAAACCAATTCTTTCTTGCGCAACGCATTGGTTCTTCATTGAAGAAAAGATCAAAACCGCTACAAGCAGAATCGTTTTAATTGGTTTCAAATTTGTTCTTTTGCACAAAATTAACGGATTTCGAATGGTGATGGGGAACAAAAATACATCCTTGAAAGTGACGGTTAAAACATTTTTTGGGTTGGAAGATATTTTATTGGAGGAACTGCATGAATTGGGTTACTCAAAAACAACGAGGTTAAATCGTGCCGTTCAGGTCCAGATCGAATCGTGGAAAGACGTTTACTTTTTGAATTTGCATTTGCGTTGCGCATTGTCTGTTCTTGTTGAAGTGGCGTACTTCGAGATCAGAAAGGAAGCAGATCTTTACCAAAAATGTATGCAAATCGACTGGACGTCTTACTTCAGTGTGGACAGATCATTTGCTGTTAAGGGTGCCGTTTTTACGGATGTTTTCAAGCATTCTCAATATCCTTTCCTTCTCGTAAAAGATGCGATTGTTGATACATTTCGCAAGAAGGAAGGAAATAGGCCTGATGTCAATGTTAAATCCCCTCAGGTTTTATTTGATTTGCACATCAGTGGAAACAAAGTAACGTTATCTCTGAATTCCAGCGGAGCGCCTTTGTTTCAGCGTGGTTACAGAGAAGCTACAGGTGAAGCGCCGCTCAATGAGGTGGTTGCAGCAGCGTTGATTCGAATGTCGGGTTGGGATAAACGCTCTCTTTTTGTTGATCCGTTCTGCGGTTCCGGAACCATTCTCATAGAAGCGGCCTTACTAGCGGCAAGTGTGCCTTCATGTATTGAGCGTCAACATTATGCATTCAAGAATTTTAGGAATTTTGAGTCTGGGGTTTGGGACGAAATATGGAATGATGCCAATAAGCGGGTATTGAAACTTCCTTGTCGAATTATCGGTTCGGACAAAAGTGCTGAGATGGTTACTAAGGCGAGAAGAAATCTTCGAAGAATTGCTATTGGACGTTTCATAGAAACTTCTGTTCAGGATTTTAATGAGCTACAAGTTTCAGAAGAAACGGGTACGATGATTACGAATCCACCTTATGGGCAACGACTCGAGGCAGCCATTGAGGAACTATACAAAGGTATTGGAGATTGGATGAAACAGGAGTTAAAAGGTTTCTCTTGTTGGATTATCTCCTCTTCGGAAACGGGATTCAAATCAGTTGGATTGAAGCCGGACAAGAAATACCGCTTGTATAATGGTGAACTAGAGTGTAGCTTCAGGCGTTACACTATCTTCGAAGGCTCGAGAAATGAGCATCTACAGAGGTCATAAAAAAGCACGCTAGTGCGTGCTTTGAATTATCTCATAGAAATTTCCACGTAATCACGTGGTGTATAACCCGTATAAACTTGTCTTGGTCGACCGATGGGCTCTTTATTCTCTGTCATTTCCTTCCATTGAGCAATCCAACCCGGAAGGCGACCTAGAGCAAACATAACCGTAAACATTTCTGTCGGAATACCCAGTGCCTTGTAAATAATTCCTGAGTAAAAGTCCACATTCGGGTATAAATTCCTTGCTTTGAAGTAGTCATCTTCGAGTGCGACTTTCTCCAGCTTCTTGGCAATATCAAGCATAGGATCGTTGATCCCCAGTTTAGTTAAGACATCATCACATGCTTTTTTAATAATCTTTGCACGAGGATCAAAGTTCTTATATACCCTATGACCGAAGCCCATCAAGCGAAATGAATCGTCTTTGTCTTTTGCTTTAGCTACCCATTTATCTACGTCTCCACCATCTTCTGCAATCTTTTCTAACATTTCGATCACCTCCTGATTGGCACCTCCGTGAAGTGGTCCCCAGAGTGCTGAAATTCCTGCCGAAATAGTTGCATAAAGGTTTGCCTGCGAGGAACCCACTATTCGAACGGTCGACGTTGAACAGTTTTGTTCGTGATCTGCATGAAGAATTAATAACTTGTTCAGCGCATCTACAACTACCTTATCTACTTCATAATCCTCCGTTGGCATAGCAAACATCATGTGAAGAAAATTCTTGCAATAATCGAACTCGTTTCTTGGATACATAAACGGGTGACGCATTGAATTCTTATATGACCAAGCTGCAAGTGTAGGTAGTTTCGCAAGCAAACGATGAATCGTAAGATCCTTAGCCTCCGAGCTTCTGTTTGGATCGAGGGATTCAGGGTAGAAGGTCGAAAGAGAACAAATCATTGCTGAAAGCACTCCCATCGGATGAGCCTTGGCAGGAAACGCTTCAAAAAATTGTTTCATATCTTCATGCACCAATGTGTGCTTGGTGATGCTATTCTTGAAATTGTCAAGCTGAGATTGGGTTGGAAGTTCACCGTAGATTAGCAGATAAGCAACTTCCAGAAATGTAGCTTTTTCAGCAAGTTGTTCGATAGGGTATCCTCTATACCGAAGAATTCCTTCTTCTCCGTCAAGAAAAGTAATTTTACTCTTTGTTGCACCTGTGTTTTTATAGCCAGTATCCAACGTGACGTAACCTGTAGTATCGCGAAGTTTGCTGATGTCAATCGCTTTTTCATTTTCAGATCCTACTATAACAGGAAATTCGTACAATTTCCCTTCGAGTTCAATTTTTGCAACTTGGCTCATTTGTTAGCTGTAATTCGTTTAATCCCGCCTAAATTAAAAAAGAAAATGCTTGCCTATTCGAAAGTATTCGATAAATGTTAAAAAAAAATATTGAAAGAATTATCATTCGTTTTTCGATGGGATTATAGATTTTTTAAGGTGTATTCCAGTAACATGGTAAACAGGTGGTTACGAGTATTACCCCCATAAATTCCGTGGTTTCTGTTTGGATAAATAAAGAGATCGAACTGCTTATTTGTTCGAACGAGTGCATTAATCATTTCCATAGTATTCTGTTCATGTACATTGTCATCGCTCGCCCCATGTATCAGGAAATAGTTGCCTTTTAATTGTTCTACAAAGTTGATCGGTGAGTTATCATCATATCCTTTATTATTTTCATTAGGTGTACGCATGAAACGCTCAGTATATATGTTGTCATAGTAGCGCCAATTTGTAACTGGCGCGATGGCAATGCCCATTTTAAAATAATCTGCTCCTTTCGTCATGGCGAGTGAAGTTAAGAATCCGCCGTAACTCCAGCCTTGTATACCTATACGCTGAGGATCGACGAAGGCGAACGTTTGTAATTCTTTTGCAACACTAATAATATCCTCTGTTTCAAGTTTGCCTAGTTGCAAATAGGTCGATTTCTTAAATGAAGCACCTCTGTACATCGTTCCTCTAGGGTCTACCGATACAACAAGGTATCCTTTTTGAGCAAGTAATTGGTGATACATATAATCATTGGCATCCCATGAATCTGTAACTTCATTGTGCCCCGGACCTCCATAAATAGTAATATACACTGGGTATTTGTTTTGTGGATTGAAGTTTGAAGGCTTGATCATCCAACCATTCAGTAAGCATTCCCCAGTATTGAAGGTCAGGAATTCTTTTTTGGAAAGGTTAAAATTACGTAGTTGATTTAAGAGGGTTTTATTGTCATCGAGAACCG
>JBIITO010000039.1:0-18191 GCA_044340465.1 Crocinitomicaceae bacterium | reverse complement strand
GTCTAGATAAACGGGGATTGTATTACACATCATATAGCCAATCCTACATTAAACAAAATGAAAAAAAAGAAAGGCTGCCCCTTTTGAGACAGCCCCTTTTTTTTGTCTATCTATTACAATGAAACAACTCTAAATCTGTGTTTTACCAGATCTTAGCAACCTTGGCTGCGGGATTTCTCATTTTATCTCCTTCTTTCACTCCAAAGGCATCAAAGAATTCAGGACAATTCTTTAAAGGACCGTTCACACGATACATTCCAGGAGAATGTGGGTCGTTGGCGATTCGATTCTTCATTTCTGCTTCGGTGTATTTGATTTTCCAGAGTTGTGCATAAGCAATAAAAAAACGCTGAGCAGGAGTAAAGCCTTCTCGGAGTTTTCCTGCCTTGAATTCATCCGTTAGCGTATAGGCATAATAGGACATGGTTAATCCGCCAAGATCAGCAATATTTTCCCCCATCGTCAACTGTGGATTTACACAATGACCTTCAATCGGACAAAATGCTGAGAAAGTCTCTCCAAGCGTAGTGGTTTTTTCTTCAAATTTAGCTCTGTCTGCCTCTGTCCACCAGTTTTTAAAGGTGCCATCAGCTGCAAATTTGGAGCCTTTATCATCAAATCCGTGGGTAAATTCATGACCGATAACCATACCAATACTTCCATAATTCACAGCATCTTCCGCATTTTCATCAAAAAAAGGTGGCTGCATAATTCCTGCAGGAAAAGCAATCTCATTTAACAGAGGGTGATAGTAAGCATTTACCATGTGAGCAGGCATTCCCCATTCATCTTTGTCAACTGCTTTTTTTAGGTCCAACAAATTCTTCACAATTGAAAATTTGTTAGACGCTTTGATGTTTGCTACATATAAATCAGCGGAAAAGTTAAGTTCTGAATAGTTCTCCCACTTACTTGGAAATCCTAATTTACGTCCGATCGAACTCAATTTATGCTGAGCTTCTTTCTTGGTTTCAGCCGACATCCAATCTAAATTTTCAATGCGTTTTCCAAAAACAAGAAGCAAATTGTCAACCATCGTATTAACTCGCTGCTGCGCCTTGACTGAAAAGTACTTTTCAACGAAAGCTTTACCCAGCAATTCCCCAAAATCTTTATTCGTGATATCATCGATAGCCCTTTCTTTAATCGGTTTCATCTCACTTTTACCGCTCAATATCTTGCCGTAGAAATTGAACGACTCATTGACAAAACGCTCGGAAAGTGCTCCGCTGTAATGACGCAGTGTTTTCCAAGTAAGGTATGCTTTCCAGACCGAAATCCCTTCTATATTAAATAGTTCTGATGTTTTACGTATGAAGTCCGGTTGGGAAACGATCAACGAATCAAAAGAAAGACTTCCGATAGATGTTAGGTAACTTTCAAAGTCGAATTTACCGAAAAGATCAGAAGCCTCTTGCAGTGAGCGCTTATTATAGGTTCTTTCCGGCTCTCTCAATTCAGCTGGCGACATCATCGATTTGGCTAATTCTGTCTCGAATCGAACAACCGAAGCGGACATTTCCTTCGCGTCTGCTTCTGAATAACCAGCCAGCTTGAATATGTTTGTGATATGCTCTCCATATTTTAAGAGAATATCTTTTTTATTATCTTTCAAATAGTAGTCTTTGTTAGGAAGACCTAGACCACTTTGTCTCAGATAAGAGATGTTGTAATCAACATTTTTCAGATCCTGACCAACACCAAATCCAAACAAACTTCCAACCCCGTATTTATGTTGTTCTGCAATGATATCTACCAGCTCTCCTCGGGATTTAATATTTTTGATCTTATCTAAATCAGATTGAATTGGCCCCAAATCCAGTTCATTCCTTTTTTCCACATTGATGTAAGAAGCATAATACTTTCCTAGAATAAACGCATCTGAACCTTTTGCGGCTGCATTATCTGCTGAAAGTGAATCAAGAATAGAAATAAGTTTAACTTTATTATTATCCTCCAGCTCATTAAAACTTCCCCAACGCGATTCAGAAGCGGGGATAGGATTGTTTTTAATCCATGTCCCATTAGAGAATTCAAAGAAATCATCAACCGGACGAATCGTTTTATCCATGAATCCCACATCAATGGTACTCAACTCTTTTCCTGCTGTAACAGTAGTTAAAGTATTACTTTCACTAACGATTGATTTTTTTACTGAATTACAAGAATATAGAATATAAATTACAACAATTCCTCGGCAGACTAATTTAAAGTTCATAGCATTTCGTTTGATTTAAGCATTTCGGTATGCGGAATTCCATCTTCCAAATAATTTTTACTTGTTTCAACGTATCCGAATAGTTCATAATATCCTTTTAAATGCGTCTGCGCAGATAATCTAATTGGAGTATTTGATCCAAATTCATCATGAATAAATTTATGTGCCTCCGCAATGAGCTGACGACCTAATCCAGCTTTCCGAACCTCAGGAGAGCTAACAACCCGACCAATCGAAACTTCAGTATAGCTAACTCCTGGAGGTAGGATTCGGGCTGTTGCTACTATATCTCCCTCGCCGTTCTTTCCAATCAGATGATAGGCCATTTTATCATTTCCATCCAGTTCCTGGTACGGACAATCCTGCTCAACAACAAAAACAGCGATGCGCAAAGCGATCAAGTCATGAAATTCGCTTACACTCAATTCACTGTAATGTTTTATTTGCCAAGATACAATCATGTTTGAATAACCCCTACGTTGTATGGTTTTTCTGCTTTTTTGTGATTAGCCATTTCAATTCCGATTGAAATGACTTCCCGAGTTTTTGCAGGATCGATAATCGCGTCGATCCAAAGTCGACTGGCAGCATAATATGGAGAGATCTGCTCGTCGTAGCGACTTTTGATCGTGTCGTACAATTCTTTTTCACGCTCTGGTGTTATGTCTTCTCCTTTCGCTTTCATGGAGGCCACTTCAATCTGTAATAATACCTTAGCAGCGGATGCGCCACTCATTACGGCAATTTCAGCAGTAGGCCAACCGACGATCAAACGTGGATCATAAGCTTTTCCGCACATAGCGTAATTTCCGGCACCATAGGAATTTCCAACAACCACTGTGAATTTCGGAACGACAGAGTTTGCCATCGCATTTACCAACTTTGCCCCATCCTTTATGATTCCTCCATGTTCGCTCTTCGATCCAACCATAAACCCTGTTACATCCTGAAGAAAAACCAACGGAATATTTTTCTGATTACAATTCATAATAAACCGAGCTGCTTTGTCCGCAGAATCAGAATAGATTACCCCGCCGAACTGCATTTCACCTTTACCACTTTTGATGATCTCACGCTGATTGGCAACGATACCCACTGCCCAACCATCGATACGAGCATAGGCACATACGATCGATTTCCCATAATCTCCCTTGTATTCGGTGAATTCAGAATCATCAACCAGACATCTCAACAAGGCTTTTGTATCGTAAGGTTTCGAGCGCTCTTGTGGAACAATGCCATAAACTGCTTTGATGTCTTCCTTTGGTACAGTTCCCTCTTTACGATCAAATCCTGCCGTTTCGGCCTGACCGATCTTGTCCATCAGCTCACGAATTGTTTTCAGACATTCTTCGTCATTAGCGACCTTGTAATCGCAAACTCCTGAAATTTCTGTGTGTGTAGTGGCACCACCAAGCGTTTCGTTATCGATCGATTCTCCAATCGCTGCTTTTACGAGATAAGATCCCGCAAGGAATATCGTTCCGGTTTTGTCGACGATCAGGGATTCATCAGACATGATAGGGAGGTAAGCACCACCTGCGACGCAACTTCCCATAACGGCTGCAATCTGAACGATACCCATAGAGCTCATGACGGCATTGTTTCTGAAAATACGTCCAAAGTGCTCTTTATCCGGAAAGATCTCATCCTGCATAGGTAGGTATACACCAGCCGAATCGACAAGGTAAATGATTGGAAGTCTGTTTTCAATAGCTATCTCCTGAGCTCTTAAGTTCTTTTTACCCGTCATCGGAAACCATGCGCCGGCTTTTACAGTAGCGTCATTTGCAACCACAATACATTGTTTACCGTATACATATCCAATCACAATTACAACACCTGCAGCTGGACATCCGCCATGTTCTTTGTACATGCCATAAGCCGCCAGCGCACCCATTTCAAAGCGTGGTGTATTGGGGTCAAGAAGCAGGTCGATTCGTTCTCTGGCAGAAAGTTTCCCGCTTTCATGCAATTTCTCAATGCGTTTTTTTCCACCGCCTTCAGCGATGATATTCAGTTCACGTTCCAAAGCTGCGATCTTGAGTCGCATCTGGTCGTCATTCATATTGAATTCCAGTTCTTTTTTCGAAATAGCCATAAATGATAAAAAAGCAGGTCAAATATACGAAAGAGAATGAACAGGGCGGGAGATTGATAAGCAAACTTTTTAGATCCATGTCGTATCATTTAACACCCTGATGTTTGAAACTCGCAATTGAACCAACATCCACAAATACTACTTTTGTAGCATGCAGGACACTTATAAATTCAAAGGCATGCGAAAGCAACTGATCGCTTTATTGCGTCAGGATGAACGCATCACCAATGAGTCGATATTTGAAGCGTTTGATCAGGTTCCGAGGCATTTTTTTCTAGATCTGGTGTTTGCAGAACAAGCCTACAGCAACATGGCATTTCAGATTGGCGCCGGTCAAACCATATCTCACCCAGTGACAGTGGCTTTTCAAACGCAATTACTAGAAATAAAAAGAGGTGAAAAGATTCTTGAGATTGGCACAGGTTCCGGTTTTCAAACATCGGTATTGTGTCAGATGGGAGCGAAAGTGTTTTCTGTAGAAAGACAAAAAGAGCTCTACATGAAAGCGAAACAGATCATCTCTCATCTGAAATTTACTCCACGACTGGTTTTTGGTGATGGATATAAAGGGTTGCCTGGTTACGCTCCTTTTGACAAGATCATTGTGACTTGCGGTGCGCCGGAAATACCAAAGGCCTTGCTTGATCAGCTCAAAATAGGAGGAATCATGGTTATTCCGGTTGGTGAAGGGAAAGAGCAAACCATGAAAAGATTGATCAAGATGAATGAAACTACATTCGACCAAGAGGAGTTTGGAACCTTCAAATTCGTTCCAATGCTTGAAGACAAAGTGCGATAAAAGAAGCCCGAAGGCTTCTCTATGTTCACATTGAAATTCTCAATTCTAGACCCTTAAATGGATCAATGCCCCAAAGCGGCAAGGTAACGCTCTGCATCCAAGGCTGCCATGCAACCGGTTCCTGCTGCTGTAATTGCCTGTCTGTAAGTTTTGTCTGCCGCGTCACCCGCTACAAAAACCCCGGGAACGTTCGTTTTTGAAGTTCCGGGTTGTGCATATTTGATGTATCCTGTTTCATCCAGATCAATGAAACCCTTGAAGATATCTGTATTCGGTTGATGGCCTATGGCTACAAAGAAACCGGTACACGAAATCGTTTTCTCTTCTCCTGTTTTACTGTTTTTCACACGCACTCCAGTTATAACACTACCATCTCCCAATACCTCTTGTGTATCGGTATTGAAAAGGATTTCAATATTCGATGTGTTTTTAACACGTTCTGCCATTATCTTGGAGGCACGGAATTCATCACGACGCACCAGCATGGTAACTTTCGTGCATAATTTAGACAGGTAATGCGCTTCTTCACATGCTGAATCACCGGCACCTACGATAACCGTTTCTTGTCCGCGATAGAAGAATCCATCACAAACTGCACAGGCCGAAACACCACCACCCAATTGAAGGTATTTCTGTTCGCTTTCAAGTCCTAGGTATTTTGCCGAGGCACCAGTTGAAATAATTACCGTTCTCGCATGAATCTCTTTTCCATCTTCCGTCCAGCATTTGTGAACTGGACCTGTAAAATCAATTTTATTAATGAATCCAAAACGTATATCTGTTTCAAATCGCTTAGCTTGTGCTTCTAATTGGACCATCATTTCCGGACCTGATATTCCATCTGGATAACCCGGAAAGTTTTCCACCTCATTCGTTGTCGTTAGTTGTCCGCCCGGTTGCATTCCTTGATAGAGAACTGGTTTCATATCGGCTCGCGCTGCATAAATGGCAGCAGTATATCCGGCAGGACCGGATCCGATAATCAGACAGTTCACTTGTTCAATCGTACTCATTGTATCTTTCGTTTAATTTTTTTTGCACTCCAAAAATAAACGTTCTAATCGAAAAACTGTTCAGTCCTTGATAAACTCGAATTTATTGGGAATCTAAGAAAAATAAAAAATCTGTAATGGAATATAACTTTTATTGCCAAACGAATAAAAGGAGGTATTTTTGTAGCCCTTTTTTCGGAATCACTTCATGATCGATTTAGAACTTTATAGCGCCAAAGAATTATACCCTTTTCAGGAGCGAACGGTGCGTAAGATCATCGAAGAGCTTGAATCCAATGGCAAAAAATTCAATTTACTTTTCCAGTTGCCTACGGGTGGCGGAAAGACAGTGATCTTTTCGGAGATTACAAGGAGGTTTATCGAAAAAACAGGCGAGAAGGTATTGATTCTTACGCATCGTATTGAACTATCGGTCCAAACTTCGCGTCAGCTGGAAGCCGTTGGGGTTACAAACAAAGTGATTAATAGTGAGGTAAAGTCAATTCCAGACCAGGAAAATTACATGTGTTTTACTGCAATGGTGGAAACCCTGAACAACCGTTTGAATGAAAATGAGAATTTCATTCAGGGAGTAGGGTTGGTAATTGTAGATGAGGCTCATTACAATAGTTTCCGGAAGATCTTTCAGTTCTATCGCGAAGGAAACATACTGGGTGTGACTGCAACCCCCTTAAGTAGTAATCGTACGCTTCCGTTAAATGATAATTACCAAAAACTGATCGTAGGGGAGAGCATTGCCTCTTTGATCGAAGGCGGATACCTTGCCGATGCAGACACATACACCTATGACGTGAATCTCCATGGCTTGAAAATTGGTTCCAATGGTGATTTTACCGTGAATAGTTCCGATGTGGTATATGGCAATTATTTCATGCAGGAAAAACTGCTTTTCGCTTATGAGGAAATCGCTGTAGGAGATAAAACGCTCATTTTCAACGCTGGGATAGATACCTCTTTGCGGGTAGAAGAAACCTTTAAAAAACGGGGTTATCCGGTACGTCATTTGGACTCCACGTTCAGTGATAAAGATCGTAAGGATGTATTAAGATGGTTTAAAGAAACGAAGGATGCGATCCTGACCTCTGTCGGAATTTTAACCACCGGATTTGATGAACCAACCGTACAAACAATTATTCTGAATAGAGCTACACGTTCGCTAACGCTTTATCACCAGATGATTGGACGAGGTTCCCGAAAACTTCCGCTTAAAGATCGTTTTAAAGTAATCGATCTGGGTAATAATGTGCGCCGCTTTGGTTTCTGGCAGGATTACCTGAACTGGCAGGATGCCTTTCGTTTTCCGGATCGTTTTCTTGAGTCACGTTTATCTGAATCGGATGATCTTGAATTTGAAGTTGAGTATGAGTTTCCAAAAAACATGGCTGAATTACTGGATACGAAACAACTCGAGGAGTTTAGTATGAGTGAGGCTTATTACACTGTGATTGATGCCGGTAAAAAAGGTAAAGAGGCAGTGCAGTTGTCTATGGAAAACCATCATGCGGTGATCCATGCCGCCAGTAAGGATCTTGAACATGCATTACAGTTGGTTCAGTTACTGCAAGAGCATATTGAGCATCGAATGAAACATTATACCAAGTGTATTTCAAAAAGTACACCTAATTACTTAAAATACCTTATAGAAACCTACAATCGACAGTTGATACAGCAATTGCGTCATTCCATTGAAGATTGATTTTCTAATAATTTAGAACCACTTCAACTGTATCGAAAGCTGTGGTGTAGACTGTTCGAATACCCTGATCACTCGTCCCCAATACCCAATAAAAATACGAGTAGTGGCTATTCCCATCATTAATACAATAGATCGAGGTATCTAGAGCGCCATAATAATCTTGGTAAGTCTTAGGACAACAATCCGGGCAGTCTGCCTTTCCATTTTGCTTAATATATTGCAGATGATCCGAATTCGAGGGGTTTATGTTAACAAAGGTGAGCTTAGCCCAAGCCTTCGCAGTCGTAGAAGAATTTCGTACGTAATCCTGATCAATGTTTAATTCTGAAAAATAAATGATCTCTTCCACAGAGAAGTATAAATCTTTCGTGATCATCAGCTGGTATTTTTCTACTCTTTCACGTGGAAAAGTAAACATGTAATTGCCTTTGGTGTCAGTCACACCAGTTTCTATAAGTTTTGCTTCTGTTGAACCAGCAGAAAATTGATACAATTTCACTTTCGCTCCAGCCAGTGACTGCGCAAATGTTCCATCGGTAACTGAACCTCTGATAGTAAAATTACCTTTATTCTTATTGCAGGAGATAAGCAGAATTGCCATAAGTACGATAGGAATGAAATGTCGCATGATCTCTATTTTGATAAAGCTAAAAAAGTTAGGCTTAAAGAAATAGTGGAAAATTAAGCTCAAGAAAACATAGGATTTACAATAGAATACCCGACTAACGGATTTCAGAGATCCTTTATTGTGAAGTTACTCCAGAATGACAGGCTCTGGGACTAATGTGTCCGAAGCATATATATCCTCCGGAACGCTAATACCACGATATTCTTATTGCCTGACAGTTTTTGATTCTTCAAATCTGACCTCTAATCCCCATTAGCAGTTCAAATTAACCACCGAATATGGTATCTTTGTCTTACAAATTTGAGTTATGTCAGACGATAAAAAGATCATTTTTTCAATGGTGGGGGTTTCTAAAGTAACTCCTCAAGGCAAACAGATTATCAAGGATATTTACCTGTCTTTTTTCTATGGAGCTAAGATAGGGATCATCGGTTTAAATGGTTCCGGTAAGTCAACAGTAATGAAAATCATTGCAGGACTGGATAAATCGTATCAGGGGGATGTGGTGTTTTCTCCGGGATATACAGTGGGTTATTTACCACAGGAACCTGAACTCGACTTGACAAAAACAGTGAAAGAAGTCGTGATGGAAGGTGCACAAGAGATTGTAGACGTTCTTAAAGAATACGAAGAGATCAATAATGGCTTCATGGATGAAGAGGTATTGAATGATCCGGATAAAATGGATAAACTGATTGCGCGTCAAGGAGTGGTTCAGGATAAGATCGATGCTTTGGATGCCTGGGAACTGGATACAAAACTGGATCGCGCCATGGATGCGTTGCGTTGTCCGCCGGATGATCAGTTGATCTCCACACTTTCCGGAGGAGAGAAGAGACGAGTGGCTTTGTGTCGCTTGTTGCTTCAAAATCCGGACATTTTATTACTCGATGAGCCTACCAACCACCTCGATGCAGAATCCATTGAATGGTTGGAGCAACATTTACAACAATACAAGGGGACTGTCATTGCTGTGACACACGACCGTTACTTCCTTGATAATGTGGCTGGCTGGATTCTTGAATTAGACAGGGGAGAGGGTATTCCATGGAAAGGTAACTACACTTCCTGGCTGGAGCAAAAAGGAAATCGCCTGAAAGAAGAGGAAAAATCTGAATCAAAAAGACAGAAAATGCTTGCTCGGGAGTTGGAATGGGTACGCATGAATCCAAAAGGGCGTCACGCGAAGAACAAGGCGCGTTTGGCGAATTACGACAAGATGTTGGCTGAAGACCTGAAAGATAAAGAAGCGCTGCTTGAAATCCCAATTCCAAATGGTCCGCGTTTAGGTAATAACGTTATCGATGCGGAACATGTGGCTAAATCTTTTGGTGATAAATTATTGTATGATGATCTGAATTTCAAATTACCGCCAGCAGGAATTGTAGGTGTGATAGGACCAAACGGTGCCGGTAAGACGACGATCTTTAAAATGATCATGAATGAATTGCAGCCAGATGGAGGTTCGTTCAGTGTCGGCGAAACCGTTAAGATTGGTTACGTAGACCAGACCCACAAAGATATTCATCCGGACAAAACTGTTTTTGAAGTTGTATCAAATGGGCTGGAATATGTAGAAGTCGGGAATCAGAAGATCAATTCCAGAGCATATTTGTCAAAATTTAATTTCAACGGCGCAGACCAGAACAAGAAGGTTGGCGTGCTTTCGGGTGGTGAACGTAATCGTTTGCATCTTGCCATGACCTTGAAAACAGAAGCGAATGTGCTTTTACTGGATGAGCCAACGAACGATATCGATGTGAACACACTTCGTGCTTTGGAAGAGGGAATTCAGAATTTTGCAGGTTGTGCAGTGGTTATTTCTCACGACCGCTGGTTCCTGGACAGGATTTGTACGCATATTCTTGCATTTGAAGGTGATTCACAAGTGTATTGGTTTGAAGGATCTTACACCGAATACGAGGAAAACCGTAAAAAACGAAACGGTGATAGCGGTCCGAAGCGGATCAAATACCGAAAGCTCGTTAAATAATGGATCCGCTACACGGGATCACTTTGGAGCGAATGCTCATTGAGTTACACGAAGAACTTGGCTGGAAACATATGGCTTATCTTGTTCCGATCAATTGTTTCAAAAACGACCCAAGTGTAAAGAGTAGTTTGGTCTTTCTCAGAAGAACTCCTTGGGCTCGTAAGAAGGTGGAGCAAATGTATTTGGAACGGATCGTTGAATTCAGGAAAAAAGATTCCCATTAAATAGAATTTCCAGGAATGGTTTATCTCCTTTTCAAAAAAATGGGCAATAAAGAATATGAAGAAAGATGGAAATCAGCGAATCAATTAAAGAAGTGAATTACTCATTGGTGCCATTTGTTTTGAAAGACGTAACCGAACTGAAATATGGGCACCCGTGAGGAAGTCGGAGGATCACCTAAACGGTCGCAATTTCATGAGTAAAATCAATGGAAGAATAAACAGCACCGAATTTAGCGTTGCTGCTACTTCGTCGTCTTTTGCATTTTTTTTCTCATTAGGATAAAGAAAAGTAGGTAAGTTTAGCACCTAAAATTCAATAATGTCAATTAGATCTCTATCCCCCCAATCCCTTTGGAACCATTTTGCCGATTTGAACGCTGTTCCGCGTCCATCCAAAAAAGAAAAGCGTGTGATCCAATTCATGCTCGACTTTGGAAAGAAACTTGGTCTCGAAACAAAAACCGATGCGATTCAGAATGTGATCATTAAGAAACCGGCGACTTCCGGAATGGAGCAAAAGGAAACAGTGATCTTGCAGTCGCATCTGGACATGGTGCATCAGAAAAATATAGGAACCAACTTCGATTTTGATTCTCAGGGAATTGAAATGATCGTAGATGGTGACTGGGTAAAAGCAAATGGCAGAACGCTCGGTGCAGATAATGGTATTGGTGTTGCCGCTATCATGGCCTTGCTTTCTTCAACCGATATTCCGCATCCTGCTTTGGAATGTTTGTTTACGATAGACGAGGAAACAGGAATGACAGGCGCCATGAAAATGGAAGGCAGTCATTTTAGCGGTAAGATTTTACTGAATCTGGATACTGAGGACGATGATGAATTGTCCATTGGTTGCGCTGGAGGAATAGACACGAATACGAGCTATTCCTACAAAGAAGTTGCTATTGATGTCAATTCAATCGGGTTGAAAATCTCGATCTCCGGTTTGCTGGGCGGACACTCCGGTATGGATATCGACAAGGGTAGGGGAAATGCCAATAAATTGATGGTACGTATCTTATATCATTTGTTGTCCGTTTCGGAATATCAGCTTGTTTCATTTGATGGTGGGAGCTTGCGTAATGCGATTCCGCGTGAAGCAAACGTGGTATTGGCAGTATCAAAGGATGCAGCCGTTTCCGTTACGGCTCAGATCGAACATGTAGCTACTATTCTTAAAGACGAATACAAAAGCATTGAACCAAATTTCAAGATCGAAGTGACTAACACCGATGTATCAGGAAATGCTGTTGATTTTACTGAACTAGAAAAGATTTTGAATTGTTTATATGCAGTTCCAAATGGCGTGTTTCGAATGAGTCCCGATTTTGAAGGTTTGGTGGAAGCGTCTTCCAGCTTGGCGCGTGTGATTATCTCTGAAGGATCATTTACCACACAATCACTTCAACGTAGTAGTGTCGAATCGACGAAAGGAGATGTCGCCAACGCAGTACGTTGCGTCTTTGAGTCTGTGGGTTGTTCAGTGGTTCAGTCAGGTGATTACCCCGGTTGGCAACCCAACACTAATTCTGTGATCCTAAATCTGATGGCAGAGCTGTATCGCGAACTTTATAAAGAAGAACCCAATATCAAAGCATGTCACGCAGGATTGGAATGTGGTATACTCGGAAAACATTTGCCTGGCGTAGATATGATCTCCTTCGGACCAAATATTCGTGCAGCGCATTCCCCGGATGAAAAAGTACAGATCTCTTCTATTCAAAAATTCTGGGAGTTCTTACTAGAGACCTTGAAAAGAATCCCGAATAGGGGATAAGCTTATTGTTAAGTAAGATTGGACGCAAACGAAGAGTTGGTTAAGTTGGCAAATATGCGCATGCCCTATGGTAAATACAAGGACCAATTTCTGGTGCATATTCCTGAACCATACTATGTCTGGTTACGTCAAAAAGGATTTCCTGCAGGCAAGTTAGGACAACAGTTGCAACTAATGTATGAGATCAAAGTGAATGGCTTAGAAGGATTAATCTATCCTCTGATCATAAAATAAGTTACTATTGTTATTTTTCAAATAGAATTTCAATATCCTGATTTACAATAGTCTAAATTCTTTTTAGAAAAGCTTTCAATGAATTTTTTTATCACATTTATATTGTTTTTTGTAAACGTTCTGTAACCTTCCAGTGATGTCGCCGTAAACGCATCCACAACAAAACAGAAATGATACTTAAAGCAAATACGATGATAAACAACACTGTAAAAGCGGCCCAGTACAAATTGTCTCAACACAGACTTCAAGGTACGAAGAGTAAACTCAACATTTTTGAAGTAGCTCATTTGATGGATGCAGTTCGTCAATCCGAACAGATTCAAAACACAAACAAAGTTTCAATTTTTCATTCAGTTAGTTTGAACTAATCGATTGGTTTGCAATAAATAGGAGGGAGCTTAGGTTCCCTTTTTTCTTGCCATTTATTTTTATATGTTTATATTTGTAAACAATAGTGTAAATTGAACTTAAAACAAAAAGTTTACAAATGACAATTCATGAGCGACTTCAAATCGTGCTAAAAATGCACAATCTCTCTGCTTCAGCCTTTGCGGATAAAATAGGGGTGCAACGCTCGAATATGAGTCATGTCCTGTCTGGACGAAATAAACCTAGCCTTGATTTTCTTGAAAAAACCTTATTCCACTTTCCAAAGGTGAATGCGAAATGGCTCGTTTGTGGACAGGTAGATGCAGAGGAGAACAATCAACAAGAAAGCACGCAACCGAATAAGCAATCAATTAAACATACCAGTGATGAACGAAAGCTCGTGAAGTTGGTTGAGATCTACTCTGATGGTTCGTTTCGGGAATTGTTTCCTAAGAATGAATAACGCCTGACCCCACAAGTTCGTTTTCTATATACCATGCAGCAAACTGACCTGGAGTAATTCCTCGTTGTTTTACTTTAAATAAGATATATAAACCATTTGATTTTAGGAGTAATATACCTTTTTGTAATGTCTGTCGATAACGAACTCTTATATCGCATTCTAATGTTTCGTTGACTTGCAGCATGTGCTTTGGATTTACCCAATGAATGTCTTCAGGTAAAATACGCAAGGCCCATCGGTTAAGTCCGGGGTGCAAATCATTTAATCCTGAATAAACAACGTTTTCGTTCGTATCCACGGCAAGCACAAAGGAAGCTTCGGGTCTGCCGCCAATATGCAATCCTTTACGCTGTCCGATGGTATAATAGTGCGCTCCTTGATGTTCCGTCACTTTCTTTCCATCTGCAATATGAAACTCAAATGGTTTGGTGAGCGCTTCTAAGTTTTCAAGATCAGGAGTGATCTCGTTGTATGCTAAAAGCTGCGGTGTGTTCGCTGGAATCTCTATAACATCTCCTTTCTTCGGTGCTAGTTGTTGTTGCAGGAATTGTGGAAGACTGATTTTTCCCACAAAACAGAGCCCCTGTGAATCTTTCTTTTCAGCAGTTAATAATCTTTGTTCGCGGGCAATTTCTCGCACCTCTGACTTCAGTAATCCACCAATAGGGAAGAGTGCTTTGCTCAACTGTTCCTGATTGAGTTGGCACAAAAAGTAGGATTGATCCTTGGACGGGTCTTTTCCGGCAGCAAGTCCCACAGAACCATCTTCATGATCAACTCGCTGACAATAGTGTCCTGTAGCTACATAGTCGGCGCCCAATTCCAATGCTGCTTTGAGGAATACGTCGAACTTTATTTCCCGATTACACAATACATCTGGGTTCGGTGTCCGTCCGGCTTTGTATTCACGGAACATGTAATCGACGATTCGCTCTTTGTATTCAAGGCTTAGATCGATCAATTGAAAAGGGATGTTTAAATGCTGAGCGACAAGCAACGCGTCATTGGAGTCGTCAATCCACGGACATTCATCAGATAAGGTGACGCTTTCATCATGCCAGTTGCGCATGAACATCCCGATCACTTCATACCCTTGCTCTTTCAACAGATATGCAGCTACGCTGGAGTCAACTCCACCTGACAAACCAACAACTACACGTTTCATAGAGTGCAAAGTTAGGAAAACGACGGAGATTGAGAATAGACAAGATTATAAGCTAAGGTTACATATGTAAGATTTACAAATGTAAATAGTCTTTATCAAAGGTTGGGGCGATTTTTGTTATCTTTCGATCGTGAAAATGCTGATTGTATTTCTGGGTTTGTTTCTGAGTTTTTATACAAGTGCGCAAGTATGCGATAAAGTCTTGTTTACCGGAAAAGTATTAGACACCATTCGTCCGCAGTCATTTTACAATCTCATGCTGATAAATAAACGTACAGGACAAGGAGTATTTGGTCAACCGAATGGCTCATTCTCTATTTATGTGGCGTCTGAAGATACCGTGATCATTTCTGTCAAAGAATATGTGCCACAAATGGTGGTAGTTGTCCCTGATACGAATTGTCAATTCAAAAAACGATTTATCATCGAACCGAAACCGCGAGAGATTAAGGAGATCAAAGTGAAACCACTGAAATCACTGGAAGAAATCCGTGAAGAACGTGAAGCATTAGCTTTAAGAGAAACACGAATGGTGACTGGTCTGGAAGTCATGCAAAGTCCAATTACTGCTCTTTATCAGGCATTTTCACGTAAGGAACAACATAAACGCTGGATTGCTGAGCAGCAATACAAAGATGACCAGCGTAAAATTGTCAAAGAGCTCTTGCGAGTATACGTTTCCTACGATATCATTACGCTAAACGAAGAAGAGTTTGATGATTTCATTTTCTTCCTTAACGTTTCGGACGACTTCCTAAAAACGGCAACAGAGATGGAGTTGATCACGTTTATCAAAGATAAGTTTGAGCATTTCCGTGAGTTGCCTAAGAAATAACATTCTTCTTATTGATTTCTGTTCTCCAAGCATACATTCAATTGCAATACTCTTGCAGAAAAAAGTATGTGTTTCTCTGCCACCGCGAGTTTTACTGCAAGTACCGTTCTGGCTGTGACGGGTATTGTTTCGGTAAATAAAACAACAGATATTCGTTTTATTCCACTTTCTCTGATTCCATTCGTGTTTAGTTTCCAGCAATTCTGCGAAGGAATGGTGTGGTTGTCTTTTGATTATCATGGAATGTTACCTTTTCGGCAAACGTTTGGCTATATGTACTTGATCCTAGCACAATCCTTCTGGCCGATGTTCTTTCCATTTGCCATTTGGCTGATCGAGAAGCACAAACCACGACGCTATCTTTTAGCGGGTACTATGATAGTAGGTTTAGTAATCGGTTCGTACCTTGGTTTTCAGGTCAGTAGTTTTCCTGTCAAGATAGAGACGATCCAGAAACACATGGTCTACATTCCGCATGGAGGGCCAGTAAAACCTTTTAATAACGGTGTGCTTTATTTTTTAGCTACAGCCATTCCGCCATTTTTATCCAGTATGCGCGGCATGATCGCTTTTGGATTCTTTATTCTGACTTCATTTTCACTGTCTGTACTCTTTTTTCCAGATGCTGTTATTTCAGTATGGTGCTACTTTGCGGCTATTTTAAGCTTGATCATTTATCTGATCATCAGAAAGCCAGTGTATGTGGTGTGAATTCCGAATTAACAAATCCATTACTGTCCCTGAAGTGACTCCAATCGTTTTTGACGCTGCATTGGATTCTCTCCTGTTTGCTTTTGCTTGAACAGGTCGTAACGAGTGGGTTGAACGCGTTTAGGCCAACTGTTGTTATCCAAATCCGTGTCAGCAGTTTCCAGGAAAGGATCAAGTCTGAATGAAATCGCTTCTTTGTTTAAGATCAGTACTTTGGAAACTTTATCTTCGTATTGGCGCCAGATCTCAGCAGGAATCCGGATCACCTCCGTGGAGTTATCAACATAGGTCACTTCAATGATCAGCGGCATAACTAATCCTCCTAAATTCGTGAATGTGAGCTCATAGAACTGTTTGTTGTCTGCAAGCAGCTTTTTGTCTTCTTCCGTCAATTTTTTCTGGAATTCTTCATATTCTTTGATATCCAGGGCATCTACCTTGTAAATGTTTCGCTTGGCGTAAAAATCATCAATGGCAGGATCTGCCTCGTTGATCGTTTTGGAAATGCTTTCTTTGTTGCGTGTGTCGCTAATAAACCTATCTTTCGCTTGCTCTGCACCTTCAGCAATACCTTTTTCAATAGTTGGATCCATGGTGTTCAGCTGGAACCATTTTACTTCATTGAGAGAAATATCCACATGATCTGTTCCGTAGAACCAACCTCTCCAGAACCAATCGAGATCCACCGCAGACGCATCTTCCATCGTACGGAAGAAATCTGCAGGAGTAGGGTGTTTGAATTTCCAGCGCTCAGAATATATTTTGAAGGCATAATCGAAAAGCTCGCGCCCCATGACTGTCTCACGCAGGATATTCAAGGCTGTAGCAGGTTTTCCGTAAGCGTTATTTCCAAACTGAAAGATCGATTCGGAGTTCGTCATGATAGGCGAGATGAATTTTTTGTCGCCACGCATGTAGTCAGCGATGAGATAAGCCGGACCGCGACTGGAAGGGTAACCACGTTCCCATTCCTGTTCTGTAAGGTATTGCACAAACGTGTTCAATCCCTCATCCATCCAGCTCCATTGACGTTCATCAGAGTTGATGATCATTGGGAAGAAGTTGTGACCGACTTCATGGATGATCACCCCCCACATGCCATATTTTTCGCGCTCTGAATAAGTTCCATCCTCTTCAGGCCTTCCGCCGTTGAAGCAAATCATCGGGTATTCCATACCGATCCATTTAGAATGTACCGAAATAGCTACAGGATACGGGTAATCAATGGTGTATTTAGAGTACGTTTTGATGGTGTGCGCAACGAGTTTGGTCGAATATTTTTCCCACAGTGGATTTCCTTCTTTGGGATAATAGGACATTGCTAATACCTTCTTACCGTTAATGTCAACCGATTGCGCGTCCCAAATGAATTTACGTGAAGTGGCAAATGCAAAGTCTCTGACGTTCTGTGCTTTGAAAGTCCATGTCTTATAAGATTTTTCTTTGTTCTGTTCTTTCTTTTCGGCCTCACTTTGCGTAACGATCAAAACAGGAGCGTTTGCTGTGCGCGCTTGCTCAAATCGTTTTTTCTGTTCCGCTGTAAGGACAGCGCTTCCATTTTGAAGCTCACCCGTTGCGCCTACAATATGATCAGATGGAACGGTGATGGAAACCTCGTAATCGCCGAAAGGCAAGGCAAATTCACCTCGACCAAGGAATTGCTTGTTCTGCCAGCCTTCCACATCATTGTAGACACACATTCTCGGGAAGTACTGTGCAATCGTGTATAAGTAATTCTTGTCCTTTTCGAAATATTCATAACCAGATCTACCTCCCACTGCCATGCGGTCGTTGATATTGTACCACCATTTAACTTTGAAAGAAATACTTGATTTTGCTAGAAGAGGTTTGTCCAGATCAATGCGCAACATCGTTTTATTGATCGCATAGCGCATTTTTTGTCCGGAAACGGCAGTCACAGATTCTACTTTGAATCCACCATCGTAATAGAAAAGCTTCTTTTTT
>JBIITO010000129.1:0-5597 GCA_044340465.1 Crocinitomicaceae bacterium | reverse complement strand
TTTAAAGGAATATTTTCGGCTTCGTAGCTCAACTGTATAGAGCATCAGATTACGGCTCTGAAGGTTTCAGGTTAGAATCCTGACGAGGTCACTCTAGCGGAGATTTGATCAAATTTGATCGGATCTCCGTTTTTTATTTCTCCTAAAACCGTTGATATTGAATGGATTAACTCAAAAAATATGTTGGTCCGAAAAGTTAGAACTCGCTTGTTTTGCTTGTCATAAGCAAATCCATCCGGAAAAAGCAAATGTTGTAATTTGTGTTTATCGAACAAATCCCCGGAATCCCATATTTTACTGAGTTTCCCGGCGATCTTCAGACCGTTTTTTATGCATTTTGAAAGGTTAGAACTGGTCAGGTTGGGGTTCAATAGTTTTTCTTCCAATTCTGAAATTTGTGATTTATCCCCAAAGCATTATCTCACTTTTCGAGATAAAACTTATATTTAACCATTCACTGAAGTTCATGAACAGGATCAAAGAAGTTTTAGAGGAAAAGCATGTCACCCAGACGTGGCTATCAGAGCAGTTGGGCAAGAGCTACAACATGGTGAACAGCTATGTGCAGAACCGACAACAACCGCGCCTGGAAGTGCTCACCGAAATCGCCAGGATCCTGGACGTGGATGTGCGTGAATTGATCGTGCCGACGAAAGAAAAATAAGCTATGACACAAGAAGCAATAAAAAACCTTGAAAAAGAACTCTGGGACGCTGCCGATGACCTCCGTGGAAACTCCAAACTGACCGCAGCTGAATACAAAGACCCACTGTTGGGATTGGTACTCTTGCGTTTTGCACAGAACCGTTATGAGGATGCGAAGATCGAGATCGAAAAGAATTTGCCGATCAACCCGCGCACGGGACAGAAACGCGAAGCCACAAAAGACGATTACGCTGCAGCCGGAGCCATCATGCTTCCTGAGAAAGCGAAATATGATCACTTAGCGGCTCTTCCCGAAAGCGAGGATATCTCAGAAGCGATCAACAATGCGATGAAATTGATCGAAGCCGAGTATACGGATCTGGCGGGTATTCTTCCAAAGAACTATCAGGAATTTGACGACAAACTCTTGCGCGATCTGGTTCGTGTGTTCAACAAGGATGCCGTTAAGAATGCACGAGGAGATGTCTTTGGACGCATCTACGAGTTCTTCTTGATGAAATTCTCCATGCAGGGAGCCGGTGCACAGGAAGGGGGAGAATTCTTTACGCCACCTTCGTTGGTCGATCTGATCGTCAATTTCATTCAACCGAACCACGGTATCGTGCATGATCCGGCTTGTGGCTCAGGAGGTATGTTTGTTCAAACCGCGCATTTCATTAAGGGCCATGAGCATAAGAACGTGAACGAGTCGATCACGGTTTATGGAACCGAACTGAAAAGCAACAACGCCAAATTGGCGAAGATGAACTTAGCGATCCATGGTATTGAAGGGAAGATCATCGAGAGCAACAGTTTTTATACCGATCCGCATGACCTGGTGGGGAAATGTGACTTCGTGATGGCCAATCCGCCGTTCAACGTAGACAAGGTGGATGCAAAGAACAAATTCCTGGCTGAGGACAAGCGTTTGCCATTTGGTGCTCCTCTGACCGGAAAAGGAACCGTGAGCAACGGGAACTACCTGTGGATGCAGTATTTCTATTCTTACCTGAACGATAAAGGACGTGCCGGATTTGTGATGGCATCCTCGGCTACAGATGCAGGAAATGCTGAACAACTTATACGCAAACAATTGATCGAAACGGGAGCCGTTGACTGCATTGTTTCCGTGGGGAACAACTTCTTCTACACGCGCTCTTTACCGTGTCACTTGTGGTTCTATGACAAAGGGAAGAAACCCGAGAACAAGAACAAGATCCTGATGATCGATGCGCGAAATGTGTACCGCAAGGTAACGACCACCATCAATGATTTCAGTCCGGAGCAATTGGAAGGATTAACCGCGATCATGGCGATGTACCGAGGTGAGAAACCAGAAGTAAGCAAAGACAACGCATGGTTCAACGAACGTTTTCCGGATGGGAAATACCTAGATGTTGAAGGATTGTGTAAGATCGTAGACCTCGAAGAGGTAAAAGAACAAGACTACAGCTTAACACCGGGACGCTATGTCGGTGTGAGTATTGAGATCGACATGGACTTTGACTACAAAGGCCGTATGCAGGAAATTTATACGGAGTTGGAAACGCTGAATGAGGAGGCGAATGTGTTGATGGAGCAGATCCAAAGCGTGAAGTTATGAGAAAGGAAACATTTGGTAACCTTTATTCAATACCATCACGTAATGGTATCAACCGACCTAGCAGTTCAAGAGGAGCTGGATTCAAGATGATAAATATGGGCGAGTTGTTCGCAAATGACCGTATTTATGACATTGAAATGGAATTAGTGCAACTAAATGCAAAAGAAAAAGAGAATTTTGAAGTAAAACCAAATGACCTATTGTTTGCTCGTCAATCTATAGTTGCTGAAGGTGCAGGCAAATGCTCTATAGTATTGCAAGTTGGAAAGGAGACAACTTGTTTTGAATCTCATATTATTCGGGTAAGGTTGAATGAGAAGTTAGCTCATCCTCTGTTCTACTATTATTTTTTTCAATCTAATATTGGTAAAGGTTATTTATCATCCATTAGACAACAAGGGGTGCAAGCAGGTATTAGAGGTTCTGAATTAGCCTTATTAAAAATTCCTTACTTGGATCTTCCCACCCAACGAAAAATAGCAGCCATCCTTTCCGCTTACGATGATCTCATTGAAAACAACCTCAAGCGCATTAAATTGCTGGAAGAAAAAGCCCAATTGACCTATGAGGAGTGGTTCGTGCGCATGAAATTCCCCGGGAATGAATCCACACCGATTAATATAGAGACTGGACTGCCGGAGGGGTGGAAGAAGAAAACGCTTGGAGACCTTACAGAGACAATGCAATATGGTTACACCGCATCGGCTTCAGATGAAGTGGTAGGTCCAAAGTTTTTAAGAATAACGGATATTGTTTCTGAAAATATTAATTGGGAAAATGTTCCTTATTGCCCTATCGATCAGAAAAACAAAGAGAAATATTTATTAAAAGAAGGGGATATAGTTATTGCAAGGACCGGTGCAACAGTCGGTTATGGGAAGAGGATAAATAAAAATTGTCCTGATGCTGTTTTCGCATCCTACTTAATCCGTTTAAAACTTAAAACTGATATTGATGATTTAGTAATGGGGGTGTTCGTTGAGTCTCCATCCTTTGTGAAAATTGTACAAAACATGGCTGGTGGAGCGGCGCAACCAAATGCTAATGCCCCAATACTAAAGCAAATTGAAATGATTTGTCCAGAAAAATCTGTTCAAAAAAAATTTAGAGATTTAGTTATTAAGCTTAAAGATTCACAACAAACATTACTAGAGCAAAACCAACTCCTCAAAGAAGCCCGAGATATTTTGTTACCGCGCTTGATGAGTGGGATTATAGATGTGGAGGGGGTCGAGGTTAAATTAGAAGAATTAGAAACAAAATAACACTACTACCATGGAAGAACTGAAAAAACGCCTTGAAGCCTACAAGCAAAGGCTGGAAGAAGATCCCGATTTCGAAATGTCGGATGAAATGCAGGAAGAGTACTATGCGATCCAGGAAGAATTGGAAATGAATCCGAACGCTTTACTTCAAAAAGAATTTGATCGTTTGTGTAGAGAATATGAAAATCCGGATAGCATTATTGATGCAACCTTGAATGATATGTATCCGGATACGGATGGAGAGTTCGATCTGGATGAGTGGGAATAAATGGAGCAATGAATGACACAGGTGGAAATTAGTAATATAATTGGATCGACTACACTTCAAAGGATAAGCTCCTCTGAAGAGTTCTACTTTCAGAAGGGTCAAGATGCATTGAAAAAATGGCTTTCAATGACAATTAATGATGAACTGAAAGAAACGTTGATACAACTATCAACAGACTATCATAAGTTCATACAGGTTTCAGAGGTCGATCCGAAGATCGAGAACATCAAACATCTGCTTTTAGAGATAGTTTCATATTGCGACAATCGCGCTAAGGATAAGAACTTATATAATAAGTATGAGGACAAGAGGATCCTTGCGGAGGCAAGTGTCCGTATGGGAAATTGGGTCGCAGGTCTTATAAAGTTCAAGTTCGAACATGAGGTCATCAGTGGTCCATCCATTGTCCATGCATTCAATTACTTGTTGTATCCTCAAGAAAATTGCACGATCCTCAGTCGAAATCATCGGGAGATGATAGCTGAGAACCTGTTCAAAAGACCATACTTACCGGATCAATTCATACAGGTGTTAAAGGAATATTTTGAGAAGTTCGATCTTAAGGTGATCAATCCGGATAATTACACTGCTTTATTATCAGGGATCATTTATGCTATAAAGGATCAATGGGAGGATGATGTAATTGGACTAATGGCTTCTGATAGCACTGGTTGGCAGGAACACGAGTTAGGTCTTGAACAAAAATGGAAAGGACTGATCCTATGGAACAGCAAAAGACCAACTGGTGGTGCGAAAGTATTAAAGTTCCTCAGAGAAAAGATAGAGGACGGTGGTTCATTCCCACTTTATTACAGCGTACGCGGTAACGCGGTTTATAGAGCGAACATTATAGACTTTGCTATCGACCAGACTGAGCTGGATCGCTTGAATACGCCAAAGGATCTCATAAAACATTTTGAACCCAACTTCAGCGACTATCATGACGATAAGAAATCGGCAAGAATAGTTTTTGTAGCTGAATCTATCGAAAAGATCGGTCCTGTTTCGGTATCTGAATTTGAATTCTACAAGAGCGATGCACCAAGACAAGATAACTTATCACCAATTAAAACGATTCCTGAAGAACATATCAGCATCGTTCCACCTGTTATTAATAAAAGAAATATGAGTGCCAAATACCCTTTGAATCAAATACTTTATGGTCCTCCTGGAACAGGGAAGACATATTCTACCGTTAGGAAGGCTATTGAAATAGTCGACCCTGGATTCTTGGGTCAAGAAAGAACAAGGCAAGAACTTGCTGATCATTTCAGATCACTGCTTTTCGATGAAAAGAAGAACCCGAATGGTCAAATCGTTTTTACCACCTTTCACCAATCACTTGCCTACGAGGATTTCATTGAAGGCATCAAACCGAACATTTCTGATGATATTGAAGTTGATCAGGAAAGTGAAGGTGAGATAAGTCGTTCCGAGATCGATTACATTATAAAAGACGGAATATTCAAGCGTGTGGTGGACCTTGCGAAAAAAAGTACAAGGAGCACAGTCGAGTTCGGAGAACTTTGGAGTGGTTATGTAAACCAACTCCGAGCACACGCAGGGGAAAAATTATTCACCTCTATTAACAGTGAATTGAAACTTGACAGTGTTGATCCTAAAGGGAACGCTATTTATGTACGGTTTAAAAGGTCATATGATCCCAACGAGCCCGAAGGAACACGAGCGTTCATAGTGTCGAAGAACATGATCGAAAGGCTCTATGATGCTAAGGTTGACGGCTCTGAGTCAAACGATAGAGGACGTACAGATGTTGCCAAATACGTCGGTGCGGGTAGAGCTACACATATCTACT
>JBIITO010000157.1:0-3877 GCA_044340465.1 Crocinitomicaceae bacterium | reverse complement strand
TTGGATCCTCACTCTACCTTTATCTCAAAAGAAGAAGTGGATGAAGCGAACTCATCCATCAATGGAAGTTTTGTCGGCATAGGTGTTCGATTTCAGATCTTAAAAGATACACTTATGGTCGTGGCCACAATTCCTGGTGGACCTTCAGAAAAATTAGGCATTTTACCTGGTGATAAAATCGTTCGAATTGAAAATGAAAATGTTGCGGGTGTAGGATTGAAGAACAATCAAGTGCGCGAGAAATTAATGGGAGAACTAGGTACGAAAGTAAAGATCGAGATCCTCCGAAAAAAAGCCAAAAAGCCACTTGATTTTGTAATTACTCGTGACCACATTCCCATCAATTCTGTTGACGCCTATTACATGTTAACGCCCGAAATCGGCTACCTTAAGTTGAATAGTTTCTCCCGCAGCACAGTGGAAGAAGTTCAAAAAGGAATCACCTTTCTAAAGTCAAAAGGCATGAAGCACCTGATCTTCGACATTCAAGGCAATGGTGGCGGATTGCTGGATGCTGCTCAGAAGGTGGCTGACGAATTCCTGAGCGGTGATAAATTGATCGTATATTCAGAAGGGCGTTCTCAACCTAGAAGTAACCTCAATGGCGGAAAAAAGGGTTTGTGGGAAGATGGTTCTTTGATTTTACTTACAGATGAGTACTCCGCATCCGCGAGTGAGATCCTATCCGGCGCAATTCAAGACTGGGACAGAGGTATGGTAATTGGAAGAAGGACCTTTGGAAAAGGCTTGGTGCAAAGACCTATCGATCTGACAGATGGTTCTCAGATCCGACTTACAATAGCAAGATACTTCACCCCTACTGGGCGTTTTATTCAGAAACCCTATGATGATATGAAGGCCTATGACAATGATCTTATCGAACGCTATAAACACGGTGAATTCAGTCATGCTGACTCGATTAAACTACCTGACTCATTAAAATTTGAAACCAAGATCACCAAACGTATCGTCTATGGAGGAGGTGGAATTATGCCTGATATCTTTGTTCCTATTGACACTTCTGCAAATACTGATTATTTTGGAGATCTTGTTCAAGGCGGACACATTACGTCTTTTTCCCTTGAATATGTAGACAAGAACAGAGAGGCTATATTCTCCGCCTATCCAACATTTGAAGATTTTCGTAAGAAATTCTCTATAGATCAGAAATACATGGATGAATTCTTTGCTTTTGTCGCCAAAGAGGACAAGGATTTAAAGTTCAATGAGGAACAGTATAAGATAAGTGAGTCGTTATTAAAACTGAGAATGAAGGCTGTGTTAGCCCAGGATCTTTGGGGTTATAATGAGTTTTATCAAGTTTACAATGAATCCAACGAAATACTTCAACGCGCAGTTAAAGCCTTGTCTAATGGGGAGTATGAAAAAGTGAAACTGGATCGAAAAAAATAGAATTCTGTTTTTAACTTTGTTGTAAAGCGCGCAATATGAATCGAATTTTATTTTGTTTTGGTGTCATTACGATACTAAATTCGTGTGGAAACAGTGATAAGCAGTCAGCAGGAGAAATTGAATCGGCTATTGCTGCAAACGGAACTTCGGAGGCTGATTTGAAAGAATCTTTGAAGGAGATTGAAAAAGAAGAACAAGAACTCCTGAAATCCTTAACGACAATGTCCTTTGATAAGCTGAATTACAATTTCGGAAAACTCAAGGAAGATACAGAGAATAAAGTTTCATACAAAGTAACAAACTCCGGAAAGAATCCGCTTATCATAGAAAAAGTAGATGTCAGTTGCGGTTGTACTACCGCCAAGAAACCTGAAAAACCAATTGCTCCAGGAAAGTCGGACATTATTGAGGTGATTTTCCATCCAAAACCAGGACAATTAGGTGAACAAAAGAAAACAGTTACTGTAACAGCTAATACAGAACCCAAGATCGTTGTCCTCAACTTCGAAGCGTTTGTGGAGAAATAAAACATTTAGATAGGAGATGATTCTGAACAAAACCTAACTAATTCACTTCATTTCTTTATCGAAACAGTATATTTTGAAATCAATATAATTCTACTTGTACAACAAGCTTAAAAATTGATTTTTTAAATGTTGTTCACTAAATCTTCTTGCAGTAGCTTCTGCTATTTTTTTACGATTAAAAAAATTGTTTTGCAATACAAAATAAACACCTGATTTCCAGCTTTCAATAGTATCATCACATAGAACTCCATTGGTTTCATTAATCACGGAGGGGAGAATTCCAACCTTGCTTGCAACTACGGGTAAACCACACATCAAAGCTTCAATAGAAACAATTGAAAATGTTTCATAATCTGATCCATGCAAAAACGCATCGTATAAATTATATAGATCTACCATCCTCGAATTGGGAACAACGCCAGCGTAGTGTATTGGAAAATCAAGTTTCATGCTTCTTATTAATTCAAGTTGAGGTCCTTCACCAACAAGAATTAATTCAAACTCAAGCTCTGGTCGCTCCTTTTTTATTTGTTGCATTGCATCAATAAACAAAAATGGATTCTTAGGCTTTTGCCAGTTTGCAACAGCAATAAATCTGAAAACATGAGAATCGCGTTTTTTTTCGATATATTGAAAATGGGATGATATAAAATTGGGTATCACCTCTATTTTTTTCTTGCTGCGGAAGCCAGCTATTTGCTCTTTCAAAAAATCGGATACAACAACCACCTTGAATGATTCTTCAATGACCCTTTTTCCTTTTCTCTTAAAAATACTTTTAGACAAAAAAGCTTTAGCTACCGACCAATGCTCAATATGAATTTGTTTGAGAGCGTATCTTCTACTCATCCAATCCCCAATAATACCGCATGGAAGCAACACATTAGAGATTACAAAATCAAAAGTTGACAGATCAATATTATACTTCCTGAATGAGTTTTTAAGAACTCTCTTCTGTAGAAAAAACAAATAGTAAATTAACTTATAGGCGAAGGAATATATGTGAACATGAATAACGTCCATATTATCAACGTCTCTCTCTCTTGATCTATGAATAGAAAATATTTTTCGAGATTTGAAAAACTGAAAATCAACTACAATAAGTTCTGAAATAGAATTAATTAATAGTGCGTGATTACGAATAAAAATTCCTTTGTGAGGGGCTTTTTTTTCAGGATACCAATTAGCAAGAAATATAATTTTCTTTTCACCATTCATTTCAATCCTTGTGATAAAGTTGATTCGTTATGAATGAAAACCACATTACTAAATTTGTCAAATTGACGGATTGGATACAATTTTCCACGAAATAAACCAAATGACTTGTATCCCTTATCAAATAAAAAATTCAATATATCAGCTATTTTATACCCGGCTACATTAAACGTTTCCTCATTCATTTCAATAATTAACAGCGGCTTGAATTTGAGAAGCGCTTGTTCCATTCCTTTAAGCACAGACAATTCAGCTCCTTCTACATCAATCTTTACTACATCGAGTCTATCCAACTCTTTAAGAATTTCTTTATCGAAGACTTTTAGTTTTATCGTTTCTTCAACATGTGATCTAGATTCTGTTCTATAAAGCGTTGAAAGTCCTTCATGAGTTCCTGAATGCAACGAAACATCCAATGATGTATATACATTCATTTCTGCTTCTTCATTGTACAATCCATAATCCAATATTTTCAAATTATGAAAATTATTCAATTCACTATTCTTTTTGAGCAAACCTAATTGAAACGAAGTCGGCTCGAAGGCATATACTTTGCCTCGGACTAGCCGTGAAGCAGCAAAAAGCGAAAATTCTCCCTGATTAGCTCCGACATCGACAAAAACCATGTCTTTTTCGAGGTGTTTTCTCAAAAAAAGCAACTCACTGATATGATGAAAACCACACCAATAAATACTGCCGCCCATATAACTATTCTTGTCAAC
>JBIITO010000038.1:0-18804 GCA_044340465.1 Crocinitomicaceae bacterium | reverse complement strand
TAAATAATGAAGCTCTCCCTTTCGTTAAAGTGTTAGTAGTTGGACAGCAAGCTGGTGCTGTAACAGACGTTAATGGGATTTATGTAATTGAAGGACTTGCTCCCGGTGTTTATTCGTTTCGTGTGTCCAATGCTGGATACCAGGAATTGTTGATCAATGATATTACCGTAACCATCTCTCGTGTTGTTGATCTTGATTTTCCTTTGGAGCCGTTGGCTAAAGAACAAAAAGAGATAGTTGTAAAGGCTACACCATTTACTCCAAGGACTGAGTCACCGGTTTCCCTTAGAACTTTGAATTCTACAGAAATAGAACGTCAGCCTGGTGCCGGAAGAGATGTTAGTAGAGTTTTACAGGCTTTGCCAGGTGTTGCTTCTCGAGCCACTTTTAGAAATGACATTATCATACGCGGTGGTGCACCTGGTGAAAATAAATTTTATTTGGATGGTATAGAGGTGCCGAATATCAATCACTTTGCAACGCAGGGAAGTAGTGGAGGGCCGGTTGGGTTATTGAATGTCAATTTTATCAGAGAGGTTGATTTTTATTCGGGTGCTTTCCCTTCGAATCGAGCCAATGGATTGAGTTCTGTAATAGCATTCAAACAAAAGGACGGGAACTCCGATGGTTTGATAACTAATTTTGCATTTGGATCCAGTGACGCGGCGCTAACTTTTGATGGTCCATTAGGTAAGAAAGCCGATTTTATTTTTTCAGCCAGGAGATCTTATTTGCAATTTCTCTTTGCTGCACTGCAACTTCCATTTCTTCCAACCTACAACGATTTTCAATACAAAGTAAATCTTAAAGTCAATCAGAAAAACAGAATAACTTTAATAGGTCTGGGAGCATTAGATGATTTCCGACTCAATACCAAGGTGAATGATAAAGTGACGGATTCAACAACACGTCAATTCAATGATTATATACTCAACAATATTCCTACACAAGACCAATGGAATTACACGGTTGGAGTAAATTGGTTACATTATTCTAAGAATAGTTACCAAAATATTGTTGTCAGCCGTAATATGCTGAAAAATATAGCAACGAGATATGCCGGAAATGTTGAGACGGACGAGAACAAGATTCTTGACTACAATTCTTTTGAAGCTGAAAATAAATTGCGATTTGAACATACCGTAAATTGGCAGGGTTGGAAGTTTAATACCGGTTTTGGATATGAGTATGCCCGCTATAACAATAGTACGTTTAACAGAACATCTTATCTGGGTATTCCTGTCACGATTGATTATAATTCTGACCTTTTTCTGAGTAAAGGCTCCATGTTTGCACAATTGTCAAATGGTTCCGCGGACGAGCGTTTGAATTTCAGTATAGGTCTGAGGAGTGATTTTAACAACTATTCCAGATCTATGAGTGATCCACGTGAGCAATTGTCTCCTATGTTCTCCATCACGTATAAGTTGAATAATCGTTTAACTTTAAATGGTAATATGGCGCGTTTTCATCAGCTTCCAGCGTATACCATCTTGGGTTTCAGAAATAGTGCTGGAGAGTTAGTTAACAAGAACAATGATCTAAAATATATAAGTGCAGACCACTTTGTTTTAGGTGCAGCTTACATCACGGAATTGAATTCGAAGTTCTCAATCGAAGGGTTTTATAAGAAATATAATAATTATCCTTTCTCGATAAAAGATTCGATATCATTAGCGAATCTGGGTTCTGATTTTGGAGTAGTGGGTAATGAGGCTGTAACTTCTAACTCGGAAGGGAGATCATTTGGAGCTGAATTTCTTTATCAGCAAAAATTGTGGAAAGGATTTTACGGTATTGTGGCGTATACCTATGTTCGTTCGGAATTTCTTGATAAGAATGGTGTTTATGTGCCAAGTGCCTGGGATAGTAGGAATATTGTTTCCATTACAGGAGGTAAAAGATTCAAAAAGGGTTGGGAGATCGGAATGCGTTGGTTGTACAACGGAGGTTCTCCGTACACACCTTTCGATATAGCAACATCCAGCTTGAAACCGGTATGGGATGTTACCGGACAGGGTTTACTTAATTACAATCAATTGAACACACAGCGTGAAGGTGCGAATCATCAGCTAAATGTCCGTGTCGATAAAAAAATATATCTCAACAAGTTCTCAATGAATTTCTATTTGGATATCCAAAACCTGTATGGTCATAAAACGAAAGTAGCACCTTTGCTGCTGGTTGAAAAAGATGCTAACGGAAATCCTGTTACAGACCCGAATGATCCAACCAGATATAAAACCACGTTAATCGAGAATACCTCAGGGATCGTGCAGCCTTCGCTTGGGATAATTATTGAGTTTACGGCTAAGAAATCAACCAGCGCTAAATAAAAGCGAAATCAACTCTTCTGTTGTGTTGTTTTCCTTCTGGTGTTACATTATTATCTACGGGCGCTCTCTCTCCTTTAAAATCTATCTGAATGCGATCTTTGTTTAATCCATGAGCAACGAAGAAATCTATTAAAGCTTGGGCACGGCGTTTAGATAATTCGATATTGTAAGCGTCGGAGCCGTCAGCATCCGTGTGACCGGTTACTTTAATTCTCAAATCGGTGTGTCCGTCAACTACTCGAGTCATTTTAATAAGGAAATCGTTGTATTCGGGTTTAATTTCCGACTTGTCATGATCAAAGTAAATGGGCTCAAATTGAAAATTCTTACGTTCCTCATCCCGAATCATTGGTGCATTGTACCCCTTTTTCAGATCATTGATAAACGGTTTGAACCAACTGTGTGAAAGGGAAGATGTGTCTGTTGCTGAAAACGAAGCTTTTGAACGGTAGAGAATGATTTTCCCGGTATTTCTCTTACAATCCGTGCTTGTGTAACGTCCTTCAAGATAACCGGTGCTGTCATTGTAAAACAGATCAGCATCGATATTGCACCAGTTCGTTTTTGAGGAATTCTTCTTTTTTTCGATCACAAACTGGTTGAATTTGATCTCATTGTTCTTGCACGTTCCTCTAATCTTTTTAACGGCATATTGATCGGTGTTGAATATTTCATCTCGAGTTTTTCCTTCAACCACTCCTTTCGCTAATTTGAAATCTGCAAAGAGTATGCTGGCCTGCTCGTTTTTATATCCGTCTTTGATCATAATACCTTGCCACACTCCATTGAAATCGGTCTGTGCTAATACGCTCAGGGAGATTAAAAATAAGAGACAGAGAAGGTAGAATTTATTCATGACGTATACTTATTCGCAAAACCGCAAAAAATGTTCCCAAAAAACACCTTCGGGTTGAACAATTGCTGATTATTTTTGTCATAATCTAAAACTTTCATTGTGAAAACGCTATTAACTCTCTCGATTCTACACTTTGCCATGTCTTGTACAGCACAATCAATTCATTCATTCATAGTTCAGGATATCAATGGAAAAGATTTTTCATTTGCCTCTTTCAAAGGTAAAAAGATCATGGTGGTGAATACGGCCTCCAAATGTGGTCTTACACCTCAATACGAGCAACTTGAAGAATTATATGACCAATACAAAGACAGTAACTTTGTAATCGTTGGTTTTCCTGCAAACAATTTCATGTCACAGGAACCCGGAACAAATGAGGAAATAGCGGAATTCTGTCAAAAGAATTACGGTGTTTCTTTTCCGATGATGAGTAAGATTTCCGTCAAAGGAGATGATATGCATGAGGTTTATAAATTCCTCACTCAAAAATCGAATAATGGTTTGGAGGACAGTGAAGTGAAGTGGAATTTTCAGAAGTACCTTCTCAATGAAGAAGGGAAACTTGAGAAGGTTATTGGTCCTCGAACTTTGCCCAACGATCCGGAAGTGATCAAGTGGATAACAAAATAGTCTTATTGCGTTAATATATTGTTGATAAGTTAGGGTCCCTTGACCCTGGCCGTTATCGCTTATACCTTTCAGTTTCGCTAAATTTGTTCGTTGTGATTTTAATCCCATTTTAGGAAAAAACGATTATGAGCGAAGAATTAGCAAAAGACAATTATTCAGCAGATAATATTCAGGTACTCGAAGGACTGGAGGCAGTTCGTAAACGTCCTGCCATGTACATTGGTGATGTAGGCGTTAAAGGTTTACACCACTTAGTTTATGAGGTTGTAGACAACTCCATTGACGAGGCTCTAGCAGGTCATTGTGACACGATTGGTGTCTGGATCAATGAAGACAATTCAATCACAGTAAAAGATAATGGTCGTGGTATCCCTACGGCTATGCATACGAAAGAGAAGAAATCGGCTTTGGAAGTTGTAATGACGGTTCTTCACGCTGGCGGAAAATTTGACAAAGACACCTATAAAGTATCTGGTGGTTTACATGGTGTGGGTGTTTCTTGCGTGAACGCTTTATCCATTCACATGCGCACGGAGGTGCACCGAGAAGGAAAGGTATTCGAACAAGAATATTCTATCGGAAAGCCTTTGTATGCGGTAAGGGAAATAGGAGTTTCCAAGGAGACAGGAACGATTCAGACATTCAAACCGGATGGCAGTATTTTTGAAGATACCGTTTACAACTTTGATACCCTTGCGGCGAGAATGCGAGAGTTGGCTTTCCTGAACAAAGGAATCACTATTACCTTAATAGACAATCGCAACACGAATGAAAATGGGAAGCCGCTTTCTGTGGTGTTCTTCTCTGAAGGTGGGTTGAAGGAATTTGCACAGTATCTTGATAGAAACCGTGAAGCGTTGATTTCAGATGTTATCTATTTCGAAGGCGAACGTGAAGGTATTCCGGTTGAAGTTTCTTTGACTTACAATACCTCATATACAGAAAACATTCAAGCCTATGTAAATAATATCAATACCCATGAAGGGGGGACTCACTTATCAGGATTTCGTCGCGGATTGACCAATACATTGAAAAAGTATGCAACTGATTCAGGAATGTTGGCAAAGGAGAAGATCGAAATCGATGGGGATGATTTCCGCGAAGGATTGACTGCAGTGGTTTCTGTGAAGGTTGCTGAACCACAGTTCGAAGGTCAAACTAAGACAAAATTAGGAAACCGCGAGGTGACTGCCCCAGTAAGTCAGGCAGTTTCGGAAATGCTTTCAGCGTATCTAGAAGAACATCCCAACGAGGCTCGAATAATTGTTGAAAAAGTGATTCTTGCTGCACGCGCAAGACATGCTGCTCGTAAAGCCCGAGAAATGGTTCAACGGAAGAACGTTCTATCTGGGTCAGGTTTGCCAGGTAAACTGGCTGATTGTTCTGAAAAAGATCCGGCAGCTTGTGAGATTTACTTCGTTGAGGGTGACTCAGCGGGTGGTACGGCTAAACAAGGTCGTGATCGTCATTTTCAGGCCATTATGCCATTGCGTGGTAAGATACTCAACGTAGAGAAGGCCATGCAACATAAGATCTTTGAGAACGAAGAAATTAAAAATATCTATACTGCTCTTGGTGTGCGTATAGGAACCGAGGAGGATTCAAAAGCGCTGAATTTGGAAAAACTGCGCTATCATAAGATCATAATTATGTGTGATGCCGACGTGGATGGTTCGCACATTGAAACATTGATCTTGACTTTCTTGTTCCGGTATATGAAGGAGTTGATAGAGAATGGATATGTTTACATCGCTACTCCACCTCTTTATCAGGTGAAGAAAGGTACTAAATCAGAATATGCTTGGAATGAGGATCAGCGTGATCGTTTGATACAGGATATGAAAGGTGGTGGAAGTGAATCATCAGTAAACGTGCAGCGCTATAAAGGTTTGGGAGAAATGAACGCTGAGCAGCTTTGGGAAACAACGATGAATCCGGAAAGTCGAACGCTTCGTCAGGTAACTATTGAAAATGCCGCGGAATGTGATCAGATCTTCTCCATGTTGATGGGGGATGATGTTCCACCACGCAGAGAGTTCATCGAGCGCAATGCAAAATATGCCAAGATCGATGCCTAGTAAATCGGCCTAAATTCTCAAAACGTCCTTCACAAGGACGTTTTTTTATTCCCTAAGTAGAGTTTGTGTTAGTTTCAAATTTGATTAGTCAGTAAGAGGTGCTGTTTTAGTTTAACAGTAATAGACTATCTATATCCTCTGTTCGTCTTACAACAAATTCTTCTTTTTTGTAGGAGAGTACGAATTCACTTTCGTATCGAGTGATTTCCATTGTACCATGTTTATTAACGTAGAGTTTCTTTTCTCCCAAGCGTTGTAATAAACACTCATTAATAGTAGTTTCCAAGGGGAGGAAAACTTCCGCCTCTTGTTTGTTATCTGATAGTACCATATAAGCACTTCGTGAAAAGTCCTTGTTATGAAATTCAATGCCTTCCTCAAAAGCGCGTATGCACTTGGCCCTTATCACAGAATAGACATAACCCGCAGAGGCCTTGCATCCGTTGGCATCAACGTCGTTTCCTACAATCTGGGGCCCATCATTTGTTTCGATTATAGATGATTTACAAGAAAACAGAAACGTGGTAATAGTAACGAAGGAGAGTAGCGTGGTTTTCATGAATTCTGACGTGGTTTTATGTCTTTCGCTTTTTCTTTTTAGCTGCAGGGAATAGAATGTTATTCAGAATCAGTCTATATCCTGGAGAATTTGGATGAAGGGTCAGATCTGTCTGTGGATCACCTACCTTATGCTCATAGTCTTCCGGATCGTGACCTCCATAGAATGTCCATGTCCCTTGTCCTAACTCTCCATGAATGTAACGAGCAGTACCAAGAGATTTATTTTCTCCCATCACTAATACATTCGGTTTGATAAGGTCTTTGAGAAAGTCAGTAGTTTGCCCCATGAATCCATTGATTACAGTCGTATGGCATTGTGTCAACATCGTAGGCACAAAATCCCATTTTGCGGAGAAGTCGAATAAAGTGAATTTATCCGTGGCTTCGGTAACGCGATTCAAGCGATGAATATCTGTGCCATCGATGTTGGAGTACTCGTATACCATTGGATTTCGTTCCAACTTGAAGTTGGTAAACGCAAACGTAGAATTAAAATCTAGCTTCTGCTGGCAATTCGGGTCGGAAGGATCTCCATCGAACATTTCCTCGCATATATCTGTATTCTGAGCAGCGAGGGCGATATCAAAACTATCCGTTCCACTGCACATTGTGAAAAGAAATCCACCACCAATGACAAAATTTTTAATGCTTAGAGCAACAGCACGTTTGAGCTCAGAAACTTTTGAAAAACCGAGCATTTGTGCATCGGCTTCTGCATCTGCGACTTGTTGTTGGTACCATTCGTAATTTCGGTAAGCAGAATAGAACTTACCGTATTGACCAGTGAAATCTTCATGGTGTAGGTGTAACCATTCGTATTTCGGTAGAACTCCCATCACGATCGCAGAGTCATACACCTTGTCATAAGGTATCTCTGCATATTCCATGACCAACGTTACAGCGTCGTCCCAGGGTTGTTTGCCATCTGGAGTGTAAACCGCGATTTTTGGTGCTTTTTCTAATTGAACGATCTCCATGTTGACTTCCGGATTCGAAATCTGATTTCGAATGGAGTTGACCTGCCCGTCTGTTAGGATCTCGTATTTTACGTTCCGAAGAATAAGCTCTTCTTCCAGCGCTCGTAAATGAGGAAAGAGAAATGAACCACCACGATAGTTCAATAGCCACTCGATCGTAACCGTATTTTCCAGTGACCAATAAGCTACACCATAAGCTTTCAAATGATCCGATTGAGATTCGTCCATTGGGACTAAGATCTGCGTAGCTTTTAGCTGAAAGCTGATAAGGAGGATAAAAATACAGGTTAAATTTTTCATCATGTGTCCAATCTGCACAAAGATCTGACCAAATTTAGTGTCTAGAACGGAGTTGTATCGCCATTATAACCAAAATCAACGTCAGATTCGCCCTCATCACTGGATTCATTCATTTTACTGCGAAGAATCATGTTTCCTACTGATTGGCCGTCGAATCCTACATTAGCTGATAGATTATGTGTTTCCGGATGTTGGGAAGGAGCTTGGTCATTATAGTAATTTTCGATATTATCAAATCTTGCGTATTCGCCAATGAAACGTAAACGCACTTTGTCTAATGCGCCGTTTCGGTGTTTTGCCACAATGATCTCACCAACACCCTGATTTGAGTTCCCATCATCGTCCTGAAGGAATCCATAGTACTCTGGTCGGTATATAAATGATACTATATCTGCATCCTGTTCGATGGCACCAGATTCACGCAGATCTGATAATACAGGACGTTTATCACCTCCTCGCTGTTCCACCGAGCGACTCAACTGAGATAGTGCAATAATCGGAACGTTGAGTTCTTTTGCGATCTCCTTGATTGAACGTGAAATAGTAGAGATTTCCTGTTCGCGATTTCCACTTCCTTTGGAACCACCAGCGGTCATAAGTTGCAAGTAGTCAATAATAACTAGATCAATGTTGTGCTGCATTTTCAAACGTCGACATTTCGCACGCAAGTCGAATACACTTATTCCAGGAGTGTCGTCAATAAAGATAGGGGCGGTAGCTAGTTTGGTTATGCGAGAATGTAATTGCTGGAACTCATGCTCACGCAGATCACCTTTACGCAGTTTTTCGGCACTTAGTCGGGCTTCACTTGCTATTAAACGTTTCACTAACTGTACAGATGACATCTCCAGTGAAAAGATCGCTACACCGTGTCCATGATCTACAGCCGTATTGCGTGCCATGGAAAGTACAAATGCCGTTTTTCCCATTGCCGGACGAGCGGCTATGACGATCATATCGCTTCGCTGCCACCCCGAAGTTAGTTTGTCCAAATCATGAAATCCTGAAGCGATACCACTAATCCCGTCTGCATTCTGTGAAGCTTTTTCAATTTCCTGAATGGCCTGATGTACCACATTTTGCATCACGTCCACATGTTTTCCCATGTTGTTTTCAGCAATCTGGAATAACTCGCCTTCGGCTTTATTTAATACGTCAAAAACATCGTTCGTATCGTCATAAGCATCGCGGATGACCTCACTGCTCATTCGGATCAGTTCCCGTTTGATATGTTTTTCTGCGATTACACGGGCATGGTATTCAATATGCGCTGTAGATGCTACACGACTGGTCAACTGGGATATGTATACTGCGCCACCAGCTGCTTCGAGCTCTCCTTTTTGCATCAAACGGTTCGTTACAGTCAGAAGGTCAATAGGAGAAGAGCTACCGAATAATTCGCGGATTGCACCATAGATGAACTGGTGTTTAGGGTCATAGAAACTCTCCGGTTTGAGAATGTCGATCGTGTCGGTGACCGCATTCTTCTCGAGCATCATTGCACCCAAAACGGCTTGTTCAAGATCAACAGATTGTGGCGGAATCTTTCCAAGATCATTCAGCAAAACTGAAGGATTACGCAATCTTGAAGCTGGTTTTCTGCTGTTTTCCGGTTGATTTTCCATAGAAAACAAATATAGGTAAACGGCAAGCACATCTCAGAAATAAAAACTAATACTTTCTCAAAAAGTTGTGAGTATAGTTTATCAACAATTGTGAAAAGGAAATAAATAATGAATTGGAAATAATGTGACTTAGTTAAAAAGTAAACTTTTTTTCGTGTAAATCAGACTCTGATAATTACCATCTGGATTTATAAAACAAATACCCAATTACAGAGGATGTATGTAAGATTCTTCTTGTTACTTATTTCCTTTAGCGTGATCAGCTAGAAATTGCTGTAGCCCAAGATCAGTTAACGGATGCTTTGCAAGTGCTTTGATCGCGCTCAATGGTCCTGTCATTATATCCGATCCAATTTCAGCACAATGAATGATGTGCATTGGATGGCGTACAGATGCTGCAAGGATTTCTGTATCAAATGTGTAGTTATCGTAGATCGTACGAATTTGAGCAATCAGATCTAGACCATTCGTAGAAACGTCATCCAAACGACCAAGAAATGGAGAAATGTAGGTTGCTCCCGCTTTTGCAGCAAGTAATGCCTGACCGGCAGAAAAGATTAATGTGCAATTCGTTTTAATTCTTTTTCCTGAAAAGTACTTGATCGCCTTAATTCCTTCCGGGATCATTGGTATTTTTACCACAATATTTTTATGCAAAGTAGCCAATTTTTCGCCTTCTTTCACTATTCCTTCAAAGTCAGTTGAAATTACCTCCGCACTTACCGCCCCATCAACTATGTTACAAATGGCCACATAATGATCAAGAATATTTTGCTCTCCGGTAATACCTTCCTTTGCCATTAATGATGGGTTAGTGGTAACTCCGTCAAGGATTCCAAGATCATTCGCCTCCTTAATTTCGTTCAGGTTTGCTGTATCGATGAAGAATTTCATGGTTTTTTTATTTTGACAAAATTACACCGACCTTAGCTCAAGACTCTTTATATACTAATTAACTTCTTCACGAATTATGAACACTTTACATTGGCTTCAATACAAGTGGACAAATACGGTTGAAACAATCTGTGAGAAATCATTCAGTATTGAAAATCAAAAATCCCAAATTGATTAAAAAAAGAGGGGTAAGCTACTCGTATCGCACCGCTACAACCTCATACCTTTGCTACGTTCCCGTCCTGGAGGAGTCAGAGGGAGCTGGTCGTACAAGACTTACCCCATGCAAATGTAATCACATTTCACAAAAAGGTGAACATAATTGAACAAATACTTATATCAAACAAATCGATTTTTCAGCAATAGCCACTGAAATCATTATAAATGAAGAAAATCTTTCTTCGCAAGTAATTCTTGCTCTGATTCTCTGTAATCAGGGTCATCTACACAACAATCAACGGGACAAACGGCCGCGCACTGTGGTTCGTCATGAAAACCAACACATTCCGTGCATTTGTCGTGCGCAATGTAATATACATCCATGTTCACGGGGGCGTGCGTATCGTCAGCCATCACATCATTACCGTCTAATGTCGTGATCATTCCAGTTAATGATGTTCCATCCGAATAACGCCATTCTGCGCCTCCTTCATAGATAGCATTATTAGGGCATTCCGGCTCACAAGCGCCACAGTTGATACATTCGTCGGTGATCATTATTGCCATGTCTATACACTTTTTGGTTTACAAATATAGCAACGCTAATGAAATCCAAATGTTCATTGCATCCAAAAAATAGTTGAATTGTCATATTGCGATTACCTTTGCAGTGATGAATAAACAACAATTTATTCGGGGCTTTAATGCTCTTGGAAGCCTGATGTGTTTACTTGGGGAAAATCAGCCTTGGCCAGGATTTTCTTGCGGATTAACCGAAGAAGAATATCAGAACATAAATGTTTTGATTAACCGAGAAGTCATTCACAACGGTTGGTTTACTCCGGTAAATGTTCGTCAATCCCTAAAAACTTTAGGAAGTCTTTTAACTCCGCATGGTTTGGAGGTTTGGACTCAAAAATATACCTACGCGAAGGAGCCCAAAAAAGTAGCTTTAATTATGGCAGGGAATATCCCACTGGTGGGGTTTCATGATTTTCTCTGCGTTTTGTTTTCTGGGCATATAGTCGTGGCAAAATTGAGCTCTGATGATAAGTTTTTGCTTCCAGCCTTAATAGATCAGCTGATAAAATTGGATTCGGAGATAAAAGAAAGAATTGTGGTTACAGATGGTCGGATAGGAAATGTGGATGCCGTTATTGCCACAGGTAGCGATAATTCAGTACTTTATTTTGATCAATACTTTGGGAAATACCCTCATATATTTAGAAGGAATCGGACATCGATAGCTGTGCTTGATGGAACAGAAACACATGAGCAACTCTTTCAATTAGGTCACGACATCTTTGATTATTTCGGTTTAGGTTGCAGGAATGTTTCACACCTTCTAATCCCGACTGATTTCGATCTGAATCGTTTCTTTGAGGCAATCGTACCATTCGGAGGAATTGCAAACCACCACAAATACGCGAACAACTACGATTATAACAAGGCCGTTTATCTTTTAAACAAGGTAGACTTACTGGATAATAATTTTGTTTTGCTTCGTGAAACAGAAGAGCTATTCAGTCCGCTTGGCATGGTTCATTATCATAGGTATACTTCTGAGGAGGAGGTGAAAGTGTATCTCGAATCCAATCAGGAAAAGATTCAAGCTGTTGTTGGTAATCAATATATACCTTTCGGTGCAGCACAAAGACCTTCGCTTGAGGATTATGCTGATCGCATTGATACAATGGGCTTCCTTGAAAAACTATAAAAGGTTGATTAACCTCGTATATTCCATGGTATATAGAATTCATTATACCATTCTTGTAGTACATGGATTCAAAACATTGTAATAGGGAAGCAGTCAGGCGTTTTAAATGCGATATTTAAAAGGTAATGAAGAAAAAGTTAAGCGATCCCAACCCATTTTGATCTTCCAATTGTTTTATTTGACTGAATGACTATTTAAAAAGAGAGCAAAAAGCGTTTGAGCAGCATCGTTGATTTGTTAATAAAATGGTAAAGTTGAGATTTGCTGCGTTTGAAAGTTTTTTGTTATGTTTGGCGCCAAATAGTTAATCGAACAAACATTAAATTTTAAGCTATGAGCAACAAAAAAACGTCGGGTGGTTTTTCATCCCTTATGGCAGTCCTGGCCATTGTTATTTCCCTCGTTGCAGGGGTTATTATTTACAAGTACATTTTTGGTGATCCAGGAAATTTTGTTGACGGGGATCCAAATGGTGAACCCTTAGAAGGAAACTTGATGGGTACAATCTACAAAGGTGGATTTATCGTGCCGATTCTTGTTGCTATCAACATCATTATTATCATTTTTTCCATAGAACGCTTCGTTACTTTGGCGAAAGCAGCAGGTAAAGGTCGCGTGAATGTTTTCGTTGGAAAGATAAAAGGATATCTTGAAAAAAAAGAGATCAGCGCAGCTATCGAAGAATGTGATGTTCAAAAAGGTTCTTTGGCCAACGTTGTTCGTGCAGGTTTAGAAAAGTACGATCACATTAAAGGTGATGCTGAAATGAATAAAGAGCAAAAGGTAGAAGCCTTGAAAAAAGAATTGGAAGAAGCTACATCTTTGGAGTTACCTATGTTGTCTAAAAACTTGGTGATCCTTTCAACATGTGCTTCTATCGCAACGTTGATCGGTCTGATCGGTACGGTAATGGGGATGATCCGTTCATTTGCCGCGATGAGTCACGGTGCTCCTGATACAGCGCAGTTGGCGACTGGTATCTCTGAAGCCTTGATCAATACCTTCTTTGGTATTGCTGGTTCTACGATTGCGATCATCATGTACAACTTCTTCTCTACGAAGATTGATGCCATGACATACAGCATCGATGAAGCTTCCTTCACGATTGTACAAGATTTTTCTGCATCTAACAAATAATTGAGGAAACAGCTCACAATTTAACAGAAGGAAAATGCCAAAAATTAAAATGCCCAAAAGCACTCCTTCCATCGACATGACGCCGATGGTGGACTTGGCCTTCCTGCTTGTGACTTTCTTCATGCTTGCAGCATCTTTCCGCTCAAGTGAACCGGTAGAAGTAGATGTTCCATCCAGTATTAGTGACAAGATCATTCCTGAGAATGTGGTGCTTGTTACAATTGACAGAGGTGGACGTGTATTCTTCAATATGTCGGATCCCGAGGGTAGAAGAGAACTGCTAATGAACATGGCGGCGAAATATAAAGTTGGTTTTTCGGAAGAACAAATCAACAAATTCACCTTCATGTCTAGTTTTGGATGTACCATGCAGGAACTTCCGGCATACATTGATATGCCTGCGGAGGCCAGAAAAAATCTAAATACGAAAGGTATACCGCTTGATTCTACGAACAATCAGCTAAAGGATTGGGTTTATTTTGGAAACATTGCAGCACTCAACTCCGGTAGAACGGCATATGAGGAGGCAAAATCAAAGGGAGATTCCCCTGATCCGAATGATTTTAAACCTAAGTTTACGCTCAAGGTAGATAATAAAGCGCTATATGTTCACGCTCAAAACGTGATCAATGTGTTCAGAGATCTGGATTTGAATAATTTGAATTTCATTACATCGATGGAGATGGCTCCATTGTAAAACAGTAAGTTATGGCAGAAATTGCAGAAGGCGGTGGCGGTGGCCACGACAAAGGCAAGAAGAGAGCCAAGAAAAGCTCTACGCGTGTCGATATGACACCAATGGTTGACCTTGCGTTCCTCTTGCTTACGTTCTTCGTTCTTACTTCAACATTCAGCAAGCCAAAAGTGATGAGTTTGGTCTACCCTGCGAAACCGGAGGATATCGTGCCGGAAGAACAGCCAAAGATCAACAACGCAATCACCTTTTTACTCTCTGAAGACAAGATCTTCTACTATTCCGGTCAGTACTATCCAAAGAGTGCACCAGGACCAAACGGTCCGACCGTGTTAGAAGAAACAGACTTCAGTGCAAAAGGTGTTAGAAAACTTTTGGCGGACCGGAACGCATATGTGTTGAAGGGGAAAGAAGGATTAGACAAGAAACTGAAAGCAAAACAGATCCAGGACAGTTCATACTTGCGTATGCTGATCGATTTCAAAAAGGATCCGGAAGCGTTGAAAGTTCTTGTTAAAACGGACGACAAGGCGACTTGTAAGAATTTTATCGATTTGATCGATGAGCTGAAGATCGCTGAGATCGGTGTGATCGCTCCGGTGGATATTCTTGCGAGTGAACTTGAACTTGTAAAAGAAAAAGTAAAATAAGATGGAAGTAATAATCGCAATTATCCTTTTGGTTGCAGGTATTACCTTGTATGATTACTTCAGTGCAAGGTCCTGGCAACAGGTTACTTCTGATATCAGAAATGAAATCGTTTTTGATGGTCGTAACCGTGAATACGGTGCGTATGTTTTACGTACGGAATATGACAAGCGTTTGATGCTGATCATGTTCTCTCTACTTGCAGTGATAGGTCTTTCTTATGGGACTTACATTGTGATCAAGAATCTTCCGGAAGAAAAACTTCCACCACCACCAGTGGATACTTCACAATTTACAGTGCAAGCTCCACCTGTTGAAGAAGATGTTCCACCACCACCACCGGAAGAACCACCACCACCAATGGAAAAAACGGTAGCGTTTACACCACCGGTTGTTGTTGATATTCCTGTAGAGGATCAAATTCCAATTCAGGAAGATATGGAGGATACCAAGGCTAGTACTGAGACGAATGAAACAGACAATGTTAGTTTTGAATTTCAACCTGAAACACCTCAAGTAAAGGAGGTAGAGGAGAAGGAACCAGAAATCTACACCTACGTAGATGAAGATCCTGAATTTCCTGGTGGATATGCGTCAATGATGGCTTTCATTCAGAAGAACTTTAATTACCCGCAGGTAGCTATTGAGAATAACATTCAAGGTAAGTGCTATGTGAAGTTTGTAGTTAAAGGTGACGGATCTGTGAGTGGCGTTCAGGTTGAACGTGGAATTGCAGGTTGCCCTGAGTGTGACAAAGAGGCCGTACGCGTTGTTAGAATGATGCCGGGATGGAAGCCAGGTAAAGTGAATGGTAAGAGTGTGTCTACACTCTATCGTTTACCAATCAACTTTGCACTGGAATAACTAGAATACAATTACGGATCCCCGACAGATTTTTCTCTCGGGGATTTTTTATTTTAAGGAATGTGGTTTAAGAATTTTACTGTAATCATGAGTGCATTCATGATCCTTATGTGTGTGATCATGTTATACTTCATGCTCTTTACAGATCTGATGAAAGAAAACATGCATGTGCAAAAAAGAATGTTATTCTCGCTGATATTAGGTTTGTATGCGGCCTATAGATCCTACAGATTGTATATTTTTCTCAAGAAAAATTAAAACTCATTGTCATGAAGAATACCTTTTTTCTTTCCGCATTTTTTGCCTTGATGGTTATTGTGATCTCTTGCGAACAAAATGAACGACATTTGGGCTTTGAATCTGACACTCATGGGAGAGGCAAAGCAACAATTCTTATCGAAGAGTCGTTCAAACCTCTGTTTGAGACTAGCATTTACACCTTCGAAAGTCAGTTTCCTCACGCTGATATTATTCCTAATTACATGGCTGAAGGAGAGATCATAAATGACTTTTTTGCCAATAAAGCGAAGACGATCTGTATTTCAAGGGATTTTACGGAGGAGGAAAAAGCGGCTCTTCGAAAAAAGAATGTAGAGGTTAGAAGTGATCGTATTGCCTTTGATGGAGTGACACTGATCGTGAATCCTGAAAACCCGGATTCTTCCATAACGGTTGATCGTTTGAAAAGAATCATCATGGGGAAAGATTCAGTTTGGCCGGGATTAAAGACAAAGATCAATGTAGTATACGATCAGGTGAACTCGGCAAACTTTAATTACTTACGTCAATTGGTTGGCCAGAATAACTTACCAATCAACATCTTCGCTGTAAAGTCGAACACAGATGTCATAGCTTATGTTAAAAAGAATAAAAGCGCACTCGGTGTGATTGGTTTGAACTGGATTAGTGATCAGGATGATTTTGATGTCAAAGATTTTGTCAAAGGACTAAAGGTGATGAGTGTGGCAGAATCTAAGAGCAAGCCCTTTTTTAAACCTTTCGCAGGTGTCATTTATACAAGAGAATATCCTTTGAGAAGGGAGATCTGGATGATTAACAAAGCGAAGCGTTCAGGTATTCACACCGGTTTTGTTTTGTTTATGATAGGGGAGAAGGGGCAGACCATAATCACTAAGTCAGCTTTAGTTCCCGCCACGGCACCAGTGCGATTAATTCAGCTGAATACAGAGTAAATCGGTCAAGTAAGATTTAACAATGATTTTACTTTTTATTCGTCCTTCTTGATTATTGAATTCACAAGGAATCTTAATTTTGGCAAGACAATTGCTAAGAACAAAATAGTAAAAAAAAATAGGTATCAAAATGTATAAAATTGCAGTACTCGCAACGCTAATTTGCTCAGGATTACAAGCTCAAACGCTTAAAGATGCTGTGTACAAAACAGACAATGAGCGGTTCTCAGAGGCATCTTCGGACTTTAAAGCATTGGTAACCAAAGAACCCACAAGTGTGAATTATTTTTACTTCGGTGAGAACTATTATGAATGGGGAGAAAAAGACTCTGCTTTATTGATTTGGAAAACCGGTTCAGAAAAAGATCAATTGTCTCCAATGTCTTCTGTTGCCAAGGGAAAGATGCTATGGATTACAGGAAACAAAGATGCAGCAAAAGCAGAGTTCGCTAAGGCTCTGACTTCTACTAAGAACAAAAATGCAGAGGTGATGCGAGCCATTGCTGAAACGTACATCGAATCTGAGAACAAAAGTTTGGATGAAGCCATCGCTCTACTGGAATCAGCCACCATACTGGACCCAAAGAATGAAGATGGTCATCTTTTGCTAGGGGATGCGTTGTTGGAGAAAACGCCTACAAATGGTAGTCCGGCAATTGTGAGCTATAAAAAGGTGTTGGAAATCAACCCTAAGTCACCGAGAGGAATCGTGCGTATTGCGAAATTATATCAGCGAGCTCAAAACTTCGAAGAGGCCAATAAATATTATCAGGAAGCGAAGACCGTTGATGCAACTTATGCTCCTGCATACCGCGAGAACGCCGAGTTGAACATGATGTTTAAGCAAAATGCAAAGGCGATTGAGAACTGGAAAAAATACCTTGAATTAAATAACAGTGATGACGCGCGTTACCGTTTCTCGACTGCGATGTATTCAGGAAAACAATACTGTGAAGTAATACCGGAGATTGAAGGATTGCAAACAAAAGGATTCAACAACATATACATGGAGCGAATGTTGACGTATTCTTATTATGAGTGCGGTAGGGACGCTGATTTTTCTAAAAAAGGCTTAGCTGCTTCAGACCGTTTCTTTCAAATGGCTCCAGTAGACAAAGTTATCTACAAAGACTATAAATACCGAGGTCTAATTCTATCTAAATCAGGAAGTGATTCTCTAGCGATAATAGAATTAGAGAAGGCTTCTGCCTTAAATGAAGAGGCTGCAAAAGAATTGGCTCCTGACATTGCTAAACTTTATTCAAAACAAAAGAAATATGACAAAGTAATTGCCATATACGAAGCCAAGAAAGCAAGTGCTCCATTGTCTGCAACTGAGCAGTTCGATCTTGGTAATGCTTACTTCAAAGGCCCTAAGGATTACGTTAAAGCCGACACTGCGTATGCATCTGTACTTGCATTGTCGCCATCATATTATCCCGCTGCTTATTACCGCGCACGATGTGCATACATCTTCGATCCGAACAAGGAAAAATGGATGGCAAAGCCATACTTGGAAAAAGTAATTGATTTGGTAAGGCCTGAAGAAAGAGCTTCTAAAAACAATAAACCGTTAGTGATGGAAGCAGCCAAGTATTTGGGTGATTACTATGTGAATTCTTTTGAGAAGGATACAGTTAAAGCAAAATCCTACTGGAATATTGTGAAAGAATTGGATCCTGCTGATAAACAAGCAGAAGCATTTTTTAAGAAATATGGTCTTTAAAAAAGACATACTTTAGGAAGAAAAGAGCCGCAAAACTTGCGGCTCTTTTTAATTTATAAATAAGTGTAAATCAAATTGGAGAATTGCTGAATTCTTGCTCTATCCTGCAAGTCTTTCGCGCGTTGAAGTCCACGCAAATAAAATTCCAAGGCCTCTTGCTCAAGTCCTTTTGCAACAGACAGATCACCCATTTCCAAATAGTAGAGTAAATCCGTTTCTACATTTTCCATTGTGTTAATTGTTTCCATAGGTTCAAATTCATTGATGCAAAGTACGGAGCACAGTGTTATCCAAAGGTTATGAAGAGGCTACGCTTAGGTTAAATAAAAAAAGGGGCTGTCTCAAAAGGGGCAGCCTTTCTTTTTTTTCATTTTGTTTAATGTAGGATTGGCTATATGATGTGTAATAC
>JBIITO010000128.1:0-5878 GCA_044340465.1 Crocinitomicaceae bacterium | reverse complement strand
TAGGGATTTTATCAAAATGGACTCTCCGAATGCGAAAACATTTGCGCGGATTTTTCATGCATTGGATCCTGATGTTTTTGGGGATACGCATGTTTCAAATGGGGCGGATTATCAATATACTTTGACTTATATTTCACCGTTGAAAGAACGCATGTCATCTTCTCAGTCGAAGTTAATGTATGATCACATGATTCCGGACATTTCAGACAAATTAAAAAAGAAAAAATGGGATCTTTTTCCTTATGTTGATTTGAAGGAGGATACCCCCAAGGATGGATTGGTTGCATTTAATGATCTTCCGAGGTATGCGATGGGGTACGCGGCACTTTTTCATTCTCTTTCATTTACAGTGGAGACCCACATGTTGAAACCTTTTACGCAACGGGTGCAAGCGACAAAAGATTTTATTTCAGAATTAATTTATTGGACAGGGTTAAATTCATCAGAGGTAGAACATTCTCGAAAGGAGGCCCGTAAGGAGGCGATTAAAACATCCTTTTTCCATTACGGATACGAACTGGCTGGACAAAAAGACTCTATTCAATTTAAAGGGTACGAAGAAACCTATCCTTTAAGCGAGGTGACAGGATTACCGAGGTTGAAATATGATAAAAACGCACCCTATGAAAGGTATATCCCATGGTATCATACCTATTTGTCTGATGATTCAGTAAAAATCCCAGAATATTTCATTATTGAAGCGAGTGCCCGCGAGGTCATTCGTAGGCTTGAAGACAATCAAGTCACTTTTTCAAGACTTGATCATGATTCAAGTATGACATTGTACGGAACGAAGATAATCGCATTGAAAAGTTTGGATAAGCCTTATGAAGGACATTTTTTTCACAGGGAGCTGAAAACAGAAATTGTCGAATTAAAAATTTCAGTTCCGAAAGAATCAATAATTATCCCGACAAGGCAAAAAGGTATAAATTTCATTTTGTCTGCTCTCATCCCAGAGGCCGAAGACAGTTATTTCCGATGGAACTTTTTTGATAGTTATCTACAACAAAAAGAATATTTTTCTTCTTACGTTTTTGAAGAAAAAGCTGCTGAACTACTTAAACAAAATCCCATTCTTGCCTCTGAATTCGCAAAGAAAAGGTCCGAGGATGAACGATTTCGTGAGTCACAGTGGGAGCAATTATTGTTCATTTACAAGCGGAGTCCGTATTATGAACAAACTGATTACAGATTGCCTGTTTATTTCAAGTACGATTCACAATAATTATTATTCTTTTGTGTGTGTTCTATGCTTAATTTTGACCCAAAGAAAGGTATCATGACTTATGACGTAGCCATTATCGGAGGAGGAATTGTTGGAGCAGCCACTTTCTACAAACTCCAGAAAAAGAATCCAAATTTGAAGATCGTACTTATCGAAAAAATGGATAAACTAGCCGATCATCAGACAGGCCATAATTCAGGGGTGATCCACTCAGGATTGTACTATAAACCAGGATCATTGAAAGCAAGAAACTGTATTCAAGGCAGGCACGAGCTAGTTGCTTTCGCGAAAGAATATGGTGTAAAACACGATGTTTGTGGAAAGGTAGTCGTGGCGACCGATCCAGCAGAGTTACCTCACATGGAGAAGGTGTTTCAAACCGGACTGGAAAATGGGATAGAAGGCATTGAAAAGATCACCGCGGATCAAGTGAAAGAACATGAACCCTTCGTCGAGAGTATTGGTGGTATTTGGGTTCCCGTTACCGGGATCATCGATTTTAGAGGAGCGACCGAAAAAATGGCTGAACTAGCGCTCGTAATGAACAGTGAAAGTGCCATGCATCTCGGAGAAGAGGTTGTAGGGATTGAAAAAGGCGATACCACTTCCATAGTGATCACGAAAAAGAATAAATATACGGCCAAATACCTTGTTTTCTGTGCAGGGCTGCAGGCAGATCGACTTGCAAGAAAAGATGGTGTTGATCTTAAGGAGCAAGTGGTCGGATTCCGGGGTGACTATTATGAACTTACAGAACAGGCAAAACATAAAGTTAAAAACCTGATCTATCCGATCCCGAATCCTGATTTTCCATTTCTGGGGGTTCACTTTACGCGAATGACGGATGGTGAGATTGAATGCGGTCCAAATGCTGTATTTACGTTCAAACGTGAAGGTTATGGTAAAACAGATTTCTCTATGCGCGACACTTGGGATGCGCTAACTTATGGTGGAACATGGAAATTATTCTTCAATAACATGTCCTTTGGCATCAACGAATACCGCCGTGCCTTTTCAAAGAAGTTGTTTCTGAAAACGCTGCAACGCATGATTCCTTCGTTGACGATGGATGATATCAAGCCCGGTCGAGCAGGTGTTCGAGCACTTTTGCTGGCACAAGACGGGGATACCCGAGATGATTTCAGAATTGAATACCATGGACGGTCCATACACGTATTGAATGCGCCTTCACCTGCAGCCACCGCTGCACTTGCTATTGGGGGGTATATCGCAGAGGAAGCAGAGAAGCATTTTGGTTTGAAATAGGAACGGATACCTGATACCATTTTCTTTTGATGGTAGGCCTGTTCGGCTGGTGTTTATCATGTAATCATCGATCAATGTGGTATGCAAGAATAGTAGAAAGATCTGTGTTAAAGGAAATACCCTCAGCCTCAGCTTTGGAGCGATGGAGTGATCGCTATTTCATTGTTGGATATAATAGTCCTTGGCTTTTTGAAACAGATACGCTCGGTGTAACACTGGTGAAGCATAGAATTGGTTCAGCTGAGGAGTTGGATGTTATTCCAAAATCACAGAAACATGATTATGAAGCCATGTGCACCTTAGACTGGAATGGTGTACAAGTGTTGTTTTTATTCGGTTCCGGTTCAAAATGGCCATATCGTAATAAGGCCATTGCCTTTTCTGTGACGCGACAAAAACTATTAGAAACTTATAATCTGACTTCTTGTTACGAAGGGATCTCCGAAAAAGCAAACATCCATCAGGATCAGTTTAACCTTGAGGCAGCAACGACGTTAAACGGTAAATTGTACCTGTTCAATCGTGGTGAAAACAAGGTATTCGTTTTCAAAGAAGATGATTTTGTTCACTATTTGTCACACCCATCTGATCTTCCCAAAATGAAAGTCTATAGCTTGAATCTCCCGAATATCGACGGAATTGTTTCGGGTTTTTCAGGAGCAACTTCGGATGAAAAAAATGGTAAGATCTTGTTTACTTCTTCCGTGGAAAATACGTCGGATTGGGTACAAGACGGTGACGTGCTCGGCAGTTTTATTGGAATCTTTGATCCGGAGCATTTACATGAGTATTTTACACCTTACACTGCTTTGATTCAGGATGCGAATGGTCCATTAAGGATTAAGGTGGAATCTATTACATTGGATGAAGTCAACGAAAACAATTACCATTGTGCAGTGGTGACCGATAGCGATGGTGGAGCGTCAGAACTGTTGAAAATTAGTTTCAATAATCCAAAGTAGTAAAAAACGACTAACCACTAACTCCTAGCTGCCGCCTTTTCACTCTCCCGTATCCCCCATGAATCTATAATTGATCTCCAAATCAACCTTCGCGCCCGTTTCGGAAGGGAAAAACAGGTAACACGAATCCGAATACCAATCCCGCATGTATTCAAAATCGATAGTACCCTTCTTAAGTAACGCTTGTTGCATTAGTCCATTCTTTTCCGGCCCAAAAAGCAGGGTTAAGTTGCGATTTGACGTGCCATTTATTTCTAATTCCAAGCCGTAGGTTTGTCCTGCCTTTTGATCTTTCCATTTAGAGAGCGGAATTAATTTTGGATGATCTAGAGACGTGATCCAGATTCTTCTTCTTGTATGATTTAGATAAATTGATTTTCCAAAATATCTCCACAACACCAATGCAGAGGTGATTAGAAAAATGAAAAATAATATGGTTTTAAATGTATTATTCAAAGCTCATTTGTATGAGTGCATCCTGAACGAAAGAAAATATTTTCAATAATCACTTGACTCTAAACGTCGAATTTAATAAATTTGTACTGTCATTTTCACAAACGGTGGATCTAAGATTTATAAAGAAGAGGTGAGAGACAGGCTCGATGAACCTCTGGCAACCAACTTTAAGTACTGAAAAATCGTCAGTATTGGAAAACCGGTGCCAACTCCTGATCTCAACGTGTTGTTGAGAGAATATAAATGTTAAGAGATGAGAAGAAAGCGTAATTTTAAAACTCCGATGACCAAGGCGCATTTAAGCCTTGTCAATTTTCAAATTATTTTAGGACTACTTTTCGCTTTGAAAGCCATTTCTGGTTGCTTTAGCTGAAGTTTACATGACAGAAGTGAATTATCAAATGATTTTAATAGAATACTTTTTGGATGAGCAAGGTTAATTATTATCGACACCGGCAACATTTTCAGTTAGAAAGTGGATATGTCTTTGACGAACTTACGGTAGCCTATCATACCTATGGCACATTAAATTCAAAGAGAGATAATGTGATATGGGTATGTCATGCTTTAACAGCGAATAGTGATGTCTTTGATTGGTGGCGAGGGATTTTTGGCGAAAATGATCTATTCAATCCAAGAGAATATTTTATAGTTTGTGCTAATGTTCTTGGCTCTCACTATGGATCAACCGGACCGTTGAATCATCCGTCAACAGAGAATCCATTGCTTAATAAATTCCCAGCGTTCACAACCCGCGACTTGGCTCGAATACATGATCTTTTACGAATAGAACTTAAGGTTGAAAAAATTCAGCTTCTTATCGGAGCGTCGATGGGAGGTCAGCAGGCAATGGAGTGGTCGATCGAACAGCCTAGTGTAATTCAGAAATTAGTACTTATAGCCACAAACGCAAGGCACTCGGCTTTTGGAATAGCATTTAATGAAACACAACGTCAAGCGATTTACACAGACCTTACTTATGGAAATGGGAGTCCTTCAGGTGGGAAGAATGGCTTAAAAACGGCTCGCGCCATCGCTATGTTAAGCTATCGCTCCTATCAAGGCTATTTGAAGACTCAGACAAGTTTGAATAATCATCTTACGGATGATTTTCCTGCGTCGTCGTATCAGCGTTACCAGGGACAAAAATTGGCTGATCGTTTTAATGCCTACTCCTACGTGTTGTTATCAAAAGCAATGGATTCGCACAATGTGGGGCGAAAGCGTGCCTCGATAGAGATAGCTTTACAGTTCATTAAAGCTAAAACACTAGTGATAGGAATTGTTTCTGACCTGCTATTTCCAATAAGTGAACAGGAGTTTTTAGCAGAATGGATTCCTGATGCACATCTGGCAAGGATCGAATCTGATTTCGGTCATGATGGTTTTCTGGTAGAGCATAAACAATTATCGGATCTGCTCTCCGACTTTCTCTTTAATGAGTTTAAAAAAAATCGTCCTACGACATTTAGAAAAAAAGTAACACAAAAATAATATGAGAACAAATTTGAATATAGGCCTTTTTGGCTTTGGGGTTGTAGGCGGTGGACTATACGAGGTTTTGAATAGAAGCAAGTTGCTAAACGCTTCGATAAAATCAATTGTAGTAAAAGATCCTTCAAAAAAGAGAGCGATAGAAAGCAGCTATTTTTCTTTTGACAAGTCGTTGATTCTAAATGATCCTGAAATTAATGTCGTTGTGGAATTGATCAATGACAGCGAAGCTGCTTACGAAATTGTTACAGAGGCTTTGAGAAAAGGGAAACATGTTGTAACAGCCAATAAAAAACTTATAGCTGAGCATCTTGATGAATTGATCGTTTTATCAAGAGAGAATAATGTATCCTTGCTGTATGAAGCTGCTGTTGCAGGATCAATTCCAATTCTTCGAAACCTTGAGGAGTATTATAACAATGATACACTTTCTTCCGTTCAGGGAATCGTGAACGGAACTTCGAATTATATT
>JBIITO010000037.1:0-19046 GCA_044340465.1 Crocinitomicaceae bacterium | reverse complement strand
TTTGTGCCTGAACACTTTTTACAAACAATTCCTTCTCGTTCTCGATAAGCCTTAAAATGTATTCTACAACTAGTTTCGTCGGGAAAATTTTGGGTAAACTCGTATATCTTCATCTCCTTTTTTTGACAAAGATGTACCTAGAACTTCGTAATCTTTTTACGAAGTGGTATGTTTGAGACGAGTCAATTCAATAATTATCTCATGAGTGTAATATTTCCTTTTATGATCGACTCTTCTCCATCAATACATATGGCTTTTAAATAATAGTCATAGACATCCGGATCCATAGGTTTTCCCCGAAAAGTACCATCCCAGCCTATCATTCTGTCAGTCGACTCGAAAACCATTTCTCCCCAGCGATTGAAAACCCTGAATAACAATCCTTCGATCATTTGTCCACGAACATAGAGTATATCATTTTCGTTGTCACCATTGGGAGAAAACGCATTTGGTACAAAAACGTGTGGTTCCTCGCAAATGAATGTATATGCTTTCACCAAAACCGTATCGGACAGCTTACAAACGCCATCAAAACCGGTTAATGTAAACAAGGTGTTCGCTTCTATTGTGGATTTAGTTGATTGCATAGTAGGATTGGTTACATCTGTTGGTGGTGACCAATTGTAACTTACTAATCCTGATGGCTGACCACTTAGCGTAACGGTAGCTCCAACGGGAACATTATACTCGGATGCTTTAGCGACAACCGCTCCCGGGAGCAAATACCCGACGGCAACAAAAATCGAGTCTTTAACAATACATCCGTTTAAGGCTGAAGCTGTAACTCCTATATGTTGAGAAACAGTAGGTTTCACAGTGACCAGTTCAGTATTATCTCCTGAAATAATCAATGAATCAGGCCTCCAATCGTAATTAAATGTAAAGTTAGGATTTGAATTGGTTGCCAACAATTGAGCTGTTTGCCCCAAACACAGTGAATCCATACCACTTAAAACAACGGATGAACTTATAAAATCCACTTCCACACTGTCAACCTGATAACAGCCTTTATTTCCTGCCCTCAGGTAATATTTTATTGAACCAGGTGGAGTAATGTAAAGAATAGAATCAGAAAGATTCTCATTCAATGTGTCACTAAAATCAGATGAGGTAGACCAAACAAAATAATCAGCTGTTCCAAATGAATTGGCTGTAAGTTGAATTGGCACTGGTGCGCAGAGTTCGATATCCTTACCTGCATCAATCCGAACGGAATCCAAAACAGTGATGGTAATCTTGGCCGTATCTGTCTGCAGGCAAACACTATCCGTTACGTACAAATAAATTTCATAAATACCAGGAGTGTCGTAAGTAACAGTTGGATTGAAAATGATAGAGGAAGTGTCTCCATTACCAAAATCCCAAACATAAGAATACGAATTGGTTGAAAAGTTCTCGAGAATAACATCAAAGGTCGCGCAACCTAGCGTTTGGTCCGCTTTGAATTGGGCATTTGGAATCAATTGAAAATCGAACTTGAATACAATATTATTGCAGTTCGTACTCAAGTTGTTATTCGACCAAACTCCCGGGGTAGTAGGAAAATCTGAAAAACCACCGCACCCGGCACAAACTGACTGATATACGATACCATTTTTGTCGAAGCGAGACGTGCCTCCATCGACATGTTCTTGCGCATCCTTGCCACCGAGATAGGATCCATAAAGGATTCCATCAAATGATTTGTCAATAACCAGCAGGTAGAAATCGAACCCATTCGCAGGATTTTGCTGAAAAGCATTCGTAGTTACGGGCATACCATTGAGCGGAGTATTCTGAAGAATATTCGCTCCCCATCCGGATATGTAAAGGTTACCACAAATATCCACGAGGAATGCTGAGGGCGAAATGTTTATACTAGCACTGCTATTACCAAATACAGTTGAGTTAAGATTCGTCTTTAAAGTAGGATCTAACTTTATAACAAACTGACTGCTAGTAGGATTAACAAACACTGCGTTATGTACAGGGAACTGACCACCAGCCGATTGGCCAAGAAGAAAAACATTGTCATTTCGATCTATTTCCACGAAAAAGGATTGATCGTAGTTGGTGGTTCCAATGTACGAAGCATTAAAAATGGAGGTAGATCCACTCTTTATTTTGACAACAAACCCATCTGTTTTACCACCATTGTAAGTTGGTTTCCAACCACCTGATGTACCGGGTAAATTGAACGAGCACGTTCCTCCTGTAAATACGATATTTGCACTAGAATCAATCTTTAATGAATAACAAGCGTCGTTTTTACTTCCACCATAATAACTTGACCACAAAAGTGAAGACAGATCAGAGCTGAGTTTGAAAACAACTCCATCCTGCATTCCTCCGTTTATAGTTTGAAATGCGTTTACCAAAGGAAAATTGGTCGAACGGGTACAAGAAGCAACAACACAGTTTCCTGAGGAATCAAGCATAATTTCGCCACGAAATTGATCGCCATAATTCATCGTAAGCGAATCGTAATCATCCACCGAATCATAAATTTTTGATGAAATCATGTAATTGACTCCATCATTTGCGGATCCACCGATATAGGTTGAGGCCAACAGATTGTGTCCGTTAGAACTAATTTTTGCGACATAAATATCCGTTCCTTGTGTTGTGAAATAGATCCCATTGTACAAGAAATTAGAATTTGCAGTACCGCCGGCATGAGTGGGCTGATAACCATTAATGATTGGAAAATCAGTACTTGATGTCGCTCCATAGATGTACAAATTGTTTTGTTTATCACATATTAAACTGTGTGCTGTTTCTGTACCCTGATCCTGATTTCCACCTCCAAGGTAAGTAGACCAAAGCATATCTGTGCCATCAGTATTGTATTTTGTGATAAAGACATCTGAGATTCCATAGGTTGGATTGATAGGCACAGTAAAATTGGAAGATATGTCGAATGCTTGGTTGTCGGGCATCGGATATGAATTACCGTAGACCACTCCACCGGAATATGCTGTGCCATCATATCCATACGTGGCTGTCATTCCGAAATTATCAGAAACAGAACCTGAATACGTTGCAAAAACTAGCACTGGATCGATGATCAACTGAAATGATGGGTCGTATTTCCCGATGCTAAATGACAAATTATTTCGTGTAAGGACAAAGGAGCAAGGTACTTCAACCATATTGCCATGAATAATCTGGTAAGCATATGGTTTTTGTTCAATAATCTGCCCAAGCTCTGTATCGATCACAAGATTACCTCTTTTGTCCAACTGCATTTTTGTATGACCGGCATAATTCATTCGAATTTGGTCAATATTTGCGCCAGGTCGCACATGGAATTCATATTTCAAATGCAATTTATCTTCAAGCAATTTCAAATCGATTCCATCATAAAATTCTCTCAAATAAGCCTCCTGAAATGCGTGAACATCAGAAGCCCAATGAGCTGAATCATTTCCTATGAAATAATTGTAATACGTTGGGGAGGGCTGTTCTTTTTGAATGATGTTAACCTCATTTGCTCCATCAAAATTGAGGTGAATAACGGTTTGTTTTAATATCGGCTCTCGCTTACCTTCTGCCGCATGCTCATGTATTTCCCTAAGACCAGATAGATCTTGCAAATGAAATACCAATTTGCGCTGCTGAATCCATAGATTCCCACCCGAAAATGGTGCTTTGAACAATACATCCTTAGGCCATTGGCCTTTGTTTTCTTGAAAAGCAAAGCGCTGATCATGCTTGTGTTCGATCTCCTGGGCAAACATCAGGGTAGCTAACGAACAGCTCAGTGCCAATAAGATCGGTCGGAACATCCCGGATAAGTTTGTGACCAAAATAATGATTTTTGGTGGAAAAGCAAGATGCAAGAAAGGTGTGGAAATCATAAAAATAACTACTTTCGTGAGATTCTCATAGGATAAAAATTACCACCAAAAATGCAGCAAAGCAACAGAATTACAGCACTTTTCGAAATCAATTATCCGATCATTCAAGCTGGTATGATCTGGTGTTCAGGATGGAAACTGGCATCGGCTGTCTCGAATGCGGGAGGATTGGGGATTATTGGTTCGGGCTCTATGTATCCGGAAATACTCGAAGAACATGTGGTTAAGTGTAAACAGGCTACTTCCAAACCTTTCGCAGTTAATCTTCCGATGCTTTATCCGAGCATTGACGCTCACATTAATACAATTATTAAACACAAAGTTCCGATCGTTTTCACCTCTGCAGGAAATCCAAAAACATGGACTGCATACCTCAAAGAAAATGGAATCAAGGTGGTCCACGTCGTTTCAAGCGTAAAATTTGCTTTAAAAGCACAAGAGGCGGGAGTCGATGCTGTTGTTGCTGAAGGATTTGAAGCAGGTGGCCATAACGGTAGAGATGAAACAACCACCATGTGTCTTATTCCTATGGTCGCTAAAGAATTAGCCATCCCTCTCATTGCCGCGGGAGGAATAGGAACGGGAAGGGGTATGCTCGCTGCCATGAATCTAGGTGCCGATGGTGTACAAATAGGAAGTCGTTTCATTGCTACTCCAGAGTCTAGTGCTCATGATCATTTTAAGCAGACCGTAATCCAAACACCAGAAGGAGGCACACAGCTTACGTTAAAAGAACTTACACCCGTTCGTCTAATTAAGAATGCTTTTTATAAGGAAGTTGAAGCAGCATATCAGCGATGTGCGTCTCAAGAGGAACTTCAGTCTTTGCTCGGAAGGGGCCGTGCTAAGAAGGGGATGTTTGAAGGCGACCTTGTGAGTGGTGAATTGGAGGTTGGACAAATTTCCGGACTCATCCGAGAGATTAAACCAGCCGCTGCAATTGTGAAGGAGATCGTCACTGAATTCCGTGAAGCACTGCTAGAGCAACAACTTTCTAAATTTCAATTTAAATGATTTCATTCGACCGATTTAGCTTGCCCAACGGCTTAACTGTTATCTTTCATAAAGATATCACCACTCCTATGGCTGTTGTTAACACGCTTTATGATGTTGGTGCACGTGATGAATCCGAGGATAAAACAGGCTTTGCACACCTGTTCGAGCATTTGATGTTTGGAGGTTCGGTAAATATTCCCGATTTCGACGCACCGCTGCAAATGGCAGGAGGTGAAAGTAATGCGTTTACTTCTAACGATATAACCAATTACTACAACGTTCTACCAGCGAAAAACTTAGAAACAGCTTTGTGGCTTGAATCTGATCGTATGTTATCACTTGCGTTTACCTCTAAAAGTCTGGAAGTCCAGCGAAATGTGGTGATCGAAGAATTCAAGCAACGCTACCTCAATCAGCCATATGGTGATGTGTGGCTTCAGTTGCGTCCACTGGCCTATCATCTACACCCCTATAAGTGGGCAACAATTGGAAAAGATATTAGTCATATTGAGGAAGCAACCATGGAGGATGTTCGTGCTTTTTTCTCCAAATACTATGTTCCGTCCAACGCAATCCTCTGCATCGCCGGAAACTTCGAACTACAAGAAATCCGGCAACTGGTTGAAAAATGGTATGGAGATATTCCTAGCGGAATTAAACCTGGTCGCATTTTGGCTACTGAACCTGTTCAAAAGGAATTCAGAGAAAAATCGATTTATCGAAAGGTTCCTGCCAATGCTTTCTACTATGCATTTAAAATGTCCGAAAGACGCAATGAAAAGTACTACCTTGCTGATATATTATCTGATGCGTTGGGAAGAGACAAATCATCGCGATTATACGTTTCTTTGAAAAAAGAACAGCAACTTGTATCTGAAATAAGCGCATACATCACAGGATCCTTAGATGATGGACTTCTCGTTATCTCCGGTAAACTTAATGATGGGGTCAGCTTCGACAAATTGGATCAGGCCTTGTGGATAGAACTAGATAATTTAAAAGCGCATCCCATGCCTGCGTCTGAATTGCAACGTTTGATGATCAAGATCAAAACAGCCCGAGAATTTCAGGAACAGGGATTATTGAACAGAGCTATGAATTTATGTATGTTCGAATTACTAGGTGATGCGGAGGGGATTAACCAGGAACATGCGATATATGATGCTATCCAGCCTGAACACCTTCATGAAACAGCCATACATATGTTCAAAAGGGAAAATTGCACCCTTCTAAAAGTCAACGCTTCCAACGATGCTGAATAGAACACTGACACCTGAATTAAAAGAAATCGATCAGATCGATTTTGTTTCCCCTACAATCCATAACATTCATGGAAACACTCGACTTTTCCATATGGCTGAAGTTCCGAACAATACAAGTCGCCTTGATCTTTATTTTGATGCAGGCTCAGCCCGCGGGGAACGAGCCATTGCAGGTTTCGTTAATGGAATGCTGCTTTCCGGAAGTGAAAAGCTTTCAGCCATCGAGATCCAATCACAAATTGATGCGCTTGGCGGATTTTACGAAGCTGGAATTTCTCAAGAGACAGCGGTTGTAACGATCTATGCCTTGAAAGACCACCTTTTAGATATTTTCAAGATTATTGCCAATGCGTTGGAAGAACTTTCATTTACGGAAATAGAAATGAAAGAAATGATTAACGATAAGCGACAGAAGTTCAAGGTTAGCATGGAAAAAGTTAGCTTCCTGGCACAACGTGAATTCCAACAACGCTTGTTTCACAACTCAATCTACGGAAGAGTATCTGATGATACTGATTTTGAAATGGTAAACAGGGATAAACTCGTTTCTTTTTTCAATGAACATTACTTACACGGTCTTACGAAAGTGGTAGTGGTGGGGAGTATATCTAATTCAGAAATCAATGAAATCTCGACGCTAGCGGCCAAGTGGGCTAAACCATCTGATAACATTTATGAAAAAGACTTACAGAACAAAAATGGAGTAAGTTATTTTCCTAAAGAAGGTGCTTTGCAAACAGCTCTAAGACTTGGACGTATTCTCTTTAACAAAACACACGAGGACTACCTTGATTTTCTCGTTTTAAATACCATCATAGGTGATTATTTCGGAAGTCGCCTGATGTCGAATATTCGGGAGGATAAAGGATATACTTATGGTATCGGTTCGATGGTAGCTGAATTGCACCAAAGCGGTTATTTTCTCATCGCTACAGAGGTAGGTAAAGATGTAAAAGATGCTGCAATGGACGAAATAAGAAAAGAGTTGACGCGTCTCCAGGAGGAGCTTGTGTCAGAAGAGGAATTAACATTGGTTAAAAATTACATGCTTGGTCAATTGCTTAAAAGTGCTGATGGGCCCTATTCTATGGCCGATCTTTTTCTTAGTGTAGAACCCTACGGACTAGATCTAGACTTTTACAATAAAGCAATCGAGTCGTTGCATGAAATCACTGCAGCACGTATTCAGCAACTCGCGAAACGCTACCTTAATTGGGATGAACTTACCGTTGTAGCAGCAGGATAGTGTGTGTTAAGTAAACTAAATCAGAAAGGAGAACGTTTTATACATAAATGACCCGGATCCTTTTCTTCCTTATCCTTACTTTTGGACTGAGCCCGATCCTTCGAGCATCTCATGTTATGGGAGGTGAGATCACCTGGGTATATCAAAACGGCAACTATATTTTTACCTTAATTTTCTATCGTGATTGTAATGGTGCTGATGTAAATACAGTTTCTGAAACAATACAGGTCTGGAACCATTCTACTGTCAAATCAATTACGCTCCCTTTTGAATCCAGAACAGATATTTCCCCTAAATGCAAGCCCGTTGTTGGTTCACCACCTCAACTTTCATGCGGATCGGGAACTTCTGTTGGGAATGGTATCGGCGCCATCGAGAAGATCATTTATCGGAGTGCACCCCTTGCTTTAAGTGGTACACCGCCTAAAGATGGGTGGGTGTTTACCTATGGCAATTTCTCCCGAAGTGCTGCTATTACGAACATCTCTAATCCATCTACCTACGGAACAACAATTACTGCAAAAATGTATGCCATACCGGGATTAACCAAGAGTGATTCCTCCCCGAAATTCTTGCAAGAACCATATTTTGTGAGCTGCACGGGCATTCCGTATGTGTATAATATGAATCCGGTTGATCCTGATCTCGATTCTATCACGGTCTCTTTTGGGATACCCTACAATAATTTCTCCTCCGGAACCTATAATCCGCCCTCCAATCCCATTCCCGTGCCATTCGAAAATGGTTTTTCATTTTCATCCCCGACTCCGAGTGCTGCTATTAGTCCGGGAAGCATTCCTGCTCAAGTAAATCCAATTACCGGCGAACTTACTTTTACATCTACTCTTACGGGAAACTTCGTTGTAAAAGTATTGGTAAAAAGTTATCGTTATGGAATCTTGATCGCGGAAGTAGAACGTGAAATGCAGTTGGTAGTGATAGCGTGCCCTTCGTCGAACCAAAAACCTGTTCTTATGCCACCTTTTGCAGGTAACACCAGTTTCGAAACAACTGTTACCGCTGGTTCGTTGGTTAACTTTGATGTGATCTCAAAAGACCTTGGATTGCTTCAGGATGGAAGTTTTCAAAATAACTTGCTTTCTGCATCTGGTACAATGTACGGAACAGGATTTTCGTCAACAATAGGATGTAATGTAGGTCCTTGTGCTACACTCACTCCAACACCTAATATATCAGGCGTACAAGGAGTAAACACCACCTTTAACTGGCAAACATCTTGTGATCATCTCCTCGGAGCCGATGGTTTCTCTCTGGATATGATTCCGTACAATTTTGTGTTCAGAATTCAAGACGATTTCTGTAATGTACCTCAAGTAAGTTATGCAACTGTAACCATCAATATCGTTAATCCCGGAGTGATAGAGGCTCCGAAAATTTCCTGCATTCAATCAAATGCGAATGGAGATGTACTCATACAATGGTCAGCTGTTTCTAATCCAACCGGCTCTTTTGTGGCTTACCAAATATATTCGCTTGAAAAAGGATTGCTCGCTACCTTACCTTCCATTGGAACAACTAGTTGGACTGATCCTTCGGTAACGCAACAAAACAACTATTATCTCGCAGTAGTTTCGGGATGCAATGGACAAACATTGAGGTACAGTGATACACTTGCGAACATTTTCCTAAAAGTTACTAATCCTTCTGATGGTACTGCGATACTCACTTGGAATGACCCCGTAACAAAGAGAACTGAATCTATGGGGGCTTACTACCACATTTTACGCGAATATCCCAAAGGAACCTGGACTTTGCTTGATAGTTTGCCTTATGGCACAACGGCATTTAAAGATACGATTGATATTTGTGAAGCTTTATTGAATTATCAGGTGGTGTTGTCTTCTTTGCCGTGCGACCATAAATCCAATATGGATAGAGGGAATTTTACAGATAAACTTACACCTTATATTCCCTTAATTTCGTCAGTAAGTATCGACACCCTTTCGAATGAACTTTTATTGAAATGGAATAAGAATCCGGCAAACGACACCTATGGGTATGTCATATATAACTTTAACACTGCAGGTGTTCTCGTAGAACTAGATACAGTTTGGGGTAATGCAAATACCTCCTACAATTATGCTACAGCTATCACACAGGGCCCTCTTTCCTATACCGTTGCGGCGTTCGACTCCTGTCTTACAAAAGTCGTCCCGCCTACCTATCAAACCTCAGCTAAAGCAAATATTCATACCACTGTATTTCTAAAATACGATCTTAATTTATGTGAAAATACCATCACGTTAAATTGGACCCCCTACGTAGATTGGCCAAATGATACTCGCTATGTAATCTATGGGAAATCGGGTACCGGAAAATATACAATTATGGGCGAAACAGATGCAACGACACTTTCGCTCAAAGCACTAACGCTTGATAATTATTGTTTCTTTGTGAAGGCCATTTCCTACGACGGTTTGTTCACCTCTTTTTCGAACAAAGTGTGCCTAAACATGATCGCTCCTATAAATCCAGCTTATCATTACTTGATGAATGCTACCGTACAAGGATCAAATGTAGTATTATCACATATTGTGGATGCGTCGTCAGGAGTTTCTGCTATAGCTTTTGAAAAGGAAAATCAGAAAGGAGTATTTGAGGAAATCGCGCGTATTCCCGTCGTTTCGGATCTTTTATTTTACACAGACATGGCTGTCGATACAAAGCGTTTCAGTTATATGTACCGAGCACGTTTAGTGGATAGCTGTGGTAATTTGGGCGCGATATCTAATACAGCTAGAACAATCTTATTGAACATTCAAAAGGATGAGGTAAGAATGCTTACCTATTTGAATTGGAATCCTTATGAGTCATGGAATGGATCTGTTATCTCTTACAGTATCTATCGGGATACGGGTACAGGATTCAGCAATTCACCGCTAGCTGTGCTAAGTTCAACTCAATATAGCTTCGAAGATGACCTGACCGCCATCGAGTTCAACGGTAAGGTTTGCTACGTTGTGGAGGCAATAGAAGGCAACAATACTTTTAATGAAAGTAAAATCAGTACCTCGAATGAATCCTGCCAACTTTTCGGGCCGATCGTATATGTTCCCAATGCCTTTACTCCAGAGGGATTAAATCCGCTATTTCGTCCTGTTATTTCTTTATCTGACCCTACGGATTATGATTTTACCATATTCGATCGACTGGGACAGACGATCTTCGAAACCAACGATATAACCGTTGGTTGGAATGGTTTGTTGCGTGGAACAAATAACTTTGCAGAAACAGGAACCTATTTGTATATGATCAAACTGCGGGATGGTGCCGGCAACGAACTCATCCATCGTGGATTCGTCAATTTACTGAAGTAAGCACATTACCCTTGTACCCCAATTGGCTGATAATATCCGGATAATAAACGGACTAAACCATCCGTCCACAGAAAGGAAGGAGCTGCCAAAAAGAATGGGAAGAAAACATGCTTTGGGAAGAAAGATCGATATTGATTATGCCCCCCCACATAGGTGCCGGGATTAAATCCCGCACCTATGTGGGATATGGATATTTTTCTTTATAATCTTGAGTAGGGCTCACTCTAATGACGGAATTCAATTAAATTACGCTATTAAAACGACGAAAATATATTGAATTCCGTCGTTTTAATAATTTATTCTGAGTTTGTCAATGTTTGCTAGGCACTATAAAATCAATATAATTTTCCGGATTTATTGTTTCATACGTGGCTGTTGGATATTTCTTTTCCCAAAGAGCTGGTTTTTTTGAATGTTTGTTTGTTCCCCATTTAAATTCATAGGCATGCAATTGTCCACCGCGATCTTCAATCCAGTCTATTTCCTGCTGCGTATGGGTTCTCCAGAAAAAATTGGCGGTATGCAATCGCTGGTATTCCTGAAATTTCAGCCTTTCAGAAATCATATAATTCTCCCATAAAATGCCATGATCGTCTCTTAATGACATTGGGTTAAAGTTGTTTATCAAAGCGTTTCTTACACCATTGTCATAAAAGTACCATTTGCTTTTTTTGGTCACCTCTGTATCTAAATTTCTACTAAATCCGCGGACATTGTAAATGATAAACACTTTTGAAAGCAGATCCAAATACCTGTCAACCGTACTTTTATTCAGATCGAGGTCTTTACCGATGCTTTCCATGGAAATTTCACTACCCACACGAAAGGCGATGAGACGAAGAAGAGCTACGATTTTAGCTTGTTTCCTTATGCCTTCAAAAGCAAGAATATCTTTTAATAGGTAAGAGTTGACCTGTTCTTTCAGATAATTTTCTTTTTTATCGTTTCCTTCTAATTGAAGCAGTTCAGGATATCCGCCATAAATGAGGCGTTCGTTCAAGTTGCTTTTCGTTTCCATGTAATTTTCACGGAGGCTAAGTTCCATCTGTGAAGGGGGGAATAATTTGAACGTGTAGGATCTGCCCACGAGTGGTTCGCCTAGTTGATTGTCTAAGTCGAATACGGATGAACCAGTTACGAGTATTTTTAGTCCCACTATCGAGTTGATCATTAGCTTGAGTTTCAAACCGATTTCCGGAATAGCTTGAGCTTCATCAATCACCAATAATTGCGTATCTGCCAAAAATTGTTTGTAGTTCCGAATACTGCAATCAAACAATGCCAGTTGAACATCCTGATCCTCACCATTGAGAATCATCGTTTTATACGTAGTTTCAGCAAGTAGGTGTTTGATTAACTCTGTTTTACCGACGCGCCTTGCTCCAAGAACGATGACAACCTTATTGGGTTGTAGATATTCTTTGATCAGCTTTTCCAGAGATCGTTGGATATATTCCATAACTCTTACACTTGAATTATGGGTATAAAGATATGTTTTTTAAGGATGAATTTCATTTATAAACGACGGAATTCAATTAAATTACGCTATTCAAACGACGGAAATCTATTAAAAAACGTCATTAGCTGGAAAATTGATCGCCTCCAGCCGATCTGAATACCATAACAGTAAGGAAGGTTGTATTGCAATAAAATAAATCCCATCCACCATAGGTGCGGATTTCAACCCGCACCTATGGGGTGGGATATTTCATAGTGTTCATCCCACACCCATTGGTTTGGGTTGCATCATAATGTAGCCATCCTTCACCAACAGATCCGATTCAAAATTATTCGAGTATAGCGAGCCCGTGCCCAATCCTTGCGGGAGTAGATTGTTGTACTGAGCGGTAAATTGACAGATCGCATTGAGTCCGATGTTGGATTCCAGCGCGGAGGTCATCCACCAGGGGATGTGCTGTTCTTCGGCGAGTTGGATCCACTCTTGCGTTCCGGAAATCCCACCATGCAAACTCGGTTTGAGAATGATGTATTGTGGTTGGATCGTTTCGAGCAATTCGATTTTCTGATCTGTCAAATGAATGCCAATCAATTCCTCATCCAGCGCGATAGGAACAGCTGTAGATTTGCAGAGATCTTTCATGTTAGCCCAATTTCCTGCAGGAATCGGTTGCTCGATGGAGTGGACCTCTAATTCTGCAAGTTGCTGAAGAAGCTGTTTTGTTTCTGACTTCGTAAATGCGCCGTTGGCATCCACACGCAGCTTGAGCTGCCGTGATGTGAAATTTTCACGAATGGATCGCAAGATGGCAAGTTCCGATTCAAGGTCAATGGCACCAATCTTCATTTTGATCGTAGTAAATCCTGCCTTCAGTTTTTGATCGATCTGCTCCTTCATGAATTCAGGCGTACCCATCCATACTAGCCCATTGATTGAGATCTTTTGTTCCGCTCGGCTAAATGCATTATCAAAATGGATTCCTTTGCCTCCATTTTTGAAATCTAGCCAAGCCGTTTCCAATCCAAACAGAATTGATGGAAAGTACTGTAAAGATTCTAGAAATAAGGGATCAATTCCTTCTACAGGATGACATGCACCGCTGTTCAGAGCTAAAATAACTTCTTCGATCTTATTCTCGAAGGAAATCTGATCCGAGAATTCAGGCGACAAACCCTGAATGATACTGATTTCTCCTTTTCCGGTAATATCTCCATGATTCAGATGGAGAATCCAGCTTGGTTTCGAATGAAGCACACCCCTGCTGGTACCTGCTGGACGAAGAAATTTGAGATCGATAAATTCAACCCAACTTTTCATAGTTGAAGTAACAAGGCCGTTAATACTGAAAAAGCAAAGGTCGAAAGAGCTACTTTTTTTAATTCAGGATCGAAATCGACGGGGTTCTTGGTAGCCATCACCTGTCGAACATGGAGTAAAAGTATAATGCAGGGTGTCAGACCGACAAATGCCCATCGATGTTGGATTTGAACTAAGTAGATCAACATACTGGCAATACCTCCAAGTATGAGCAGCATATGATAAAGTTTTGCGAGATGGGGTCCCATTTTTACTACGAGCGTTCGTTTTCCGGATCGTGCATCATTGTCATGATCACGCATGTTATTTAGGTTCAATACAGCTGTACTAAAGCTTCCGATCGCAAAGGCAGGAAGCAGTAATGACCAGTCGAATTGCTTAGCATAAAGCGGATACACTCCAAGCACACTTACTCCTCCGAAGAATAGCAGTACCATGAGGTCGCCCAATCCGTGATAACCATAGGCCTTTTTTCCTACAGTGTAGGTAATAGCGGCAATGATGCATGCAATAGCTAATAAAACATAGGACAGCAACACGGAATTTGAAAGCCCTTTGGTTCCGGTATAGATCAGTAATCCTGCGAAAAAAAAACTTAAAACAGTAGTAAAGATCACTGCATTCTTCATTTCCGATACAGAGATCAAACCGGATTGCACACTCCGTGTGGGTCCGATCCGTTGGTAATTATCCGTTCCTTTCAAACTATCACCCATATCATTAGCTAAATTCGAAAGAATTTGAAAAAGTACAGTAGTAAGTAACGAAAGCAGAAAAACAATCCAATTCCAATATCCTTGTGAGGCTGCAATTCCGGAACCCAGAATAATTCCAGATAATGAAAGCGGCAGAGTGCGCAAGCGCAATGCGTGAATCCAAGCTTGTTTGCGTGTCATTATGACAAAGTTAACTTAAGATTTAAGAATTATTGATTCTACAATTTGATCATTGATAGAATTGTTTAGCGCACCTGTCTATATTCTGTCAGCGAAGCGGTCTATACTCTGAACAACAAAATAAACTCTGTACGCACAATAAAATTCATTACATTTGATTCATGTCAGACAAAACCAATAAGACAGCGCTGTGTTGCTTGCTTGGGATTGATTTTCCGGTTATAATGGCGCCCATGTTTTTGGTTTCTAACGAAAAGATGATCATTGAAGGAATCAAAAACGGTATTACCGGAGCTATTCCCGCTTTGAACTATCGATCTACGAACGAACTCCGGGTAGGGATTCGGAAAATAAAAAATACTGTTTCAGGTCCGATTGGAATCAATTTGATTGTCAATAAGTCTAACTTTCTTTTCAAAGAGCAGTTGCAAATCTGTTGTGAGGAAAAAGTAGATTACATAATTACCTCATTAGGTTCTCCGGAGCATACCATCCGTGAGGCACATAAGGTAGGAATTAAGGTGTTTTGTGACGTAACTGATGTTGCTTATGCAAAGAAAGTAGAAGCGTTGGGTGCAGATGCAGTTATTGCAGTGAACAAAGAAGCAGGCGGTCATGCGGGATATATATCCTATGAAAAATTGATACCGGAATTGGTTTCAGTATGCAAGATTCCTGTCATTTCAGCTGGCGGAGTAGGAACGGGTCAGGAAATTCGAAAAATGATCAATCTTGGTGCGGCTGGGGTTTCTATGGGTAGTATTTTTATTGCCACGGATGAAGCAGATGTTTCTAAAGAATACAAGCAAGCTTGTGTTGAATATGGAGCGAAAGATATTGTCATGACAACGAAACTTTCCGGGACTCCTTGTACTGTAATAAATACACCCTATGTACAGAAGGTTGGCACTTCTCAAAACTGGTTCGAACGTATATTGAACAAGAATAAACGACTCAAAAAATGGGTAAAGACCTTAGTCTTCTTTCGAGGGATGAAAAGTCTTCAGAAGGCAGCATTCAGTTCAACTTACAAAACAGTTTGGTGCGCGGGTCCATCCATAGAACATGTGCATGGTGTCCACTCTGTGGCTGTTATCATAAATGACCTAAAGCGAGGCTATGCGGAAGCGAACTAAATCCTTTGCTAAAATGCGTTGGATGCTTTTTCTACTTGGATGTTTTAAAATTCCACTTATAGGCTTCGTGCGCCCTAAGCTTCTTACGTTGAATGATGAGGAAGCGGTAGTTCTTATCACGTTGCGCAGAAGAACAAGGAATCATTTGAAATCGATGTATTTCGGAGCTTTAGCGGTAGGAGCAGATATTTCCGGCGGAATTCACGCCTTTTATTTTGCTGAAAAACACGGATCTAAAGTGTCGTTCGCGTTTAAGGATATGCAGGCTAATTTTCTTAAAAGAGCCGAAAGTCATGTTCAATTCAAAAGTATCGATGGACAAGTAGTAGAAGAGGCAATTCTAAAAAGCAAGATTTCCGGCGAGCGAGTGAATAAACAGGTACGCGTAGTGGCATGTAATTTACACCAAGAGCTTGTAGCAGAGTTTGAATTGACTGTTTCAGTAAAAGTGCAGTGATCACAGGGAAAATACTACTTTTGCATTTCCTTCAAATACAACTAAATGATCGAACTTTTTCAACACATCATACACCTTGATTTCGATTGGGTTATTAACGAATACCAGTCGGCAGTTTATATCATCCTATTTGCCGTTATCTTCATTGAAACCGGCTTGGTGGCGATGCCCTTTCTTCCTGGAGATTCTCTTTTGTTCACGGCAGGATTATTTGCCGCTTCGGGAGATTTGGATCTTGGTTATTTATTGATTCTCCTCTTTATTGCGTCCGTTTTGGGTGATAATTGTAACTATTGGATTGGACGAAAAATTGGACTTCGCATTTTTAATTTTAACGTGAAGGGAAAACCTCTTGTTAATAAAAAATACCTTGATCAAACTGAACTTTTCTTCGAAAAAAATGGCGTAAAAGCTATTATAATGGCGCGTTTCGTTCCCTTTGTACGCACTTTTGCGCCGTTTGCTGCGGGTGTAGGTAAAATGAATTACAGAAATTTTTTTCTGTACGATTTGGCCGGTGGTTTTCTTTGGATCTTTAGTCTTACACTTGCCGGATATATGTTGGGTGGAGTCACCTGGATACGTGAGCACATTGACTTGGTCTGTTTAGGAATTATTTTTATTTCTGTTTTACCAATGATATTAAGTTTTATTAAAGGTAAATTGAAAAAATGACAAAGAAATTTGGTCTCTTAGGTAGAAAATTGGGTCATTCCTTTTCGAAGACATTTTTTACAGGTTACTTTGAAGAACGTGGCATTGATGCAGTCTATTCGAATTACGAAATGGAATCGATCGATGAGGTGAAGGAAATTTTTAATCAGGGAATTCTGGGTTTAAATGTTACGGTACCATACAAGGAAGCGATAATCCCTTTTTTGGATGCGCTTTCCCCCGAAGCTCAAGTGATCGGTGCCGTCAATGTAATCAAGTTCGAAAACGGAAGAAAGATTGGATATAATTCGGATGCGTATGGATTCCATCAATCCATAAAACCTTTTTTATTGAATGTGCATGAGCGTGCGCTTATACTCGGAAAAGGAGGTGCGTCAAAGGCTGTAAAATATATTTTTCAGGAGCTGGGACTTGATGTTATTCAGGTAAGTAGAACTCCTTCCGGTGAAAAGGAATATGCTTACAGTGAGATCAATGAGCATATGTTGCGTGCATGCAAAGTAGTAGTCAATTGTACTCCGGTTGGAATGTATCCGGATGTGCAGGAATGTGTTCCCTTTCCCTTTCAGTATTTAACTTCAGAACACCTTGTTGTAGATATCATTTATAATCCGGAAAAAACAGTTTTTCTAGAAAGTGCACAACAACATGGGGCAACTATTCTCAATGGTGCTTCCATGTTGCGTGAACAAGCCTTGCGAGCTTGGGAGATCTGGAATAGCTAGTTGATATGGAAACGTTAGCCGCATTGATTGCTCAAGGTGAGCATGTCCGACAAGATTTTAAATTTCGAATCGATGATCAGTTAAAGATTGCAAGAACATTGTGTGCTTTTGCGAATACCGAAGGTGGTCGTTTATTGATTGGTGTGAAAGATAATGGAAAGATTTCTGGTTGCAATCCTGAGGAAGAATACCATATGATCGAAGGGGCTGCAGCCTTTTTTTGTCAACCTCCGATACTGATACAGCGTAACATATGGCAAGAGGACTATAAATTGGTGTTGGAGATTACGGCGGAAAAATCTGTAAGAGTTCCACATAAAGCGAAAAACGATGTCGGACGATGGAAAACGTACATACGAATAAACGACCAAACCATAGCTGCAAATAAAATTCTCGAGCGCGTTTGGCACGAAAAGAAGAAAGTTAGATCCAGACCTGAAAAACTTGAACAAGAGGAAGTTGATCTACTTAAATTGATTCAGAAAAGAGAAAAGGTCACCTTGAGTGAATTATATAAGTATTCAGAATTACCTCTGAGAAAAGTTGATGGATTACTTGTTTTTTTTATTTGTTGTGATCTTGTTGAAATGCGATTCGAGTCTGATGGAATACATTATGTGACAAAAGAATTAGATCAACCTTGAATAGTGAACAGAGATCAATAGTTGTTTCACAATTTTTCTTAAGAACACAACAAATCTCGATAAATCGTGTTATATTTAGAAATATTTTAAATTAGGATAAACCCATGGGAAGACCTCCAACAAGACCAGCGCGACTGAAAAATGGATTTTACATTGAAGTGAAATCTCAAGGAAGCAGTGCGATTTTAGTCAGACGAGACACTCGGGAACAGATGTTGATGGCAGCTGAAGATTATGCCCGAACAAAGGAAGTTACTATCCGCGGAGAAATGCGAAATGATAAGTGGGTAGATAGTTGATGAAGTTGAGGTCCCGTTGGGGGCCTTTTTTATTTCTCATTTTATTTTATTTTATGAATAAGTTTATTGGCTGGCTCTTTTTTTTCTTTCTTTTATTAATCACCATTCCTGTTTTACTCTTTTTTGGATGGGTTTTACCTGCCAAGATACTGGGTGTTTTTACGGTTCTCTTACTTTCTTTTTCGGTTCGTTTTTGGTTGTATCGAACGAAAAAGGAGTTTGATCCTAAAGAGCGTGTGCGTCTAAATTTGAATGATCGCTTTTACATGAAGCGTGAATTACCATTCTATCCTAATATGAATGCAACTGATCAAAAAGCATTAGAAGATCGAATGGGAGTTTTATTATCGAGGGTTCCTATTTGTTTGTCTTCAGGTGAGTTACTTCATCAAAGGATGAAAGCTTTAAAGGTTGCGGCCATTGTTGTGAATGAAATCGGGTTGGGGAAGGATCTTATCGGGTCATTACCCCATACAGTCATTATTGAAACGGATACTTGGAGCAAAAATATGCTTGAGCTTAAATCCCAATCCAACGTGCGAATTATCCGTCGTGAAGAATATTTGTAAAATATTTTCCATTCACGATCATCTTATTATCAGTGACTTAATATGTTTTTTCGGGTTTTTTAAAAAAACCATAATAAAAAGGTTTGCGAAGTTGTGAAAGATATGTAGTTTTGCACCCCGCTTTTAAGGAAAGGGAATAAGAATAACAGCGGTTATTTGTAACCTTTGGGAAGGAGAGAGAGTAGAGG
>JBIITO010000036.1:0-19148 GCA_044340465.1 Crocinitomicaceae bacterium | reverse complement strand
TCCGTCCCGGCAGGAACAAAACACTGGTTTGATGCTGGAGAGAAAGATCCGTTTGTAAAAGCTATTCGCATCTTTATTGACATGAGTGGGTGGGTGCCTGAATATACTGAATCAGGTATTGAAAACCGCTTCTCCAATTTCGTTCGTCCCATTTAGGATCTTTGGGATAGGTATTTCCTCTGCGTCTTAGTGTTTTTTCAAGGTGTTTTGCTTTTTTCTGGAAAATTCGAGAATATGGTATTTCATGGATACGGAGTATGTTGAACTTTTTAAATAAAATGTTTTGAAATAAGAGATGGGAATATTCACTTTTGTTTTAGTTAGGAACAACAGCGAATTATATTTTGACAGCCTTTCCTTATCTAATTTATACCTGTCTCTTTGAGACAGTTCCATTCCTGATAATACGTAGTATCTATGGTCCTTTTTTTGAAGGACGATTTTGTCATTTTTCCTAACAGCTATGGAGGGTAACCAATAATTTTCGAAAATAATCAATGCATGGTCCATTTTCTGGTCCCAATGAGAAACGTATTGGCAAGTCGAAGCATCCTAGTTAGTCAATTTGAAATTTTTCCAAATCACGTGCGTTTCATTCAGTTTAACATAACTTCTTGTAAATAAAGCGAGGTCGATCAAACTTACCACGATGATGAGTATGTGTGACATGCGTTGTTTCAAATGATCCATCATCCATTGTATAATCCCTGGAAAGAACAAAAATGCAACAGGTGCGAAATGCCTCATTTCATAAGATACAGCTCTGTCTGAAAAATAAAGAGCGGTAAAGACAAAAAGAAAAGGCAAACAGAAAAGAAGTAATAATTCACTGTAGCTGTTTTTATTCTTCAATAAGTAACTGAACACGAAAATGACAAGAGCAATACAAGGGATTATGTGCAACGTATTAGCCAGTGAACCACTGCCCGAAAAACTCTTTTGTACGATGAATGAAAACCTGCTGAAAATTCCAAAGGGACTTCCGATGGGATAGGAGAAATCACCAATTATATTGTTCGCTATCTGATTATAACCCTCTCTATCAATGGCAGAGCCTGGTGTTTGTCCTTTGGATAGATGTAAAATAAAAAAAATGGTTAGTAAGAAAACCATGGAAAAGGCGAACAGAACTTTGTGGCTACTAATTCTTTTGGGAAAAATGGTCGATTTTGAAAAAACAATATAAACCAGAGAGCAAAAAATGAATATCGTAAACGTATTCTTGAAAAATAATCCCAATAAACTGAGCGCAAACAGAATCAATAAATTTTTGAATCTAGCTTCTTGCTTATAAACGACAAGGTTTAAGATGAAAAATGGTGTGAGGGCAAAAAGGAAAAGATCTCCTCCGTAGTACATGAATGTATGCCAATAAAAGAGTTGATTGGTTATCAAACACAACATACTGAGGTGTACAATTGGCCCTTTGAATCCTAATTTTTTAAAAAGGCTAAAATAACCTGCTAATGCGATTAGAAGAGATATAAAAATAAGTATTGACTGAATATATTGTATGTTACATGTGTTAAATAGATCCATTATCAGATAGGGAACAAACCATTGCCCCGGACTCCACCATGCGATATAGTAACTGTAGTCTGTGCAGCGAACAGAAGGGTAATTGAGTGTGTTAAAGGGTGCGCCATCCGAGTATTGAAATAGGGCCTCATATCCTCGCATGGCATCAGCAAAAGTTGTGGTACCATTCGTGTACATCAAAATGAATAACACCATCAGCCATATCAGGGATATTATAATGTATCCAGAATTATTCTTTCTCAACGAGATGAAAGTAAATGAAAAAGACGATTTTATGACTTCAGGTACCCGCATAAAGATTACTGACTGACAACTTGTGAAAATAAGAATAACTTGTCACCCGTGAACGAAGGATAATACAGATCGTGATAGGTCTTGGTAAATCGCTATTTTTGGCAGATGCAATTCTCACATATTTCTGCGGTGCTTACAGATATAGAGGGAACCACTTCCTCGGTCAATTTTGTTTACGAAGTACTTTTTCCGTATTTCCGATCCAATATGGATCGCTTGAAAGGAATGACACATGATCCTGAGGTACAGAAGGCATTTAAGCGGACTGTTGAGTTGGCCCGCGAGCTGGAAGGATTGACGATAAGAAGTGTAGATGAAATTTTATCAACCCTCCGAAGATGGAGCGAAGAAGATCGCAAAATCCCGCCACTGAAAACGCTTCAGGGAATCCTCTGGCAAGAAGGCTATGTAAAAGGTGAATTGAAGGGCCATGTGTATGACGATGTAGCCCCTGCACTGAAAAAGTGGGTTGATTCGGGTCTTAAACTGGCAGTTTTTTCTTCCGGTTCTGTAACGGCTCAAAAACTAATCTTTGGACATAGTATTTCCGGGGATCTTACAACGCATTTTACGAGTTATTTTGACACCGAAACAGGAGGAAAACGCGATCCTGGAACGTATGAAGAGATTGCACATTTGCTCCAGTTAAAGCCTCAAATGATCCTTTTTCTTTCAGACATCAAAGAAGAACTGGAAGCAGCAAATAGCGCAGGAATGCAATCGGTTCAATTGGTCCGTTCGGGTACGAATCCTAACTGGGAGAAAACAGTAAATGATTTTAGTGAAATTGAAATACTACCATAACTAGATATGAATAAAAAATTCAGAACGATCTGGACCACCGAAGATAAGTATGTGGAAGTGATCGATCAGCGCAGATTGCCTCATGAGTTTGTGACAGTGAAGCTGGAATCCTACGATGATGCGGAAGAGGCCATTAAAGACATGACCGTACGCGGAGCACCATTGATCGGAGCTACAGCCGCGTATGGAATTTACCTCGCTGTGCGGGAAATGATCGAGGAACAACTGGAGGGATCTTTTCTCGATGAGGCATTCACAGCCTTACGTGCCAGCAGACCAACTGCTGTAAACTTATTTTGGGCTTTGGATAAAATGCGCGATGCACTCGATGCCTGCGAAGGTGATTTTCTCGAAACAGCATGGAGCACGGCCAACGCCATTGTAGAGGAAGACGTAGAAACCTGCCGTATGATCGGTGTGCATGGATTACCCTTGATCGAAGAGATCGCTAAACGAAAGCGAGGAGACGTCGTGAATATCCTGACCCATTGCAATGCCGGAATGCTAGGCTGTATTGAATGGGGCACGATTACTTCTCCCATCTATCAGGCTGCCCAAAAAGGAATTAAAGTGCATGTTTGGGTGGATGAAACCCGTCCGCGTAACCAGGGTTCAAATCTTACTGCTTATGAATTGACACGACATGGAATTCCGCATACATTGATTGTAGACAATGCCGGTGGACACCTCATGCAACACGGCATGGTAGATATGGTTATCGTTGGCACAGACCGTACCACCCGAAATGGGGACGTAGCGAACAAGATTGGAACTTATTTGAAAGCACTGGCAGCCCATGACAATGGTATTCCTTTCTATGTGGCTTTGCCATCAACTACACTCGACATGCGGATCAAAGATGGACTCAAAGAAATTCCGATCGAAGAACGAAATCAGGATGAGGTGCGCTATATGATCGGTAAAAGCGCGAAAGGAAAGATCGAACCTGTTTTGATCTGTCCCGAAACAACTCCGGCTAGTAATTACGGATTTGACGTGACTCCCGCACGATTAGTAACCAAAATAATCACAGACCGCGGTGTCTGTGAGGCAAGTGAAAAAGGACTGCTTACATTATATCCGGAATTAAAGTAGAAAATGAAATGGAGCTATTTCAGAAGAATAGCTCCATTTTCCAATATATAATTCATTCTCAAATCTCAGCACTCGAACAAGGAAATGCCCTATCTACCTTTTTAAACAAGCCTTGTAACACTTTACCCGGTCCAACTTCGATCACTTCGGTTGCACCATCAGCGATCATTCGATTCATTGTTTGTGTCCATTTTACCGGTGCGGTCAACTGAGCTATGAGGTTAGATTTAATTTCTGACGGATCAGTAACGGATGAAGCAGTCACATTCTGATAAACGGCACACGATGGGATATTAAAGGTGGTTGCTTCAATAGCCTCTGCTAATTCTTCACGAGCTGGTTCCATCAATGGAGAGTGAAAAGCTCCTCCTACTGGAAGGATCAATGCTCTTTTTGCACCAGCCTCTGTAAGTTTCTCACAGGCCTTCTCTACCGCAGGATAGGCGCCTGAAATGACTAATTGACCCGGACAATTATAATTGGCCGGCACAACAATACCGTCAATCTCAGTACAGATCTTCTCTATCACGTTATCTTCCAAATTGAGAATGGCAGCCATGGTTGACGGCTCCAATTCACATGCTTTTTGCATCGCTATCGCTCTTTTGGAGACTAATAGTAGTCCGTCTTCGAAAGAAAGTGTTTTGTTTGCCACCAGTGCTGATAATTCACCCAAAGAGTGGCCGGCTACCATGTCTGGTTGAAACGAATCACCTAGACACGCTGCAAGAATGGTTGAGTGAAGAAATATAGCGGGTTGTGTAACTTTCGTTTGTTTCAGTTCATCTTCCGTTCCTTCGAACATTATTTTGGTGATATCAAATCCAACGATCTCATTTGCTCTGCTAAAAAGTTCTCTGGCAATTGTGGATTTTTCGAATAGGTCTTTACCCATTCCCGAAAATTGAGCGCCCTGTCCGGGGAAAACATATGCTTTCATAGTGAAGTTCATTTAAGTACGTGTAAAGGTAAGAAAGTTAGACGGGGGAGTGGGAAGGTCAATTAAGAATTATTGCTTCGCGCTCATAAAACTTGATATGCTAAGCAGGGTGTTTCGAAACGATCATCTTACCATAAGATTTACGCCAATTCCTTTTTTATCCGGAAGAACGAGAATGCCATTTTTGATACAAAGATCTTCAAAAGGATTATTGCGAATAAGAAATGGTCCGTCCAGATCTGCCCAGTCCGCCATTGAACTTAAATGCGCCATTGCGACAACAGCGCATGAAGATTCTGCCATGCAGCCGGTTACTACTTTTAAACCACAATTTTTTGCTTCCTGTATCATTCGAAAGGCCTCAGCAATTCCGGTGGATTTCATGAGCTTCACATTAATTCCGCTGAACGAATTCTTGATGTTGGCCATATCTGATAGTCGTTTTATACTCTCGTCTGCCACTATCGGCACCGGACTTCGTTCGGTGAGCCAGGACGCGTCTGCAAGATTATCAAAACGGAAAGGTTGTTCAATGAAAAGTACTCCTCGTTCGGTGAGCTGTTGTGTTAAGTCAAGAGCTATTTCCTTATTTTTCCATCCTTGATTAGCATCCACTGAAAAAGGACCTGACCAGCTGCCTAGTATAGTATCAATAATGTCCTGATCATGGTCTGTACCTAACTTGATCTTCAGTACCTCAAATCCGATCTGCTTTCCTTCCTCTGCCTTTTTTGCCATACGTTCGGGTACATCGATACCAACAGTATAGGAGGATTTTTTAGGATGGAATTCAATAGTGTAAAGTTCTGAAATGGATTGGCCTTTGAGTTTTCCTACCAGGTCGTGTAGAGCTATATCGAAACCCGCTTTAGCAGCATTATTTCCACTTTCGATGGTGTCAACATAGGTTAGGATCCGATCTAATTCGAACGGATCTTGAAATTGACTAAGATCGATCTTCGAAAGAAATTGCATGACGCTGAACTGTGTTTCTCCAAGATAGGGTGGCATGCTCGCTTCGCCAAAGCCTATAACACCTTCATGTTCCAATTTCAAGATGACGATCGGTGTGGTCGTTCTGCTGTTCAGAGACACCGTGAAAGGATGAATGAATTGAAGGTCAAAGGGGTAAAACACCAACTTCATGGCTGTAAAGTTAATTGAATTGTCTAGGTTGACTAAAGATTAAAATTGCCCTTTTTCCTTTTCGTTCTATCTTTGCACCTCAAAAGATCAGGATGGCAGATACCCGTTACAATCTGAGAGGCGTTTCAGCAGGAAAAGAAGACGTCCACAATGCGATCAAGAACGTTGATAAAGGACTCTTTCCAAAGGCATTTTGTAAGATTGTTCCTGATCATCTTTCCGGAGATGAAGACTATTGCATTGTGATGCACGCTGATGGGGCGGGAACAAAATCTAGTCTGGCCTATATGTACTGGAAAAAAACCGGTGATCTTTCAGTTTGGAAAGGAATTGCGCAGGATGCATTAATCATGAATATCGATGATCTGCTCTGTGTTGGGGCTACAGATAAGATCCTGCTTTCTTCCACGATTGGTAGAAACAAAAATTTGGTTCCTGGTGAAGTCATTTCTGCCATAATTAAAGGTACTGAAGATTTATTGGAGTCACTTCGTTCGCAAGGAATTGGCATCTATTCCACGGGTGGTGAAACGGCCGATGTGGGTGATCTCGTACGAACGATCATAGTTGATTCAACTGTGGTTTGTCGAATGAAACGCAGTGAGGTGATCTCTAATGACTGCATACAGCCCGGAGATGTGATTGTCGGTTTGGCTTCCTTCGGACAGGCAACATACGAATCCGAATATAACGGAGGAATGGGCAGCAATGGATTGACCTCTGCACGTCACGATGTTTTCTCACATGAATTGGCCTCCGAATTTCCGGAAAGTTTCGATCCGGCTGTGCCGAAAGAATTGATTTATTCCGGCTCAAAGAACCTGCTGGATAAAGTGGAAGGCACCTCTTTGGATACAGGAAAGCTGGTTCTGTCTCCAACACGCACCTATGCGCCTGTTATTAAAAAGATTTTGGATAGCCACCGCAATAATATTCATGGAATGGTACATTGCTCCGGTGGCGCACAAACCAAAGTGCTTCATTTTGTCGATAAAGTTCATGTGATCAAAGACAACTTGTTTCCAATACCACCCCTTTTCCAACTTATTCAGAAGGAATCAGGGACTGATTGGAAAGAAATGTACAAAGTGTTTAATATGGGCCATCGAATGGAATTGTATGTTCCAGCCGAACTGGCTTCTGACATTATCCGCATTTCCAAATCCTATGGTATTCCGGCACAGATCGTGGGTCGTGTGGAAGCGTACCATGATAAGAAAGTGACGATTGTTTCACCCTACGGCACCTTTGAATATTAATCCTGTATGAGTGATTTGTTAACCAAACTCGAGGCTATCCACTTCCGCTTTGTGGAAGTAGGAAAGATGATCGTCGATCCCGCTATTATTGTGGATATGGAGCGCTACGTGAAACTCAACAAGGAGTACAAAGACCTTGAGGAGATTGATCAAGTGTACCGGGAATATAAAAATCTGGTTGGAAATATTCAAAATGCAAAAGAGCTACTAGAAGTTGAAACTGATCCTGAAATGCGCGACATGGCCAAAGAAGAGTTACTCGAATTAGAGGAACTTCGACCGCAGATGGAAGAAGACATTAAGTTTCTGTTGATTCCAAAAGATCCGGAGGACGATAAGAATGCCATCCTTGAATTACGTGCAGGAACGGGTGGAGATGAAGCATGTATCTTTGTGGAAGATTGCTTCCGAATGTACACGATGTTCTTTAAAGAAATGGGTTGGCAGTACGATATTCTTAACTCTTCAGAAGGATCTGTAAAAGGGTACAAGGAAATTTCTATGGAAATTACCGGCGCAGGAATTTATGGAATGTTGAAGTTCGAGTCAGGCGTACACCGCGTGCAGCGTGTTCCGGAAACTGAATCTCAAGGCCGGGTGCATACGTCAGCCATTACCGTGGCTGTACTTCCTGAGGCTGAAGAGGTTGATTTTAACCTTGATATGAACGATGTTCGTAAAGATACGTTTCGTGCGTCCGGCGCTGGTGGTCAGCACATCAACAAAACGGAATCAGCGATTCGATTGACACACATCCCAACCGGAACCGTAGTTGAATGTCAGGATGGACGTTCACAGCACAAGAACCTTGAAAAAGCTATTTCCGTATTGCGTTCACGATTGTATCAGGCAGAATTGGAACGTGTTCACAATGAGCGCGCTGCACAGCGCAAAACGCTTGTCGCATCCGGAGACCGTTCCGATAAAATCCGCACCTACAATTACCCGCAAGGTCGCATCACCGATCACCGAATCAATAAATCGATGTATAACCTGGGTGACTTCATGAACGGAAACATAAAGGAGATGATCGATGCCTTGAAGTTGGCAGAGAATGCAGAAAAACTAAAAGGACAGGAGGTACAGTAATGACACGTGAACAATTAGTAGAACAAATTCGAAAAAAGAAGTCCTTTTTGTGCGTCGGTTTAGATACCGACTTGAACAAGATTCCCAAGCATTTGCTCGATACGGAGGATCCGATCTTCGAATTCAACAAAGCAATTATCGATGCCACCAAAGAAGTAGCTGTCGCCTATAAGCCAAACCTTGCATTTTATGAGTGTTACGGTCCGAACGGATGGGAGTCTCTAAGAAAAACGCTCGAATACATTCCAAAGGATATTTTCACGATAGCAGACGCAAAGCGAGGCGACATTGGTAACACCTCAACGTATTATGCCAAAACCTTCTTTGATTACTTGAATTGCGATTCGGTTACAGTTGCGCCTTACATGGGAAGTGACAGTGTGAAGCCGTTTTTAGAATTTAAAGATAAATGGGTAATACTTCTGGCACTTACTTCCAATGCGGGTGCCTTGGATTTTCAATTAACGAAGGATAGTTCAGGGAAAGAATTATTCAAAAATGTTCTAGAGAAATCATCTTCTTGGGGCACCCCTGAAAACTTGATGTATGTGGTGGGTGCAACCCGCGCAGAGGATATCGCTGAAGTACGTAAAGTAGTTCCTAATCATTTCTTCCTGGTTCCAGGCGTTGGTGCGCAAGGTGGTTCGCTTGAAGACGTTTGTAACTATGGATGGAACAAAGACTGCGGATTACTCGTAAATTCATCTCGTGCTATTATTTATGCGTCGCAAGGAACTGATTTTTCAGAAAAAGCAGGTAGTGAAGCTAAGAAACTTCAGCTCGAGATGGCTGAGATACTGAAGAGGAGGAATTTCTAATTCTCCATTTACCTTATCAAACATATTTTTCTCATTTTTCGGAAACACTTGAGGTTTTCTACTAATGCCTGTGAACAATTAATCACTTTGAGCCAATAGGCAGTTCTGCAACTATGTAAATTTAGTTACGAAAAGATATGCATATGAAAAGTACTAAATTTTTTCAACGGGTTTTGATTGCCGTATTAATCGGTGTGAATTTAACCTTACTCCTAATGAGGTATCGAATTGATTTTCAAGAGATATTACTTTTTAATTTTTCATTGGGGCTACTTTACATGGCTTTAAAGAATGCAGTTGAACTCGTGAGATCAAACGGACTTCAGGAGCAACTCGACGAGCAGATCTAAACGTATTTAATCATCTTTTAATCATCAATTCAAATGAAGGCACACCTTCTGTCCTTTTTTTTGATTTTAGTAGCAAATGGTCGCGCCCAGGAAACCCTTACTCCTGAATTGTTATGGAAGTTCAAACGCATATCAGGGGGAACGGTATCACCTGACGGAAAACAGCTGCTCTTCGCCCAACGTTCATATGATCTAAGTAAAAATTCAGGCAATACGGATTTGTTTGTGGTTGATCTGAAGAGCGGTAAAAGCAAGCAGATCACTGCAACTCCATTTTCAGAGACGGAGGCGCAATGGGCTTCGGATGGTACAATCTGGTACATGTCGACAGAAAATGAAGGCCTGCAGATCTGGAGCCTTGCGTCCGACGGTTCGGCTAAAAAACAACATTCACATTTTAAAGATATAGTGCTGGAGGGATTCAAGATGGCTCCTGACATGAAATCGGTTGTGCTCATTGAAGCTATTAAAGTACGAAAAACAGCACAAGACAAATATCCAGATCTGCCGCTCGCAAATGCCAGAATCGAAGACGATCTGATGTACCGTCACTGGGATCATTACGATGATTATCTACGAAGGCATTTATTCCTCCATTCAATCAATTTGGTTACTGACAAAACTATTGATCCTGAGGGTATCGATCTTTTGAAAGGTGAACCTTATGAAGGGGTTCTTGCTCCTCATGGCGGTTCAGAGCAGTTTTGCTTTTCCACGGATTCAAAAAAAGTGGTTTACACTTCAAAAAAGAAACAGGGAAAAGAATTTGCACAAAGTACAAACAGTGAACTATTTGAATACGACATCGCAAGTGCTAAAACAAGAAATTTGACAGAAGGGAACAAGGGATACGACAATTATCCGGCGTTCTCGTCTAAAGGAACACTGGCTTGGCTAGCTATGGCTCATGACGGCTTTGAATCAGACAAGAATGACCTCAAAGTGATAACATTGGATGGAAAAACAAAAAATCTAACCAAAGATCTTGATCTTTCTGTAGGCAGTTTTTGCTGGCATCCTGATGGTCAACGTATTTTCTTCATTGCTCCGACAAATGGAACTGAGCAAATCTACACGATTGATACTCAAGACGGAACATGGAAACAGGTCACTTCAGGTCAGTATAATTATGTCAGTGTTTCTGCATTTGAAGAAACCATATATGCCGGACGCCAGTCGATGATAGAGTCAACGGAACTGTACTCCATTACACTGAAAAAGCCAAAAATCACCCAGTTGACAACTGCGAATTCGGAACTTCTGAAAAAGCTTAAGATGCCCAAAGTGGAAGAGCGCTGGGTGGAAACGACAGATGGAAAGAAGATGCTGGTATGGATGGTTTATCCACCCAATTTCGATCCGTCCAAGAAGTATCCGGCTTTGCTATTTTGTAATGGGGGTCCGCAAAGTCCCGTAAGTCAATTTTTTTCCTATCGATGGAATTTAGCTCTCATGGCTTCAAAAGGTTATATTGTTGTTGCACCGAACCGTAGAGGATTGCCGGGATTTGGTCAGGAATGGAACGATGCCATTTCCAAAGACTGGGGAGGACAAGCGATGAAAGATTATCTTTCGGCTATTGATAATGCCTCTCAGGAGCCTTATGTGGACGAAACAAGACTAGGAGCGGTGGGTGCATCTTACGGCGGTTATTCTGTCTATATGTTAGCAGGTATTCACGAGAATCGTTTTAAAACATTTATTGCGCATTGCGGTTTGTTCAACCTGGAGAGTTGGTATGGCACTACAGAAGAATTATTCTTTGCGAACTGGGATCAAGGAGGTCCATACTGGTTAGACAAAAACCAATCCAACTACCAGAAATTCAGCCCTCACAAATATGTTCAAAACTGGAATACACCGATTCTTGTGATCCATGGGGGGGCGGATTATCGTGTACCCGAGAGTGAAGGAATACAGGCTTTTCAGGCTGCTCAATTGAAAGGAATTCGAAGTAAATACCTCTATTTCCCAAAGGAAGGTCATTGGGTACAAAGTCCACAAAATAGTGTGCTCTGGCAGCGTGAATTCTTTGAATGGCTGGCAACAGACCTGCATCCATAGATTTGCCAGGTCGGCTAATTTAATTACCTTTAGACTCTCTTTTTTGAAGTATACACTGTATGTGGAACAGTATAGCCAATTTCATTCTTAAATTCAGGTTCGTGGTGCTTGGAGCGATTACGTTGCTCACAGTTTACCTTGGTTACTATGCCGTTACAGGCTTGAGGATGGAGAATAAATATGGCATTGTTCTTCCTAAGAATTCCACAACCACTCAGAATTATAATCTGTTCAAGCAGCATTTCGGTGAAGATGGTTCTACGTTCGTTATTGCAGTAAAAACAGATTCGCTCTACACTAAAACCAATTTTTTGAAATGGAAAGAATTAGGTGATTCCATTCTACAGCTCGATGGTGTTGAATCTGTTATTTCAGAGGCAACACTTTTTAATATTCAAAATAATAAGTCCGAAAAGAAATTTGAAATCGAACGTATATTTTCTGATGTCACCTATCAGGAAAAATCGGTAGAACAAATTAGGAATGAAATCCGTAGAAATCCGCTTTACAAAAAAGTGCTGTACAACGACTCTACCCAAGTCTCCCTGATGATGGTGGCAATGGATGAACGGTATCTGAACGATCTTAAAAAATCTGGGGTAATATTTAATATCCAGGAGCTTGCTCACACGTTTTGTGATAAAATTGGAGAAGTTCATTTTGCTGGCTTACCCTATATCAGGGTAGTACTGGCAAAACGAATAAACAAGGAAATGTATGTCTTTATTGCGATATCCATGTTGGTGAGCTCGCTGCTGATGTACTTCTTTTTTCGATCCTTTAGAGCTGTCCTTATTTGCATGACTGTTGTTGGTGTCTCGGTTATTCAAGCAATGGGAACTATAGCTTTGCTTGGCTACAATATTTCCATTATGATGGCCTTAATTCCGCCATTGATGATTGTTATTGGGATACCGAATTGTATTTATCTATATAACAAGTACCATCAGGAGTTAGCTCAGCACGGCAATAAAATGAAAGCATTGAACCGTGTCGTGAGTAAAACGGGGATTGCAATGTTCCTTACGAATGTGACTACCGCACTCGGTTTTGTTACTTTTTTGTTTACAAGTTCAGAGAAATTCTATGAGTTTGGGATGATCTCCACGATTAATATCATGTTATGTTACGTCATCTCATTATGTCTTGTTCCTATTCTTGCATCCTTTGTTCGAAATACACCAGAACGTCATCTGAAACATCTCGATCGCAGGTTAGCGGTGGGGTTGATGGACAAGCTTGTTTATATTTCTGCGTTCAAACGTAATTGGGTTTATCTTATCACATTGATCATCACTGTGGTTAGCGCTATTGGGATGTTTAAAATGAAGGTTACAGGAAATATTACGGGAGATCTTCCGAAAGAAGACCCAATCCTTCAAGATATTCACTTTATGGAAAAAAACTTTGGGGGGGCAGTTCCTTTTGAAGTGATGATTCATTACAAAGAAAAGGGGCGATTGTTCGGAAAGAATACCTTGAGTAAGGTTGAGGAGGTTCAGCAAATGATGGCAGCTGATACCATGTTCTCTAAAACGATCTCGATCGTAGATTTCGTCAAGGTGGTGAATATGGCTTATTATGATAATAATCCGGATAGGTATACACTCATTGCCAAACGCGATAAACTCAGGTTAAGCAAATACCTCGACAACTTCAGTATGACGAATAACAATTCGTCTTTCTCTATCAAGGATTTGGTGGATACGACAAACTTTATACTACGTGTCAGAACTCAGATGCGGGACGTTGGCTCTTACCAGGTCTCTGGAAAGGTGGCAGGTGTCAAACATCGCATTGATAGTATCATGAATCCTGAAAAACTGGATATTGAGCGACTCTTCAAAAAAGTCAGCGCAGGTAAGAACGCATATATTGATTCTTTGATTTACACCTATCCGAATATTTACAATTCGTTGACATCAGAAATTTCAGGCGAGAATAAAGACTTACAATATGAATTTGATACAGATCCGAATCTCATCAAAAAGTATTATGCTACAACGGACTTTCATCAAAAACTTCGCAGAGCCATAGATAACGAATATTATGATGTGGTCTTGACGGGCACTTCTGTAGTCGCTGCTGAAGGAACGGCATACCTTGTGACAAACCTGCTTTCCAGTATCTTGTTTGCGGTTATTTCGATTGCTGCATTAATGAGCTTGCTATTTTCTTCGATACGAATGGTAGTTGTTTCGATGATTCCGAATTTAATCCCAATGGTTGTAACCGCAGGTATAATGGGATGGTTTGGTATTCCCCTGAAACCTTCCACGTTGTTAATCTTCTCTATTGCATTGGGAATAACGGTTGATAATACGATACACTTCCTTGCGAGGTATCGACAAGAGTTAAAATTAAAACGTTGGGATCTCAAAGATTGCGTGGCTATATCCATTCAGGAAACAGGGCTAAGCATCATATATACCTCGGTAATTCTGTTCTTTGGATTTATTGTGTTTGTATTCTCTGATTTTGGAGGAACACAAGCTTTGGGGTACCTTTCTGCGATCACCTATTTAGTAGCCTTGTTCACCAACCTTGTTCTTTTACCTTGTTTATTGCTGACTTTAGAACGTCGCTTGACAAACAAATCATTTGAAGAACCGCTGTTCGAACTTTACGACGAGGAACTTGACTTTGATCTTTTCCAACTGCGCGTGAAAGGTTCTCAAGAGGAAGATTATAAAAAAGAATCATGAAAGGAATTATTCTTGCCGGTGGATCCGGAACACGCCTTCATCCCTTGACATTAGCTGTTTCAAAGCAGTTGATGCCAGTGTACGATAAACCTATGATCTATTATCCGTTGTCTACACTGATGAGTGCTGGGATAAAAGAAATTCTTATTATCTCTACGCCACATGATCTTCCGCATTTCGAGAAATTGCTTGGAGACGGATCTAACTTGGGTTGTTCATTCAGTTATGCTGTGCAAGAAGTTCCAAACGGACTGGCTCAGGCTTTTGTCATCGGTGAATCTTTTATTGGCAACGATAAAGTGGCACTAATTCTTGGAGACAATATTTTCTATGGCGCTGGAATGGGCAATCTCTTGAAAGAGAATAATGATCCTATCGGTGGGGTTGTATATGCTTACCATGTAAGTGATCCTGAAAGATACGGAGTAGTGGAATTCGACGAACACATGAATGCAGTTACTGTGGAAGAAAAACCCACGCATCCCAAATCCAATTATGCCATTCCTGGATTGTATTTTTATGACAACTCCGTAGTAGAGATTGCAAAAAATCTCAAACCTTCCGCTCGTGGAGAATATGAAATTACTGATGTCAATGCTGAATATTTGAGAAGAGGCTTGTTAAAAGTGGCGGTATTGAACAGAGGCACTGCCTGGTTGGATACAGGTACATTTGCGTCGCTGATGCAGGCTGGTCAATTTGTTCAGGTAATTGAAGAACGTCAGGGATTAAAGATCGGCTGTATTGAGGAAATAGCTTATCGCAATGGATTTATCACTTCGGAGCAGTTGAAACATATTGCTGAGCCACTTGTTAAAAGTGGTTACGGCACGTATTTGATGAATCTCGTCAAGAACAAATGAAGCAATTCGAAGAGATGCTCGCGCAGATTGAGGGCGAACTTAGCAAAGTTTATTTCCCTTCCTCTCCGGCGAATTTATACGACCCCTTAAGATACTTTTTGAAACTTGGCGGTAAACGTGTAAGGCCTGTACTTACGCTTATGGGAGCCGATCTTTTTGGAGCAGAACCTAAATCCGCTCTTCAGGCGGCACTTTCAGTTGAGGTATTTCATAATTTCTCTCTCATCCACGATGATATTATGGATGAGGCGCCATTGCGACGAAATCAACCCACAGTTCACGAAAAATGGAGTCAGAATATTGCTATATTGTCGGGTGATGTTTTACTTGTCAAAGCGTATCAGCTTCTGGCGAAACAGGAGCCTCGTCATCTTTCTAGCTTGTTGGACCTGTTCAATACGACAGCTGTCGAAGTATGCGATGGGCAACAACTGGATATGGATTTTGAAAAGCGATCGGATGTTACCATTCCCGAATACATCGAAATGATCCGTTTGAAAACTTCCGTGCTTCTCGGCTGTGCACTTGAAATGGGAGCCATTATTGCAGATGCTTCCATGGATGAAAGGAAACGGTTGTTTACGTTTGGTGAACGTATTGGTATTGCGTTCCAGATCCAGGATGATATTCTTGATCTTTTTGCAGATCCTGAAAAATTCGGAAAGCAAGTGGGTGGCGATGTTATTGCCAATAAGAAAACGTTACTCAACCTCAAAGCACGAGAAATGGCTTCTCCGGAGCAAATGACAGAGCTGGATCAGTTAGCAAATCAAACTGATCTTATCCTGAAGGTTGATCGCACACGCGAGATTTATGTGGAGATGGGCGTGCGCCGAGTTTGTGAGCAATTAATGCAGCAACAATATGATATAGCCGTTGATGCTTTGGTAAAAATAGATCGACCTTCGGAACAAAAGAAATCACTCTTCAGTTTGGCCGAGTTCTTAATGAACAGGGAACATTAAAGTCAGTCGAAATGCTCTGTAGTCATTGATGTAGAGTCAATCCCTCGACAATTCCAGGGTCTAATAGCGAAGCGATCTGTCATCTTTCTGCCCCAGCGGTTCTTGTTCTTTCGTCTTTAAGCGCAGCGGTCTTTCGTCTTGAAGTCTTTTGTCTTTGAGCGCAGCGGTCCTTCGTCTTTTGTCTTGAAGTCTATAGTCTTAAAATCTTAAAATCCTGAAGTCTTAATGTCCAATCTACTTTTTGAAAAATTCCGGACTCCCTGCTTCTGCGGATTTCAGGTAGTTTTTTAGTTCTTGTTCGTTTTCCGCTTTGAGTACCATAAACATGTTCTCGGATTCCACCACAATGTAATCCTTTAAACCATCTAGTAGCACTAACTTGTCATCCGAAACATTCACCAGGCAGTTAGATGAACCATACAGATGAACGTGCTTGCCAATCACGGCATTTCCATCCGAATCCTTGTTGAGATGGGTATTCAAACTCCCCCAGGTACCAAGGTCGCTCCAATCAAAGTCTGCCAGAACCACATCAATGTTTTTTGCATGTTCCATGATGGCGAAATCTACGGAGATATCCTTACAAGCATGGAATGCAGCGTTGACTTTTTCTTGCTCTGACGGCGTATTGTAATCGGTCAGGTCACTTGCAAACTGGTTGTAAAGTTCTGGTTCGAATTGTTGAAGTGCTCTTAATACCGTAGCCGTTTTCCATACAAAGATCCCGGAGTTCCAATAGAAGTTCCCACTTTGCACGAAGGATTCTGCTGTTTTCAGATCCGGCTTTTCACGAAACTGAATGACAGGTGTAACCGATCCAGCTACAATATTCTTTTCCTTCGAGAATTCGATGTATCCATAACCTGTATCTGGGCGACTTGGTTGAATTCCAAGCGTCACCAATCGCGACTCTTCGTTCGCACGGTCGATAGCTGTATGGATGATCTCCGAGAAACGATTTTCCCGAACGATGAGGTGATCCGCAGGCGATATAACCATCGTTGCTTCTGGGTTCAGATCGTGGATCTTTGCGGCAGCATAGGCAATACACGGTGCTGTATTCTTACGCATCGGTTCAGTGAGAATCTGCCCGTACGTAAGGTCTGGCAATTGTTCTTTGACAATTCCCGCGTAACTCTCATTCGTAAGTACATAAATGTTTTCCTTCGGAGCGATCAGCAACAATCGGTCATAGGTCATTTGGATCAGGGATTTCCCTGTTCCGAGAACATCCAGAAATTGCTTTGGTTTCTGAGGGGTTGACATTGGCCAAAAGCGGCTTCCAACGCCACCTGCCATGATTACACAGTAATTGTTGCTTTTCATTTTTCGTTATTGATCGGTCTGACTTCAGCCAGGGCATTTACGAGGTAGGATCGGTCGGAATAGACTTCCTGACAAACAAATCGTTTTCTACGCAACGCACCCTTGATGAACTGACGTCCGTTGAGTTCAAATGTAGTGTTTTTAGGTAATTGTTCTAATAATACCACTCCCTCTTTGGGTCGGTCGTAGGATTTGAGAACCCTTGACAGTCCATGATCCGTGCATGAGGATGCTTTGGTATTTGAAAGAGAGCGTACCAATGCATGTTCAATGTCTTTTGGCAATTGTCCACTGTGGATGGCAGGCAAAAGCAAGTTGCGGTAGGCTGTTTTCCATTCTTCCCCGTGAGGAAGGACTCTGTTTCGGTAGTTTTCAAACGTGTGCAAATGGGCAAATTCATGCAATGTCGTCACCAGAAAAGCATAGGGATTCAAGTCGCCATTAACCGTGACCCGGTGTTTCTCGCCATTGACTCCTGCACGAAAATCACCCAGTTTTGTTGCTCGACCATTCACGATCTTGAACCGTACCGGATGATTCAGAAACAGATCCACGACCATTTCCACAAAAGGTTCGGGAAGGTACTTTTTGAAGACTTCCGTTACTTCTGCTTTACGTTTGATCGGCTGCTGTGGCATAGGATAAAGGTAAATTTTACCACTTTTACATTAACAATCAAGAAATAATATTATTCATCGATGTATGTTAATTTAGAGTCATGAAAAGAAGAAAGTTCATTTCGCTTATGGGTTTAAGCGGCGCATCATTTTTGTTGGCCAATGAACTTTTGATAAGCTCCTGCTCCAAAGAAGGATCAATTAAAAAACCAAAATACGACGGTAAAGTGATCGTTGTCGGTGGAGGTGCAGCAGGAATTTATGCTGCCTACTTAATGGAGCTTTATGGAATAGAATACCAACTTCTCGAGGCGAATGAAAGGCTTGGAGGAAGGCTTGGTAAGGAAACTCAGTTCTGTGATTTTCCTATTGACCGCGGTGCACAATGGATGCATGGAAAGAACAATATTATATCCGATTGGATTCGAAATCAACACTTTTCGATGACACTAGATGATACTGAAGCCACTTATTGGTACATGAATCAGTTAGTTCCTAATTTACCAAAGGACCCCTATATTTTCGAAGAGGAAGGGTTGCCCGATGTTTCATTTAAAGAATATGCACATTCACAGGGTTTTGGAGCTGAATATGATTATATAATTGAGAACATTGCTGGAGACCAGGGTGCTGCTGCTGCATTCATTTCGGCATATTGGAATGCTCAAGACGAGATAAATTGGTCAAGTGGAGAGGATGATTATAAATTTTCAGGAACCTATTATGATGTTTTTCAGCCTATGATTGACCGTATTGCATCAAATGTTCAATGCAATAAAGCAGTTACATCAATTGATTACTCTTCGGATAAAATACAATTGACGGCGATAGATGGCACTTACTTCACTTGTGACAAAGTAATTGTAACCGTTCCGATTACTCAGCTGAAAAAGAAAGCTATTTCATTCCTTCCTACGTTACCATCTGAAAAGCTTGATGCTATAGGTTGTGTCGGCATGGATCCAGGAATTAAGGTGTTTCTAAAATTTTCAGAGCAGTTCTTTCATGACAATATTATCGGTGGGGAAGTGTGTGCTGCATATGCGAATGAAAAAATAGGTAAAACGGGAAATGATAATGTTTTGCTTGCCTTTATCATGGGAGATCAGGCAGCTACGCTTTCCGCACTTGGTAGCGATGAACTCATTATCCAAGAATTGCTCAATGAGCTGGAGACCATGTATCCAGGGAAAGCACTAAGTAACTATCTCGATGGCATTGTCTTCAATTGGACCACACACCCGTACATCGAAGGTGCTTATTCTTATAGTACG
>JBIITO010000127.1:0-5991 GCA_044340465.1 Crocinitomicaceae bacterium | reverse complement strand
GGAATAGATTACCACATCGGCGTCCAGTTTTTCATTTTTTAGTTCTGCTAATGCTTCTTTTAAGGTGAAATAATGTCGGTATGGCACATCGTCAAACAATGCCAAACCATCCCTGAAAAAGGAAGTGTGCATTCCGATACTAATGCGTAAGACCTTCTGATCCAATTTCTTTAATGGTAAAACAGCGCCATCATTCTTCAAGACCGTGATTGCCTTGTCAAAAACCTCTTGTTTACGCCAATTCTTCTCTGAAATTGTTGCTTTAGTTAGTGCCGGCGGCGAGACAACGTAGTTGTATTTACACTTCAGGATCTTTAAACAACGCTGATCGATCTCTGTCTTTGAGATCTTTCCTTCTTTCACTTTTTCGACTATCTTTTGGATAGCAGACGTCACATCCTCAGGACACAACAAAATATCGCAACCTGCCTCAAATGCCTTAACCGCCACCTCGTCCTTTCCGTAAGTTTGTGAAACAGCTTTCATGTTCAAAGCGTCTGAAATTATAAGTCCGTTAAAATGTCTTTTCTGAATAAGTTCTTCTTTTATTATTTTGGACGACAAACTACTAGGGGTAACACTTTTATCCAGGGCCGGAACATTGAGGTGGGCGATCATGACACTTCCCGCTCCCGAAGCAATTCCCTTTTCAAATGGCAACAAATCCACTTTTTCAAGCTCCGAGCGATCGCGACTCACGGTCGGCAGTTCCAGATGTGAATCTTTGTCCGTATCTCCGTGACCAGGAAAATGTTTCAGACAAGAAAGGATTCCTTGAGCTTCAGTGGCTTTCACAAATGCCTCCACATGAGCCGCAACCTTCTGATAATCCTGACCAAACGAACGAAAACCGATCACAGGATTTTCAGGATCACTGTTCACATCGGCTACCGGAGCAAAATTGACATGTATTCCCAATTCTCGGCACTCTTGAGCCATGAGTGAGGCAATTTTTCGGGTGCAAGATGTATCATCAGCAGCGCCTATCGTGTAAGCATATGGAAAACGTTCTCCATCAAAGAGACGCATGTTTGTTCCCCATTCTGCATCCATACCAATTAAAAGTGGAATCCGAGAAACAGCATTCACTTCCTTCAACGCTTTCGTGAAACTTTCTTTTTCTCCTTGAAAAAAGATTACTCCACCCACCTTTTGAACCTTAACCAATTCGATGACTTTGTTCATTTCGGATTCACCAAGATCGGGATGAGCTGAGATCATAAAAAACTGACCAATCTTTTCTTCAAGAGTCATGTTTTTCAATTGAATTTCACTCCAGCTTTCTGCATCCACAGGAGTCAAAGCCCTTTTTTTAGATAGAGAACTGGATCTATTCGTGGCTGTAGTGATACTCAAAACCAGTATCAATGGGACAAAAAGCGCAAATCGTTTAACGGAAAAACTCATTTTACTAAGTTACGCAGCATAAGAGGCTAATTGCGACACTACCTGTTAATAGTTTTTAAATGTGACTTGTGAAAATGACCTTTTGTCATGTTTTTAGATGTGGAATAATTGTTGAAAATAAGGTCGTCAAGGCAGGTTAAATGTCTTATTTTTGTTGAGACTTGAGCGTAACCAAGGGTATGAGTGGTATTATTCGATTACTTCCTGAACACATTGCAAATCAGATTGCTGCAGGAGAGGTTATACAACGGCCGGCATCCGTTGTGAAGGAGTTAATGGAAAATGCCATTGATGCCGGTGCAAACAAGATCCAGGTGATCATCAAAGATGCAGGTAGAACACTTATTCACCTTATTGACAACGGAAAAGGGATGTCGGAACAAGATGCGTTACTTTGTTTCGAACGTCATGCCACGAGTAAGGTTTGTTCGGCAGAAGATCTCTTTTCGCTTCAAACAAAAGGATTTCGTGGTGAAGCTCTGGCATCTGTAGCTGCAATTGCGCATGTCACTCTGAAAACGCGCACGAAAGAGGTGGAAACCGGTATAAACGTAATCATGGAGGGCAGTAAGCTGGTTTCCAAAGAAGAGTGTGTGACACCCATCGGAACTTCCTTTGAAATAAAAAACCTATTCTTTAACGTTCCGGCAAGAAGGAATTTCCTTAAGTCAGACAATGTTGAATTCAATCACATCATTGATGAATTTGAACGTGTGGCACTTGCTCATCCGGAATTGAGTTTTTCCCTGAAGCATAATGATCAGGAGATCTATCAATTACACGTAGGTGTGCTTCGAAAACGAATTATTGACGTTCTTGGTAAAAGTTCAAACGATAAGTTGGTTCCTGTTGAAGAACAAACAGATATTGTAAAGATCACCGGATATGTTGGCAAACCGGAGTTTTCGAAACGATCCCGTGGAGAACAGTTTTTTTTCGTGAATGACCGATTCTTTAAAGATGCCTATTTCAATAATGCAGTTAATAAAGCATTTGACGGAATGCTGCAACCAAAAATGTTCCCTTCCTATTTCCTGTATCTGGAGATCGATCCGAAAAAGATCGATGTGAATGTACACCCTACCAAAACGGAGATCAAATTCGAGGAAGACAGATCTATCTACTCGATCTTATTGAGCAGTATCCGCCAGGCCCTTGGAAAATACAATATTGCCCCTACATTGGATTTTGAACGTGAAACCAGTTTCGACCTCCCGCATTCCATGAAAGGTCAACCAGCTGTTGAACCGGTTATCAATTACAATCCGGATTACAACCCGTTTCAATCGACAGAAAGCAGACGAACAACCACGTCTTTTCGTACAGATCATTCTCCAGCCTTACGGGCAGAAGGTTTCGGAAACACAAAGCCGACACCTGAAGACTGGCAGCAATTCTATAAAATCGAAGAAGAAGATGCTCCGATTCCTGCGCAACTCGATCTTGAAGAGGATGAAGAACAATTCAAAGGTTCCAAACTACTAAAGGGAAAATATCTGTTTACGCCTTGTAAGTCCGGAATAATGGTTATCCATCTCGAACGTGCAGTGGAACGTATTGTTTATGATGAGATGATGAATGATTTCATTTCCAAACCTATAGCTTCACAAAAATTACTTTTTCCTTTTGTAAGAGAATGTACGAATAGTGAACTTCGCGAATGGTCAAACCATACCACACTCATCCAGCGATTGGGCTTCGAAAGTACTGTTCAGGGGTCTGAAATACATCTTAATGCAGTTCCATCGATCATCAGCGAAGAAAACTTGCACGACTGTGTGAACATGATTTTGGAAAACATCTCATTTAAAGAAATCGACAAGGGAGAGATCGCTCATGAGCTTATACGTTCTGTAGCGGCAAGTGCGGCAAGAAACAGAACATTCAACGATCACGATAATGTACTGCAGGGACTGATCGATCAATTATTCGTATCTCCTGAACATGTTTATTCCCCTTCAGGCAAACGAATATTAAGCACCATAACACTGGATGAAATAGCCACAAAATTCTGATATGTTCTCCTTTTTAAATAATATTCCACAGGTCACAAAGAATCTCCTCATTTTAAACGTGTTGACCTATATCGCTGCACTTGTGTTTTCAAATAAGGGCATAGATGTTTATTCGATCTTAGGGACACATTACCTTAATTCTCCGTTATTTCAGCCTTTTCAGGTAATAACCTATATGTTCATGCATAGTCTACAGGACTTTACACACATCCTGTTCAACATGCTTATTCTCGTCATGTTTGGTGCTCATCTGGAGCGCCTGTGGGGACCAAAACGCTATTTCATATTCTATTTTGCTTCAGGACTTGGTGCATTTTTATTATACAACAGCATTGGAATGTGGGAGATCTTTGAATTGAAAAAGCTCATGACTCAATTGGACATCGATGTCAATGTTGTAAATCATAAGATCAAGGAAGGGTTTGTAGATCAGATCATGTTTAATACAGAAGATGAACATCTTGTTTTGCAGCGTTATTACGATCTTTCTGTAAGTACTATGGCTGGAGCGTCTGGAGCTTTATTTGGCATCATGGCCGGATTTGCTGTATTGTTCCCAAACACGGAGTTGATGTTGCTTTTTCCACCAATTCCCATCAAGGCCAAGTATTTGATCGGAGCTTACCTTATCTTTGAGATTTACAGCAGTTTATATGCCGTCAATGATCAAGTGGCACATTTGGCTCACGTTGGCGGTGCCATAGTTGGAATAGCACTCGTTCTAATTTGGCGAAAAACTGATCGACAAAATTTTTGGTGATGTACGGAGAGCGAACTTTTATTGACGACCTGAAATACCAGTTCAGAAATGGTAGCGCTACCATTCGACTTATCATTATCAATGTGGCGTTATTCCTTGTTATAGGTATTATTGAAGTTTTTGCCAGACTTTCGGGACCTTTGAGCGAAATAGTCGTATCTGACGGATTACGGGAAGTTTTTGCATTACACCCTGATGTGGAGGGATTTCTAACGCACCCTTGGGGATTGTTAACAAGTATCTTTGCTCACTTTTCGTTCTGGCATGTCGCGATGAATATGCTGTTCCTTTATTTTTCAGGACAACTCTTTGAGCAGCTATTTGATAAAGAACGAATGTTCTACACTTATATCGTCGGTGGTCTGTTTGGTGGTGTTTTTGAAATCCTTGCGCATCTATTCTTTCCTGTAATGCAACTGCAGTCAACAGTTGTTGTTGGTGCTTCCGGTTCTATCATGGCGATTTTTACAGCGCTGGCCTTTTACCGCCCCCAGTTGAAAGTACATTTGTTCGGGATTCTGCCTGTACCAATTATTGTATTGGCCGCTTTTTTTATTTTAAGTGATCTATTTTCTTTGGGTATGGCAGATGGAATTGCCCATTTTGCTCATCTTGGAGGTGCTATATTGGGAGCTTTTTCCGTGCAACAAATCTATTCCAAAAATAATGTTATCACTCTTTCCATTTCTCTTACGAATACCATTATTTCATTCTTTAAAAATCTTTTCGCGGGAGGAACAAAACTAAAAGTCAAAAAGGGAGGACAAAGCCGTGGAGCGGGATTCAAAACGGATGAAGACTATAATCTAGAAAAGAAAAATCGTCAGCATAAAATAGATAAAATCCTTGATAAGATTGCGAAATCAGGATATGACTCATTAACTAACGCAGAAAAGGAATTCTTGTTCGATCAAAGTAAAAATGGGTAATCTTCTGACGAAAATAATACGTTTTTCCACCTTTTTCAAGGTTGCTACCATTATATGCTTGTGCAGTCTGTTACTTGCCTATTTGGCTCCATTCGTTCATCCGAACACATTGAAAATAATACCTTTCTTCGGCCTCGCTTACCCTGTCTTTCTCCTATTCACGCTCATCTTCTTGATTATCTGGGGATTGATGAGTTCTAAATGGGCTATTATTGCTGGTGTGGTTCTTCTCATCGGAGGAAAACTGCATTTTAGAATGATTGCCACCGGTTCTGATCCGAAAAATGCGCCTTTGGAAATAGAGTGCTTAAAAGTAATGAGTTACAATGTTCGTTTGTTCGGACTTTACACTTTTGAAGAAACAGAACGCAAGAACAACCGAAATGCTATTTTCAGTTACATCCAAATGGTAAATCCTGATGTAGCTTGTTTTCAGGAGTTTTATCATCAAGATAGACCTACATCTTTTTCCACTAGAGACACGCTAAATGAGATGGTTGGATTTAAGGAATACCATGAGCGTTACGCGCATAAACTCAAGGGTCGTCAAAATTTTGGAATCGCAATCCTGTCAAAGTATCCTTTGATTTCAAAAGGTGGTATCATGTTTGAAACGCAAAGTGAAAATGATTTCAATTATTGTATCTATGTCGACCTATTGAAAGGTCAGGACACTTTTAGAATTTACAACGTTCACCTGCAGTCAATCAAACTGAAACAAGAAGATTATTCTGTATTTGACAAAGAAAAGATTTCCTCAGCTGAATCACCTTCTATGGTCAGATTGCTGTTAGACAAAATACGTATGGCCTATCCTAAACGTGCTGAACAAGCAAGAAAAGTGGCAGAACATGTCGCGACAAGTCCTTATCCAACAGTA